>CAZZMD010000010.1:0-95851 GCA_964655355.1 uncultured bacterium
AGCCGGGGCAGCGGGTGCAGGGGCAGCGGCGCCACCGCCACCGCTGCCGGCCTTGGATTTGGCTTCTTCGATTTCGGCTTCGGTTTCGGCAATCAGCGCAATGGTTTCACCGACGGCTACCGTAGACCCTGCGTCGGAGACTACTGCCGCTAAGAAACCTTCGTTGAAGGATTCCACATCCATGTCCGCTTTATCCGATTCCACCACCAAGATGGTTTCGCCTTTTTCGACGCGATCGCCTGGGGCTTTCTCCCATGACACGATTTTGCCTTCGGTCATGGTGGAACTCAGGGCGGGCATGAATACTTCGTGGATCATGGGGATTGCGTGAACTGATGGTTTCGAAAGGAATAGGGCTTGGATGGTGCCTAGATCTGGGGGCTAGTGCCGGGTAGAGCTAGGGGAGAAGATCCGGGGCGCTGACAGCGCACAAATCCATTGGGTTCGAGACGCCGGGAAAGCCCTGAGGTGACCGCGGCCGCCGCTGACTAGACCGACGCTAGGGTGATTTAGCGGCAGTCCCAAAACAATGTTTGATTGTACCTTGCGGGGTTCCGGCTGGGCCCCTTCTGTCCTCAGGGTGGGCCCTAGGGAAGCTGGGGGACGCGCTCTTGGGTGGAATTTACCTTGAGGTATTCGGTGTTGACGCCGGATTCCCGGGGCAGGGCGATTTTACCGGTCCGGGCGACTTCGCGAACGCCAAATTTGCTGAGGATGTTGTTCAGGGCGACGAGTTTGCCGGGATCGCCGACGATTTCGAGGGTCAGGGAGTCTTCGGCGATGTCGACGACGCGGGCGCGAAAGACCTGTGCCAACTCGATGACTTCGGACCGGGTGGCGCTGTTGGCATTTACTTTGAGAAGCATTAGTTCCCGTTCGACGCAGGGTTGTTCGGTGATGTCCTGAACCTTGAGGACGTGGATCAGTTTGTAGAGCTGTTTGACGATTTGCTCGATGATGCGATCGTCGCCGGGGACCACCATGGTGATGCGGGAGATGCCGTTTTGTTCGGCTGGACCGACGGCGAGGCTTTCAATGTTGAAACCACGGCGGGCAAATAAGCCGGCGATGCGGGTCAGGACGCCAGCTTCGTCTTCGACTAGCACCGATAGGGTGTGTTTCATGGGTTCGGAATCTTAGTCTTTCACTCTCAAACAGGGTTCAGGGGTCGGGGGCCAATCGAATGCTCGAATGCTTTAAGCCAACGACCTCGGATGAAATCAGAAACTCCTATGGTACTGGAACCGGGGCCGTTGGGGTGGGACAAACTGTGTGGGCGATCCAGTCCTGGATGAGGGGGTTGAGTTGGTCGGGGGCTTCGTCGTGGGGACAGTGGCCGAGTCCTTCGAGCGATCGCACGGTGACTTGGGGATTTAATCCCTCGAATCCTCGGGCTAGGGCGGGGGGGATCATTCGATCTTGGGATCCCCAGAGGACGAGCACGGGAATTTGAGCGGCGGCCAGGATGGGCTTCATAGAGGGGGTGAAGGTGGGGCTGGTCATGCCGCGAAGGATGCGGACGAAGGCTTCGGCGGTGCCGGGTTCCTGGGGTGGCCCGCTGAGGATGTCGACGAGGTCGTCGTCGATCGCGGTTTTGTTGGGATAGGCGATGCCGACCCAGTTGCGGATGATGTTGGGTTGGCGCACCCAATAAAAGATGGTTTTGAGCAGGGGGGGATTGGCGATCGCCCGTTCCATAAAGGACACGACCGGTAGCAAGGGACCGGGGATCATTTCGGCGCGGGCGGCGGTGTCCGGAAGACTGAGGGCGATGACGGCGGCGGCGCGTTTTTGACCGGTTTGTTGGGATTGGTGGGCGACGGTCATGGCGATCGCCGATCCGATGGAGTTGCCGATTAAGATGGCGGGCTCTCTGACGATTTCGTCTAGGAAGGCGGTGACCTGGTTTACCCACAGGGTGCCGCTGTAGTCGGTGGGTGGTTTTTCGGATCCCCCGAAGCCGACGAGATCAAGGGCATAGACGGGACCGGCCTGGGCCCAAACTTCAAAATTGTGTCGCCAGTGGCCGATGGAGGCGCCAAAGCCATGGATCGCAACTATCGGCGGTATGGCGGGCGATCGCGTTGACTGGGCCGGTCCGGGGAGATAGGCATATTTTACGCGCCAGCCCCGCCATTGCCATTCCCGCCAGTGCCCTGTTTTGACCTGCCATCCTCCTAGGACCTTGGGGGGGGAGGGTGGTTGACTCTCTCCGGCACCCTTGTTGGCTGGGGCGATCGTGGACTGGTTTTCCCCCATCATCAATCCTTTCCCCCGTTTGAGTCCTCAGCAGACATGCCGGTTAAGTAAAAGCAAATTAAAGAAAAGCGAATTAAAGCAAATTTTAAACGCAAATTTTTCCAAAGACTCGTGAGAACCGACCCTTAAAGAGAGACCAGCCCCTTAGAATGATAGTGAGTCCTTCGGGGCGGCTAGTTATGTCTAGTCTCGCATTGTTCCTATCACACCTGAAAAATTCACGCCTGTGGCCGACAGAAGAAGAGCACCGCGCAAAGCCCAAAATTTACCTCCCATCAACGGAAATATCCGCTTCCTTGAGGTTCGTGTCATTGGTACCGATGGCGAACAGCTTGGGATCATGTCTCCCCGTGAGGCTCAGGTTTTTGCTGATGAGAAAGAGCTTGACCTAGTGGTGATCAGCGACAAGGCGAAGCCGCCTGTGTGTCGGATCATGGACTATGGGAAGTTCAAGTTTGAACAGGAGAAGAAGGCTCGGGAAGCCCGCAAGAAGCAGCATACGGCCACGGTTAAAGAGGTCAAGATGCGCTATAAGATTGACCCGAATGATTATGCGGTGCGGCGGCGGGCGGCTGAAAAGTTTCTCAAGGCTGGCGATAAGGTTAAGGCCACCATCACGTTCCGGGGACGGGAGATTCAGCACTCTGACCTGGCTCAGCGGTTGCTGGAGCAAATGCGTGAGGATTTGAAAGAACTGGCGGAGGTGCAGTTGGGACCGAAGCGCGAAGGGCGAAATATGATGATCTTGTTTTCGCCGAAGAAGGAGAACAAGTAGGGGACAGCGACCTCCGCTGCTGATTCTGGAAATGAGCTTGATGGTTGTTATTCCCTCAAGGTTGTTATTCCCTCAAAGACCATTGGGAGTGATTCGCTGTCCGCGAGTGACTCCCTTTTTTGCTAAATTTCCTTCCCTGTTCAGGGGGATTGCTGGGGAAGGTGGGCTCTGACTCAGGCTGGAGTCTGGATGGGCCTATAGAATGAGGTCTTAGAACGACAGTGCTGCCCCAGCCCTCCGGTTTTGTGCCCGCATCCGGTTTTTGGGAAATCTTCGCGCTGAATTTGTTTGAATGGGGGAGACTGGGAGGGATTTGTCGGGGGCGATCGCCGCCGTTACCTTTCCTGAATCTCCCAGCCCACCACGAGGACGTAACCCGGAATGGATGCCAGCTACCAGGGAACTGCCAAGAATAGCCCTTTTGCGGGGCTGCTGCGTTGGCTCAACCTAAGACCTGAAGAAAGCGAACGCACCTGGTTAATGTTCGCGTTCTATACCTTTACGACCATTGGTCTGAGCTGGCTGGATAACAGTACGGCGGGTCTGTTCCTGGATAAGTTTGGGGCGGATCAGTTGCCTTTGGTTTATGTGGGCAATGCTGTTATTGGCGCGTCGTTGGGGTTTGCCTATTCCTGGGTCCAGCGGACGATTTCCCTGCGCCAGGTGATGGTGGGGACGCCGATGTTTATTGCGTTGCCCCTGGTGATGTTCCGGGCGGGGTTGGGCATTGAGCATTTGGCGGTCTATACCGTGTTTGTGATGCGGTTGTGGCTGGATGTGACCTATGTGTTGAACGATATCAATACGTCCATTACCGCGAATCAGCTTTTTAATATTCGGGAGATTAAGCGCACCTATCCCATTATCAGCAGCGGGGTGTTGGTGGCGGATGTGATCAGTGGCTTTTCGTTGCCGCTGTTGTTGGATTGGGTTGGTTTGCAGAATGTGCTGCTGCTGTCGGCGGCAAGTATTGCGATCGGCAGTTTGATTTTGTCCTATTTGGGGCGAAGTTATCGTCAGGCGTTTCCGGATTCGCCGACGCGATATTTTGAGGAGGAGCAGGCGGATTTTTCGGCGAATCGTCGCCTTCAGGGACCGCTGCGGAATTATGTGTTCTGGCTGGTGGCGTTTTTTGTGCTGGCTCAGGTGCTGTTGCTGTTGGTGGAGTTTCAGTTCCTGGATCAGGTGGAGTTGCAGAGTGCGGGCCAGGAGGATGTGGCGAGTGCGGTTGCGAGTTTCTTGGGGGTGTTTAATGGCATTTTGGGGATCGCGGAGCTGACGGCTCAGTGGTTGATCTCCAGTCGGGCGATTGAGCGCCTGGGCCTGTTCCGGGCAGCGGCGATTCAACCGATGTTGATTGTCTTGGTCGGGCTGGGGGCGATCGCCGGGGGCCTGAATATGTCGGGCTTGAGTGAGTTGACGGGGGGGATGTCCAGCCTCTATTTGGGGGCGATCGCGATTAAGTTCTCCGATGAGCTGTTGCGCTACACCCTATTTGCGAGTGCGAATCCGGTGTTTTTCCAGCCGGTGCCGGAGAATATTCGCGGCAGTATTCAGGCCCGGGTGCGGGGCGGGTTTGAGTCCCTGTCTACGGGCGGCGCGGGTTTGCTGATCCTGGGCACGACTTGGGTGTGTAAGCAGCTTGTGCCTGATAATTTTGGTCCGCTGCAAAGTTGGGTGGTGGTGGGCCAGATTGTGGTGATGGCGGCCCTGTGGTTGGGCTCGGTCTGGGCGTTGCGATCGCGCTATGTCAGTTTGCTGGTGCTGAGTGCTGAGCGGGGACGGCTGGGGGCCATGGATGTGGACTCGGGCACCCTTAAGTTGGCGGTGGTGGAGGCCCTGGAACAAGATGGGACCACGCCGGAGGATAAGCGATCGTGTATTGAGCTGTTGAGTCGGATTGATCCCGATAATGTCAGCGATGTGTTGGCGCCCCTGTTGACCAGTTTGACGCCGCCTCTCCAGCGCCAGAGTTTGGATGTGATGCTCCAGCAGCCGAGCGAGGAGTATTTGGTGCAGGTGCGGGCGCTAATCGTACAGCAGCCCCCGCCGGAGGTGTTAGCGGTGGCGTTGCGCTATTTGTGGCTGACGGAGACGGAGCAGGATGTGCGCCATTTGCAGCCCTATTTGCGGGCGGAGGTGGATCCTACGGTGCGGGGGACGGCGGCGTCGTTGATTATGCGGCGGGGGACGCCGGGGCAGAAGGCGGAGGCGACCAATTGTCTGCGGCGGATGTTGACCAGTGGCAGCGTTCAAGAGCGGGTGATGGGCTGTCGTGCCTTGGGAGAGGCGGATTATTTGCAGGCGCTGCGGCTCCATATCCCCAATTTGCTTCAGGATGATTCGTTGGAGGTGCGGTGTGCCTTGCTCGAAGTGATTGCGTCGGCGCGGTTGGAGGAATATTATCCGTCTCTGTTGGAGGGGTTGAGCTATAAGGCGACCCGGGAGTCGGCGTTGAAGGGGCTGGCGAAGTTGGGCAATGAGGCGTTGCCGCTGTTGGCGGCGGTGGCTCAGGATATTCGTAAGCCGGAGATTATGCGCACCCATGCCTGTACCGCGATCGGGCAGTTGGGCACGGCGGCGGCGTTGGATGCGTTGGTGGCGAATTTGTTTGTGTCTTGGGGCACGGCGCGGCGAAATGTGCTCAAAATCCTACTGAAGATTCCCGATGAGGTGGGGATTGAGGGGGTGTTGAATCGCATTGGTCGGACCGGGGTGGAGACGCTGATTGATCAGGAGTTGATGTTGATTGGCCAGCATTGTGCGGCGTTGTTGGATTTGAATGAGGCGCGGGTGCCGGGGGATGAGGCGGATCTGTTGCGTAAGGCGTTGACTGACGGCATGTCCGATGGGCAGGAACAGTTGTTTTTGCTGATGAAGTTCCTGTATCCCTTGGGGGCGGTGCAGGCGGCGGCGTTTAATATTCGCTCGGGGACGGGGGATAGTACGGCGCGAGGGTTGGAGATTTTGGATAATACGCTGGATATTCCGAGTAAGCGGGCGGTGCTGAATTTGTTGGATGCGGAGTCCCCGCGCGAGAAGCTCCAGGCTTTAGGGGAGTTGGTGGATTATCAGCCGATGATTCCTCGCGATCGCATCCGTCGGTTGTTGAATTTGCGGCATTTCCTGTCGGCTTGGCCGTTGGCGTGTTGCTTCCATTTGGCTCGGAAGGAGCGGTGGAGTTTGACGACGGATCAGACGTTGGCTTGTTTGCGGCATCCCCGGGGGTTTGTCCGGGAGGCGGTGTTGTCCTATCTGATGGTGGCGTCTAAGCGGGCGTTGGCGGAGCTGTTGCCCCGGTTGCAGAATGATCCTGATCCGTTGGTCTCGGCCCAGATTAGTCAGATGACCTCGGAGTTGGGGTTGGAGCCGGGAAGTTAGGATCGCTCTCGATTTGGCTTGGGATTGGGTGGGGATTGCCGCTGGGTCTCAGTCTGTAACCCATGGACTCGCCGGAACGGGGCAAGCAGGATAGTATGGAGGTCCAGTTGGGCTTTTGACGTGCGAGCCGTTGCTGGGCTCTAATAAGGTGTTAATCGGCGTTGATTTTTGGTGGTTGAGTTGGGTTGATGGGTTGATCCTGGTCCAGCTTTTATCGCGCTCGCGCCATTGACCGGTTTGATGATCGGTTTGATCGGTTCCCTCGTTCTTCCTGTTTGCCCGCATCTCCATGCTCACCAGCGTTGATCGCCTCCTATTTATTCGAGAAGTTCCTATTTTTAAGGAGCTGCGGGACGAGTTTCTGGTTCGTTTGGCGTCCTGTATGGATGAGCTGTCGTTTCCGAAGAAGCATACGATTTTTACGGAAGGACAAGAAGGGCGATCGCTCTATATTGTGGTCTCTGGCAAGGTGCGGGTCCACACGGGGGAGCGGGATTTAGCCAATTTGGGGAAGGGGTCTTTTTTTGGGGAGATGTCCCTGTTTGATGCGGAGCCGCGATCGGCGTCGGTGAGCACGATTGATAAGTCGGAGTGTTTGGTGCTGACTCAGCAGCAGCTTTACGATGCGATTGATGAGACGCCGGATATTGCGGTGAATATTATTCGCCTGTTGTCGCGGCGAATTCGTAAGTTGAACCAGCGACCCAGCGAGGTCCGGGATCCGGATAGTCAACAGCAGGTGCTGGCCCCGAAGCAGTAGCGGGATGCCAGAGCTACGGCGGGTGACCTGGAGGCGGAGCACGGATTGACCAACGTGATCGACTGAGGAGGCGGGGTGTGGCGCGGGGGAGACGAGTATTTAAGGCTCTCAAACTTAAGAGTCTGAGGGGACGATGGACCTGGGGTGGCCGCTGGGTAGTAGTGGGCGTTGTGGGTGTCGTGGGTGTTGTGGGCGTTGGGGTGGTGGCGATCGCGGGGGGTGGGTTTTCGCCTCAGCGGGTGACGATGGCGTCGGGGCAGAATGGCAGTGCCTATCAGCGGATTAGTGAGCAGATGGCGCGATCGGCTGAACGGGTGGGGGATGTGCTGATTGAGGATGCCCATGCGTCGCGGGGGTCTCAGGATAATTTGCGGCGGGTGATGGATGGGGACGTGATGTTTGCCCTGGTGCAGTTGGATGTGGCGCGGCCGGCTTTGCGGCAGGGCAAGGTGCAAACGGTGGCGATTCTGGCGAAGGAGTATGTCCATTTGATTGCTCGGTCTGATAGTGGTCTGACGAGCATTTTGGATTTGCAGGGGAAACGGGTGGCGATGGGCCAAGAGGGCAGTGGGACGGCGTTTACGGCCCAGCGCCTGTTGGAGCAGTCTGATTTGAAGGTGCAGCCTCGACCGTTGTCCTTTTCCCAAGGGTTGAGGGCGTTGGAGGCGGGGCAGGTGGATGCGATCGCTTATGTGGGGACGATTGGTCAAAATAAGACGGTGCGGGATGCGTTGGAAAATTCGGATCCGCCGCTGACGTTGCTGGCGGTGCCGCCGTCGGTGGCGAATTATATTACGGCGAATTTTCCGGAGTCTTATCATCAGACGGTGATTCCGGAGGGGATTTATAATCCGGTGCGGACGCAGCCTCCCCAGGATGTGCCGGCGATCGCGACGGGGACGGCGTTGATTACGGGGAATGAAACCGATCGCACGGCGATTAGTTTGATGACCTGGGCGGTTTTGTCCACGGCTCGCCAGTATGCGCTGTTTTATCCGGAGTTGGTGGAGGGGGATCCGAAGGAGGTGCTTCAGCGGAATTCTCTCTATACGGCGATCGCGGCGCAGCAGGTGTATGAGAAGGGGGATCCTCGTAATGCGTGGTTGCGTTCGATTCAGGAAAATGAAGTCATTCAGGAGTATGCCCTGGCGTTGCTGGTGACCAGTGCGATCGGTTTGCTCCTAGGGTGGTGGCGTCAACGGCGATCGTCCCATGTGCTCCAGGCGAGCCGGGAGGCGATTACGCGGTTACGGACGTTGGTGGATCAGGATCCTCAGGGGGTTTTGGATGAGATTACTCAGATTTTGCAGCGGTATCGGTTGATGTCCCTTGATGGGGCGATGTCGAATGATGCCTATGAGCAAATTAGTGGGACGTTGGTGCTGTTGGCGGAGCAGGCGCGCAGTGTTTTGGAGCAGCAGCGGCAGCGGAAAATTGGGGATACGGTGAGTGTGTTGGATCAGGTGGAGGTTCATCGCCAGGGGTCGCCGGCGCAGCGGCAGGCGGCGATGGCTGATGTCGATCGCCAGTATCGGGCGCTCCTTCAGGCGGGGGAGGTGGATTTGTCGACCTATTTACAGTTACGACAGTTGGGGATTTTGCAACTTGGTTTGTTGGATGCTCGGGGCGATCGCTCACTGTCGTCCCCACCGTCTTCTAAGCCGACTGCCAGTGCAGCCAATGGTCATCCCAACCGGCCCCGCGTCCTGCCTAAGCCGACTCCGGTGATGCCGCCGCCTCGTCCGCCGATTCCTTTCCCGATTTTGCCGCCGGAGGATGACCCCTCGGCTGATAATGAAGGTCCTCCGGCTGATAATGCTGACAGTGATAGTGCTGACACTGGCGCTGACACTAATGATGCGTGATTCTGGTGCTCCCCTGGCTGCCCTGGTTGGTTTGCTCCTCTTCTTCCGTTGATTGCCTCTACTTGATCTGCTTGATTTGCCGATATACCCATGGCTAATGACTATCTGGAACGTATCCTGACGGCTCGTGTTTACGATGTTGCTCAAGAGTCTCCTTTGGATTTGGCGCCTAAGCTTTCGGCGCAGTTGCATAATCGTTTGCTCCTGAAACGGGAGGATATGCAGCCGGTTTTTTCGTTTAAGTTGCGCGGGGCATATAACAAAATGGCGTCTTTGCCGCCGGAGGTGTTGGCGCGGGGGGTGATTGCGGCGTCGGCGGGAAATCATGCTCAGGGGGTGGCTTTGGCGGCTCAGCGTCTCGGGACTCTGGCTACGATTGTGATGCCGGTGACGACGCCGGGGTTGAAGGTGGATGCGGTGCGGCGTCGGGGCGGGCAGGTGGTGTTGTTTGGCAATACCTATGACGAGGCTTGTGCCCATGCTCGCCATCTGGAACAGGAGCAGGGGTTAACGTTTGTGCATCCCTTTGATGATCCGGATGTGATTGCGGGTCAGGGCACCATTGGGATGGAAATTTTGCGGCAGTGGCAACAGCCCATCCATGCCATTTTTGTGGCGATCGGCGGGGGGGGGCTGATTTCTGGGATTGCGGCCTATATCAAACGGTTGCGTCCGGAGATCAAAATTATTGGGGTGGAGCCGGTGGATGCGGATGCGATGGCGCGATCGCTGGCGGCGGGGGAGCGGATAACCCTTGATCAGGTGGGATTGTTTGCTGATGGGGTGGCGGTGAGTCGGGTCGGGGAGGAGACGTTCCGCCTGTGTCAGGAGTACGTGGATGAAATTTTGTTGGTGAGCACTGATGATACTTGTGCTGCCATTAAGGACGTGTTTGAGGATACTCGATCGATCGTAGAGCCGGCGGGGGCTTTGGCGATCGCGGGGGCGCGGTCCTATGTGGAGAAGACGGGGATTCGGGATGAAACCCTGGTGGCGATCGCCTGTGGGGCGAATATGAATTTCGACCGGCTGCAATTTGTGGCGGAGCGGGCGGGTTTAGGGGAACGGAAAGAGGCGATTTTTGCGGTTACGATTCCGGAAACGCCGGGTAGTTTACGGCGATTTTGCAACTGTATGGGCGATCGCAGTTTGACGGAATTTAACTATCGCATTGCTGATACTCAGACTGCCCATATTTTTGTTGGGGTTCGGATTGCTAATCGTGAGGATGGCGGGGTGGTTAAAACGGCGTTTGAAGGGGAAGGGTTTGAGGTATTAGACCTGACCGATGATGAACTATCCAAGGTGCATTTACGGCATATGGTGGGCGGGCGATCGCCGTTGGCGCAGGATGAATTGCTCTACCGATTTGAATTTCCGGAACGTCCTGGAGCTTTGATGGACTTTGTGGACGCCATGAGTCCCAACTGGAATATTAGTCTGTTCCACTATCGCAATACTGGGGCAGACTATGGGCGCATTGTTGTGGGGATTCAGGTGCCAGAAACGGAAAAATCCCAATGGCAAGATTTTCTGGATACGTTAGGCTATCGCTATTGGGATGAAAACGAGAACCCTGCCTATAAACTCTTTCTGGCATAACGGGGCTGGCATGACTACAGAAACAACCTGATTGTTTCTAGCGCGACTATACAATGGGCATGGCTATCAGCAAAGTCAATCATCGTGAATAATTGATAAATGGAGAACCATCCTTCATCTTCTACTAAAATTGCATTCTTCATGCGCTCTTTATTCGGGGGAGGGGCTGAGCGAATGGCAGTTAATTTGGCGAATTCCTTTGTTGATTTAGGATATTCTGTCGATATGGTGCTCGCCCATTGGAGTGGTGCGTATATCAATAAGCTTGATCCGAATATACGGCGGTTTGATTTGGGCTGTAAGCAGCTTTGGCGATCGCCGCCTCGATTAATCCATTATCTTCGCGAGCACCAGCCCGATGTTCTGATTTCGGCACTCCACTACCCTTGTGAAATTGCAATTGTGGCAAAGTACTTGTCCGGTGCTAAAACTCGGGTCATTGTTAGTGAACGAAATACCCTGTCCGTCGAAGCGGCCCGACTTCCCCAATTGACTGCAAAGCTGACCCCCCTATCGAGTCGTCTTCTCTATCCCTTTGCTGATCAAATTACAGCGATTTCTAAAGGGGTTGCCGAGGATTTGGCTAAAACAGCCAAGATTTCTCCTAGTAAAATAGCAATGATCTATAATCCTGTTTTTGAGGCGAATTTCGATCCCAACCCTATCAAAGCAGCGGATCATCCTTGGCTAAATGATCCCGATATTCCTGTTGTGCTTGGTATTGGTCGGTTGATGGAACAAAAGGATTTTAAGACCTTTTTAAAGGCTGCAAAGATTATCAGTCAGTCTCGATCGGTGCGGTTCTTGATTTTGGGGGAGGGGGAAAAACGACCCGATTTGGAACACTATATCCTGCGAAATAATCTAACGGAAACGGTCCAATTGGTGGGGTTTGTTGATGAACCTTTCCGGTACCTTAAAGCTGCGTCTGCATTTGTCCTGTCTTCGCAATGGGAAGGCTTTGGTAATGTTTTGGTGGAAGCGATGATCATGGGAGTTCCCGTAATTTCAACGGATTGTCCCCATGGTCCCCGTGAAATTTTGAATGGTGGGGAGTTTGGGCATCTGGTGCCGGTGGAAGATTCACCGGCGATCGCTCGGGCGATTTTTCAGGTGTTGGATGGCGATCGCCGTTTACCGACTCGAGAATGGCTGTCCCAATTTACACAAGAGCACGTCGTGTCAAAGTATTTAAGTTTGCTGTAAGGGACTCAGTGTTTTTAGCTATTGATCAGTGCTTTTGGTTATTGGTTGGTGGACGGGCGTTGGATGATTTGTTCCCGAATCCGTCGACGTTGCTGCGCATCGATCGCCACCAACCGAACAAACTCCCGAGAATGCTGCTCTAACGCGGATGCAACCAAGGCGATCGCCTTCCCTTCCGCGCCGCTGCCCGGATCAACCGTGCCCAAACATTCCCAATGATTAGCCCGGAATCGACGGGGGCTGGCATACTCAACCCCTAACCGGAGCCCCCCATTAATAATCCCCTGGACCTCCGTATGTAGCGCCATCTCTAAAGTCGGAGTCGCCGACGGAGCCGTTGATGGAGCCGTCGACGGAATGATCGGCATGCTGATTTGAGGATTGGACGGGGATTCCGTCGCATAGGGGCGCGATCGCCCGTTGCCATTCTTCGGTGCAGCATTACTGGGGGAATCATCCGCCCGATATTTGTTGTAATCCTCCACCAGGTGTAAGGCTTGAATTTTGTCCTGTTCTGCTTCCAATTCTTCCCCAAAGGCGATCGCATCGGACAGGGTTAGGGGGGGCAAAGTGGGGGAGGGTAAGGCGGAGCTGCTGGTGCTTTTTCCCTGGGCTTTGGCTAACCGAGGGGACAGGTTGTCTAGTCCGATTTCCAACATCCATTGTTCGACCCAATGGTCATAGGCGCGGGATTTAATGGCGCCAAAAAAGTCCACGGACTGATGGGAAAATCGATCTAATAATTGCCCCACGTCGCCCTTGGCTAAGCCCACATCGCCAAACACCTGTACCAAGGTCTCTAATCGCTCGTCCCGCGTGGGCTCCCAATAAAACTTGCTCATGCGCCCATCCCGCAACAGCGGCGCATAGAGCGTTCCAAAATCATTGCCCGTCACGATGATGGGAATCCGCTGGACGGGCTCGCTGTCATAGCTGCCCGGTAGCTGAACATTGGTGGGATTGTCCGCAATGTTCATTAAGGTGGCGTTCACAAGCTGGGTATTCACAGTGTATTGGGTCAGGCGATCAAAGCGTCCTGCGCCCGCATCCAGGTCATTGATAAGTAAAACCGCCATTTTGCCGCGGACTTTGACCAGTTCTGAGGCTTCTCGATAGCGTAGCCGGAGCAGTCGGGCCGGGTCGCCGGCGTCGGGGCTTTCCAGTTCTCCCCCGGACATATGGACGACGTTGACGCCCATGCGCTCGAAGACGAGGTTGCATTGGAAGGTTTTGCCTTCTCCCTTTTTGCCGTGGATGCCGAGGATGAGGGGGACTGGTACGTGGGTTAGCCCGAGGTAGTTTTTGGTGAGGTGCAGGGCTACTTTGTTAACGAATCGGGGGGAAACGTAGTATTTCATGAACCTCGAGGGCGGTTTGGGCGTCAGGGAGGGGAGAGAGAGACACGGGGCGATCGCGCCAATTGCTCGACTTGCACAATCACCCAGGCTGGGGGGAACCCAACGGTTATTGTCGAGCAAGATGCTCTTTGTGGCTAGGGGCTGGGACGGTGGACGGGGTAGGTCGTGGCGGTCGCAGTAGGGGGGGGCGGGCGGGGGAAGCCGTGGCTTGGGGGGCAGGCCACTAGGGGGTAAAACCTTGTTGTTGAAAGTGAGGGGGTGGTTTAGCTTGGTGGGCGGCGCTCCGGATTAGGATCCTCCCCTTCTATGGGGGGACGAGAGAGCTATGGGCGCCAAATTTGATCGGGGTGTAGGGGTGCGCTCCACAGGTGACGGACGGATGGCGATCACGACAATGGGAAGATCGGCAAACCGTATAATTTGGATTGAATTTTTAATAAACTTTGATACTCAAAGGCACGTCTAAATACGCAGGTGGCAATCCAGAAGGGTAGGTTGGGGATCCTACGACTGAGTCTGGTATGGCTTTTGGTAGTGGCATCGGCGTGCCGTACATGGTTAGTAACAATGGCAGAGAGTGATAAAAGTCGGCGTATCTTGGATGACTCTGCCGCAGTGGATTCTATTCCCCGATCGCAACAGGTGCTGCAGCGGGCGATCGCCCTGTCTGAGGGGCAGTTTTCTTTGGTGCTGATGCGGTGTAATTATGCGCCGATGGAGCAGGAATGGATTGATCGGCTGCCCTTGGATGAGGCCCCTTGGCGGGGACTCCATTGGGTGCATGTGTTGCCGGATCTGCCGGATTTATTGCCGCCTTTGGAGGCGATGGCGTCGGTGGGTCAGCCGACGGCGCTGATGGTGGTGGGGTTGAACCAGGTGCGGGATCTGGAGTCGGTGTTGGGGGTGGCGAATCAGTTGCGCGATCGCTTTAAGGGGCTGCCTTGTCCGGTGGTGATGTGGTTGTCGGATTCGACGCTGGAGCAGTTTGCGCGATCGGCGCCGGATTTGAAGAGTTGGGCGGCGACGCCGATTGCGGTGGAGGTGTCTACGGAGCAGTTGGTGACGTTTTTGCGGGGGCGGACGGAGGCGTTTTTCCGGCGGGCGTTGGGGGTGTCGGGAATTTATAGTCTGGATTTGTCCATTGGGGCGACGATGGCGTCGCCGGGGCTGGGGCGTGGGTTGCGGGCGGCGGAGCAGGAGCTGGTGGCGCGGGGGGGAGCGTGTTCGCCGGCGTTGCGGGCGGCGTTGGCGTTTGGGTTGGGGGTTGAGGCCTATGGTGAGGGGGCGATCGCTAAGGCTCGGGAATTATTTGAGGAGAGTTTGGCCTTTTGGGCGCAGCAGTTGCCGGCGGAGCCCTCGGCGGTGAGTCGCTATTGCGTCACGTTGTTTTGGCTGAGTCGGTGCTGTTGTTGGGGGGAGGCGGAGCAGCGGGCGATGGCGCGATCGCTGGATGCCTTGGAGCCTTGGGAGGATCGAAACCCAACACCGAATCAAACGCCGAACCAAACGCCGACGGCCCGGGAGGGGTGGCAGCGGGCGGCGATGGTGTTGCGGGAGGGGATTGCTTTGGCGGAGCCCTACGATCACGAGGGGTGGGTGGATCGGTGTTTGGTGGGCCCCTTGGGGGAGTGTTTGATGATGCTCCAGGGGTGGACGGAGTTGGCGGATTTGGCCGAGGGGGCGATGGAGCGGCACCGGAAGCGGAAGTGGGGTTTGGAGGTGGCGCGGGATTATCGGTTGTTGGGGGAGGTGGCCCTGGCGCGATCGCAGTGGCTACGGGCGGAGGCGTCGTTTAAGCAGGCGTTGGGCTGTTTGACTCGGACCCTGTTTGGGGAGAAAAGTTCGCCGTTTCCCCTCTGGCCGGATTCGGGTGATCAGAGTATTCGAGTGGGCAATTGGTTGTTGCCGTCGGAGGTGGCGGTGCGACGGGGGATCTATTTGTGGCGGTTGGCGGTGGCCCAGTGGCGATCGCGTCAGGGGAATGTGGCGATTGAGTCTTTGGCGTGGGCGCGGCGGTTGTTGGATGGTCATCCTGGGAGTGATGGTCCGTTGTTGGCGGTGCTGACGCTGTTGCAACAGGTGTATTTTGCGCAGCATCATTATTTGTGGGCATTCCAGACGAAGCAGGAGTTACGGCTGGCCCAGCATCGGTTTGGTCGGTTGGCGTTTGTGGGGCCGTCCCAGTTACAGCCGACGTGGGGGGAGCCGGTGGGGCAGGATGAGCCGCCGCCCATGCCGACGGGGATGGCGCCGGAGCTTCAGGCGTCGGGGCGATCGCGGGATGTGGTGAATTTGGTGCAGCGGTTGGGGCGGACGGATCAGCCTTTGACGGTGCTCCATGGGCGATCGGGGGTGGGGAAAAGTTCGATTCTGCGGGCGGGGCTGGTGCCGGAGTTACAGCGACAGACCGTGGGCGATCGCCAGGCGTTGCCGGTGATTGTGGATCATTATACGGATTGGGTGATGGCCCTGGCGACGGCGTTGGGGGTGGCGACGCCTTGGGAACCGATGGTGCCTAAAACGAGGACGGGGACGCCGCCGACGGGGCCTTTGGGGGCTGCGATGGGGGGGGAGGTTCGTCCGCCTTTTCGTTCACCCCAGTCGCCTTTTAATTCGTCTAGCTTTAATCCGTCGAATTTTAGTCCGTCGAGTTTCGCGTCAACTTTCAACCCGTCGAAGTTGGTGGCGGAGGCGGCGTCTTTGGCGGTGACCCGGATGCGGGGGTCGGTGGGGGCGATCGTGCCGATGGCGGGGTTGATGGAGCGGTTACAGCAGTGGGATAGTTTGCCGTTGCCGGAGATGGAGCCGCCCCAGGGGTTTGATTCGGTGTCGATGTTTGGGTTTAATGCCCCGTTGGCTCAGATGTTGTTGGATCAGGTGATTGAACGCCTCCGACACAATGGGGAGCGGCAGTCCCTAACGGTGCTGATTTTTGATCAGTTTGAGGAGTTTTTCCTCACTTGGACGCGGCCGGAGGATCGGCGGCAGTGTTTTGAGTTTTTGCGGGATTGTTTGAATCTGCCCTACGTCAAGTTGATTTTTTCGATCCGGGAAGATTATTTGCATTTTTTGCTGGATTGGGAGCGATCGCTGGCGTTGGAGGCGGTGGATAACAATGTGTTGGATCGTCAGGTGCGCTATGGCATTGGGGATTTTTCCCCCGAGGATGCGATCGCGACGGTGAATGGGCTGATGGCGCGATCGCAGTTTGCGTTGGAGCCGGAGCTGATTCGGGTGTTGGTGCAGGATTTGGCGGCGGAGTCGGGGCGGGTGAATCCCATTGAGTTGCAGGTGGTGGGGGCGCAGCTTCAGACCGATGGGGTGACGACGTTGGCGGCCTATAGCCGGGAGTATGGGTCGAAAAATCAGGTGGTGGAACGGTATCTGCGCACTACGATTCGGGATTGTGGCCCCCGGGGGGAGGCGATCGCTTGGCAGGTGTTGTTTTTACTGACGGCAGAAAATGGGACGCGCCCATTGAAAAATCGCTCTGAGCTGGAAATTGAGGTGGGGGCGGCCGGTGAGGCGTTGGATACGGTGCTTCAGATTCTGGAGGGGGCGGGGCTGATTACGGTGTTCCGCGATCGGGCGAGCTGGCTGTATCAGTTGGTGCATGATTATCTCACCTCCTATATTCGTCAGCGGCGGCAGGCGACGGAACAGGCCCGCTTTCGGTTGACCCAATCCCAGTTGAATCGGGTGTTGAAACGGCGGGTGCGGGAGTTGTATGGGGCGGGGACGGTGCTGACAATGTTGCTGATTTCGTCCCTGGGCCTGGCGCTGTATGGGGCGGCGGGGAAGACGGAGGCGCAAATTCAGGCGATGGCGGCGAATGCGGATTTTCTGTTGGGCAATAGTAATCAGCCTTTTGAGGCGTTAGATCGCTCGCTGGAGGCTTGGCAAACGTTGCAGGACCGGCGATGGTCCCTGTGGGGGAATAGGACGGGGCGGGCCCGCAGTGAGTTGCAGTTGGCGACGACGTTGGGGCAAACCTTGGTCCAGTTGCGGGAGTTTAATCGTCTGGAGAGTCATACCGATATTGTTTGGTCGGTGGCCCATAGCCCGACGGGGGAGGTGTTTGCGTCTTCCAGTACCGATGGTACGGTCCGGCTGTGGCAGACCAATGGGCAGCCGGTGTTGATGGCTAATGGTGAACCGTGGGTCTGGCAACAGGAGTCGAGTGCCAATAGTGTGGCGTTTCATCCCTCGGGGGAGGTGATGGCGATCGCCGGTGGATCGGGGATGTCGGTGGTGCATTTGGTGGATCTCCAGGGGGAGGCGATCGCCACCTTGGAGGGGCATTCGGAGGCGATTTTTGGGGTGACCTATAGCGGCGATGGGGAATGGATTGCGACGGCGAGTGCTGATAATACGGTGCGGTTATGGACGGCGGCGGGGGAGTTTGTTCGGGAAATTCGCGGCCATACCGATGCGGTGGAGGGGGTGGTGTTTAGCCCCGATAGCCAGACCTTGGCGACGGCGAGTGATGATAAGACGGTGCGGCTTTGGTCCCTGACGGGCCAGGAGTTGAGGCGGTTGGAAGGGCATACGAAGCTGGTGTTTAGTTTGGACTTTAGTCCCGATGGGCAGCAGTTGGCCAGTGCGAGCTATGACAGCACGATTAAGCTGTGGTCCCTGGGGGCGGGAGGGGCGGCTTCGGCTAAGCCGGTGACGTTGACGGGCCATGGCGATCGCGTGTTTGCGGTGAAGTTTAGTCCCGATGGGCAGCAGTTGGCGAGCGCTAGCGAGGATAAGACCATTCGGATTTGGTCTCGCACTGGGGAGCCGTTGCAAACTTTGATGGGCCATACGGATCGGGTGACCAACCTGTCCTTTAGTCCCGGTGGTCAGTGGCTGGTGAGCGCGAGCTATGACACGACGGTGCGGCTATGGCAGTTGCAGGGACCGATCGCGAATCGGCAGGGCCATGGCGATCGCATTTATGGGATGGCGATGAGTCCCGATGGGGCCAATATTGTGACCGGGGCGGTGGATGGAGAAATTAAGCTGCTACATCAGAGCGGTACCCTGAATCGGGTCCTGAGTCCGGCGGGGAATCCTCGCACCGAACGGATCCATGATGTGGTGTTCCATCCGTCGGGGGCGTTTGTGGCGGTGGTGGGCCAGGATAGTGGGGTGCAGCTCTGGAATCTGGAGGGCGATCGCTTTCGGACCTTTGGCCGGCGCTTTTTGGATGGGGAAACGATCGCGTCCACGAGTGTTGCTTTTGATCCCAGTGGCGATCAGTTGGCGATCGCCTATGACGATGGGGAAATTCATTTATGGACGATCCAGGGCACCCGGTTTGCTCAGTTGAATTTGCCGCCGGTGGAGTCTGCGGATGGGCCGGGGGGGGGCGATCGTCGGATCAATCGGGTGCAATTTAGCCCTGATGGTCAGCATATTGCGGCGGGGGGGAGCGATCATGACCTGTATTTGTGGGATGGGCAGGGCAATTTCCTACGGCGTTTTGTGGGCCATACCAATTACATTTCCGATGTGGCGTTCAGCCCTGATGGTCAACTGCTGGCGTCCGCTGGGGGGGATAAAGTGGCTTATCTGTGGACCTTGGAAGGGGAAATACTTCGTGGAATGCGCCATATCGATGCGGTTACCCGGATTCAGTTCCATCCCTCGGGCGAATTTTTGGTGTCTGGCTCCTGGGATGGGCTGGTCACGCTGTGGGATCGTAATGGTGGACAAATTAAGCAGATCAAGGATCATGCCGATGGCATTGGCAGTGTCCAGTTCAGTCCGGATGGGGAGTGGTTGAATTCGGCGGGCTATGACGAGGTAGCGATCTTCCGTCACCTGGATTTGGCGGAGCTGGTGGATCGCGGTTGCTTCTGGCTTAAGGAATATGTGGAAGCGCGGGGGGCAAAAGTCGACCACCTCAATCGGGTGTGCGATCGCGATCAGCCCCGGTAGGGTTTGTGGCGTCGGGGTCGCGTTCCCCGTTCCTAGACATCAATCTAGACACCAACGAGGCGCCAAATATTTCTGGGGCGTCAAATATTTCTAGACATCAAAAAGCGCGCCGGCGACTTTCCATGTTTCGTCTCGGCACGCTCTTTGATTTGCTCCTCACACACGATTTGAATATAGCGGAAAAAGTTGAGCGTGTCACTGTTCTTCGAGAATGATTTTTAAAATGATTGTTGGGCTTTGATTCTCGGTAGGCCGCTCTGGATAGGGCGATCGCGCTGTTAACCCCCTACCCATCCCACGCCAAAGGACCAACAACTCGTTACAATTTTGCTACAAACCCCTTAATTTGCAGCGCGTCGCCTTTCCAAGGATGCTCAGAACCAGCTCGAGCACATTAATTGGAGCCAGGTCATCGGGATGCGCAATATCAGTGCCCATCAATACGATCGCCTTGACCTCGACTTTGTTTGGAGCGCGGCTATCGAAGCACTGCCCCAGCTGACTCAGCTGACTCAGCAAATCACGCCATACGTTTGATAAGCCAAACCCTAAGAACGAACGCTAAATCGGGCGATCGCCACTGAGCAATTGAGCCACCCTGGTCATGGGCATCCTCTCCTCCAGAGCCCAGTCAACACACCACCTGACGCAGCTGATATAGGCGTGGAAGGTGATGGGGCTGGTGGCGATCGCGTGGGTCCAGTTGGGGTCATACCAGCCGGGATTTTGGATTTGAATGTAGCATTTGAGTGCAGGAAGGGCCGTCTATCCACTCTCTAGCGATAGAGCCCAAAACCGAACTCGTGGAAAAATATCGCCCCTCGCAAAACCAATGAAAATGCGGGGTTTGAGATGGGCGATACTGGATTTGAACCAGTGACCTCTTCCGTGTGAAGGAATAAGTAGACCCAGCGTTTATGCGTCCTTGAGAGTATTTAGTAGCAACAAACTATCCCAATACTATCTCAAGCCAAAAAAGGTGTCTATTTTGCCTCGAAAATGACCACAAAAAAATGACAGTGATCAAAATCACATGGACCTGATCACCGCCTTAACTGTCACACCTGTCGCTGAATCGCTCCGGGTGGAACTGAACGCTGAATTAGTTGATCGGTTTCAAACCGGGAAACTCAAGGCTACTCCTCACCACCAGGCAAGAAATCGAGCAACGATAGGTCACTACCCCGTGATGCCTGTCGGGCTGCCTGGTCCTCCTGTTGCTTCTGTACCCGCTCCTGTTCAGCGGCATTCTGAAGATTCCCGAAGTTTGTCCCCATCTCCCTCGCCTCATCGTCAACGCCGATAATCTCACCCATTACGGTAGACCCCAGATCTGGTATCTCGGTGGCGTTATTGATGAAATTGAACAATCCAGCCCCTCTACCGGTCTGCGCCCTCGTATTGGTAGGCATAAACGAGTATGAGCCTTGTTGGACTACTCGACTATTTAATAGAGCGTTACCGATCCGACCGGTATTGTTAGCTGCCGTCTCAATTGCGCCGGTTACCCCGTCGAACATGTTTCTAACTGAGTAAATAACGTTTGATGCAGCGGTAACAATACGAGACCAGCTATTGATTTTAATTAGTACCTGCTGCCACAACTCTTCCCCCAACAAGTCATTCATCAAACCATTAAAGCCCTGACCCACTAATTCGTTAACATCAATGGGGGGGGTTTCATCAGGGTCAACACCGAAGAACTTGCGCTGTATTACCTGAATAGTTAGCGACATAAAATCACCAGCCGACTCAAGCAAGTTGCGAGACAACATCATTGCATTGTGAAGCAGTAACACCGTATTAAGGGCATTCAACACCTGTGACACTAAAGATGTGCGCCACATATTAGATAAACGTCCAGCAATACCAATCTTTTTGCCGAATTTAGATTTAATCTGTGGACCTAGCTTTTCACTATTCTCAGTTACCCCCTTTTGAATGCGCTTCAACGCATCATTGGTGGGCTTTAAGTTGGGTGATGGACGCTTAAGTAAGTCATTCAGTCGGGTTGTCATTCCCTGCTGGTTTTTCAGTGCCTGACCAACGTTGGTAGTTAACCTTGACATTTGAGAGGGCAAGCCGCTAAGTCGACTTAGTAGCGGACGAATGCCAGCCAGCACAGCAACAGAAACAGCCGCGGCAATAGCTTTAGTGTCGACATCAATATCCAGGTTGCCCTGTAATTCTTTCAAGCCGCTATTTAATGCAGCCTGTAAACGTCCCTCCACTCCCCTAATGTCATTCTGCAACCCAGCTTCTACACCTTTGAGGGCTGATTGTGTCTGGGGAAATTGTCTTCCTAGCTGTCCATCAATTGCCTGCTTGATGGAATTAAGCTGACTTTGCAGGCTGTTTCTAATGGAAGTAATAGCAGGTTGAATGCCTGCTACTTCATTAGTTGTGTGTGCGTTGATTCGCTGCTGAGAACCAGAGATATCTTGTCTGATAGCACCCTGGTTAGAGATTACCTTTGCAATCTGTTGCGTTAGTCCTGCCACTTCTTCTCTGATCCTTCTAGTCAGGTCTTGTCTTACTTGATTGATTCTATTTCTGTTTTCTAAAGCAACTTTATTGGTGCTTTGAATTGCTGTAGATGTTGCCCTGAAATAGTCTTGGATTAAATTGCTAAGCCTCTTATCCTCACGTTCACTGGCACTCTTCACAAACTCAATTGCACCCTGATTAATCTCAGTCCTGGATTCGTTAGCTTCGGCTTTAGTTCGATTACGCAATACCTGAGTGGTAAGCCTAGTAATAACCTGATCAGTGCTTGCAATATCTTTCTGTAAAAATGCAATTTGCTGTTGCAGCTTATTGATAATCGCTTGAGTCGCAAATGTTTCCAGAATTGAAAGAATATTGGTTGCAATACCTAGTGCTCTCGCTCCAACACTTAAAGCCTTTCGCAGTGGTCCGGGAATACGTTGATATAGCTTCCTTGCGCTATTAGCAGTGTTTAAGGCAGCCTTACCAATTCGAGTATTTCCAATCACACGCTTAGACAATTGTCCAAGGTCAACATTAAATCGATTGATCTGTTTGCCAATACGGCTAAACCGACCATTGACCTGCTTAGCGTCAGCCTTGGTGGCTACTCGCTTAATTGCTTCCTGCCCTGTGTTCTGAGCTTTCTTTCCTGTTAGTTGTGCGATCTTTGCTTCGATTTCAGCTTCACTAGCAACCTTGCGAGCGCCATTAGCAATTTCGCGTGTTTTGTCTACCTGGCTTGCAAGGGCATTGGCTCTGCCCCTGGCATCAAATGCATTTTTATCAGCCCTTAGGGCTACATCTCTAATATCGTTGTCTTGTTTAAATAGCTTTTCCAGGCTTGCTCTCTGCCTGGCAATTTCAGGGCTTTTTTGAATAGCAATACCAAAACTACCCAACACAGCCAAACCAATAGCCCCTTGATTTTTAATGTCACCAAGAACCCAATCTAAGACATTCTTTCTGGTTGGGGGTTTCCCGTATTGTCCGATTAGCTCTACGAGTTCATCAATTCTTGTGTCGAGCAAAGATAAGTTGGATTCAATCTGAGCTAATCGTTGACTTATTTGATCACATGATATTGACATTACTGACTAGCCCTTAATGATTGACTTATTTTTTGAATATTTCTTGCTTGTCGACTAATTTGCTGACTGTAGTCCCTAAGTATTCCACTCATTTCTTCACAATCGATACAACACCATCCACTGCTTAGATCTCCACAGGTTATCTCCCTTTCAGGATGACAAAGTGCAGGGGGTAGCCATTCCATTTCAAAGTCTGATGATGGTGGCAACGTTTCCATCCATGGTGTTTCTACCCCCTGTTGAATATCTGGATAACCGAGGGCAAGTGGTGCCGACTCAGGAAGGATGAAACCTGTATATCGGTATTCAGTTCGATATTCGGTTTCGTAAACCTCATAGGGAATACAACGCGCCCAAATGTCGAAGGTTACACCATCAGAGGGTTTAACTAGCGACCAGCCGTTGTCGTACCAGATTTGTCTATTGTTGCGATTGCCAAACTCTTCACAGGCCTCAGCGCAAGGTAAACCGTATCGACTACCAGGGACTCGATTACGGCTGCAACTAAAGTCTTGCGATACCAGCGTTTCGCCTACCTCAACCTGCCTTGACTCGGCTTGTGTATTCCACACCCCAAGCAATGGACCGTTTTGCCACTGCTCAGGATTGATCGCCCAAGTTCTTGTAGTTTGCCCTTGAAACCTGGCAACTAAAGCGCCCGCAAAGTATGGGGTCCCTCCACTCATCTACTTTCACCAATTAAGTAAGCAGGATTGAAAGAAAAATTAAAACAATCAATCAATCAATCCTTTTGTTGGCTCCTTAGGTTGTCGGAGTCACAAAGTTGTTAGGGCTCAACTCAACCGCTTCAGATGGGCGATAGAGGTTAATCGTCGCTGTGAAGTTGTCAAAGTCGAACTGATTCCCGTCGTTGTCAAACTGGACATCATTGGTCCCTCGTTCAATCAACCCAGTGACAGAGATATTAAAATCAGCCTCACGATTGGCAACGGGATAGGCTAACGCAATTTGCTTCACAAGGGCGGCGGCAATGGCGTCGGCTTTATCGCGGTTATCAACAGACACTCCTAATTCATCTAGTAGCTCCCAAGGAATTAGCAATCCCCCAGCTTCTACTGTGGCGGGATTCAGTCCGTCGACGGTATTGAATTTGTCGGCAATAGTAGGCTCAGTCACTGTTTTTTACCTCAGTTTATTTCCAATGTAGTCAATTTAAATTCTACTTTAACTAGTTAATTTGCAAGAACAATTTCACCCCCAAAAATCACCTCAGAACCTGACAGATTGTTCCCACCGCTGGAGTCGGGACCTGTTATGCGAATCCGCACAAATCGATAAGGGGAAGGTCTAGCCGTCAGCGATCGAATTGTTGACCAACTCCCTGCCGTGTTAGGGAGAAAGTTTGGATCATTAATACTTGCCACTTCAGTCCATGCGGCGCTCGCCAGATCAGCACCATCACCTGCCTCTACAACGAATTGCTGAAGTCGAATCCCTGCAAAGCCCGAAATGTGTTGATAGGCAAATGCATTCAAATTAACGCGTGTCCCATTCCCACTGGGATCAAAATCAAAGGCCAGCCAGCCCCCAGGAGTATTGTCAGCATCAAAGCGATTTAAGTTGCGATCGGCTGCAAAGTTTAGGTTTGTAGGGCTAGTGCTTGAGGATGAAGCTGCACAGCGCACCCCATCCAAGGGATTAGACCAAGTGGTGTCGCCAAGGTTGGTACCAAACAAATAAAAGATATCTTCAGGCAGCGTTGTTGCTGGGTCGGATCCTGAAATATCTACAACATTTGAATTCACTGGGACGACAATACCTGGGGTGCCTGACGGATGTAGATAGTACTTCCAGCTACTCCCATTAGAAGCAAGCAATAGAGAAACATCGTCAGGGATGATTATCTCCCCTGGAATATCGGTGATAGATACAGTCGTTTCGGTGTTATTGAAAATGATCAAATCGCCACCAGAGCCATGAGGCGGAAGGACAATATCAGTAGCTCCAGGAACTAGCCATAGCCGATCACCAAATGCGGCATTAGTGGTGGGTACATCAATGATGGTCCAAGGATCAACACCTGCCGCTGGTGAAGGACCAGGACTAGGTGAGGGACCAGGACCAGGACTGGATGAACCACCTTCATTGACAAAAGTATTGGGGTCTAATTGATTAATTCCAAATTCGCTATAAAAGTAAGTTGTCCACCCAGTCCTTAAAAAGCTCCCTGTACCACTATTTACTTCTTGGGCGGGATTTGTATACAAAGACATCGCAGACGTACTAAAGTCAAAGACTCTTTCTGTGGGTACATTTTGCTGCAACCGAAATAATAGAGCGCGATAGAAATTTTCTGTCGTGGGTTCTTCGCTAACAGGGAACCCTAAGCCTGTCCAGGTGAATGTTATTCCTGTGTCATCTATTACAGCATCAGGGAAGAATGTGGCTAAGTTCATAGGGCTTTATCGGGGGGTCAATTAAACTATAGCTGTAATCAGTTTGTAGACACTAACCTCATGTCCCTCCCTCAGAATTTTTCACCCACTGAACACTTACAAGATGCAATTAAACGAGTCTATAACAAGCTAGTGATTGCACACTTTCGAGACCTGGGAGACGAAGACTGGGATCCGAATATCACCACACCACGATCCAGCGCTCGCCTAGCTTGCACCCATCAGGAGCGGGACTCAATCCACGAAACCCTAGCTAGGATGCAACTATTTCAACAGTTAGTAGACAGTGGAGTTGGTGGTGAGTTTCCTTTTTACAGTATTCCAATTGAGGAATATCAAGCTGTTGTTAAATTTCAACCACAAGTGGTTTTGCTATTTCAACAAAGAATTCAGGATGTAAGGGCTGGTGAATATCCTATCCAGGGAAGAATAACTGTAAGAATACTAGAAGACCCTAAGACAATTACCGAAACTTCCTTGAAGACTTTAGCCAATAAAATCAAAAACACTTTCGGGCAAGGAAATGGAAAGACTTGGCGAAAAGGCAAGAAAATGATTGCTTACAAAGACACCACAACAGGACATCAATTTCAGGTTCTTTGTCGCAGCAGAGCCGAAGGGGAGGGGCTAATAAGAGATGTGATGCAATTGGTAGGGGAAACGCCTGACTGGTCAAAGTCAAAGTTTAAAGAAACAAAGGATGAAGGCAAGGCTTACCCAAGAAACCCAGGGACTCAGGTGCTTCTAGGGAAATCTAGAAAAAAACCACGTAAGCGACCTGAGGTTACTGTTTATTTTCGGGCTGCGTATATTCATATCCATGGAATCAAAGCCCCTATTTACTTATTCGACAGTTCAGGCGCATTTCCAAATGCACTTGCAAGGAGCTATTGAATTGAGGTCTTTCTAGATCTCTAGAAATTAGTAAAAACCCTTAAGGGTTCCAGCGACTTCTACTGATTGCAATTGGCGTTATTACTGGTCTAGGTTGTTAGAAAGAATTTGGAAAAATATATGAGTCGACCACGGGATTCAGTAATCCTAGAAAGTGCCAAGTACGTAGAAGCAATTGACAAACTACGGACTCATCTTTCATCCCGCCAGTTCACTCGCCTAACTGCGGGCGATCCCGTCAATCGCCGGGGTAACGTGAAGTTGTTTGTTGACCCGTTTGGCATTGACTTGGACGTAACCCAAAAGGCGCAAGCATTTGCAACCACCCGAGCTTGGGCCGGACGTGGATCTGTAGCCACTGGGCGTGTTGATGAAATTGCTAACGCTGGAACCGATAGCCTCTTGCGGTTGGACGACTTCAGTCCGGCTCGTATTGTGTGGGGAATCCTTAAGGCGAATCCGAATCGTGTGGTTCCTGACTCCACTGGGATTGCCTACATCGATTACGTCGATGAAACCAACTCGATTCCCTTTGGTAAAAACGGCGCAACTGATACCTACGCAGATGCTGTAGACGCTATCCGTACCACCTCTGCTACTGCCTTTACCAATGCGATTGTGAACTTCCAGCCAGAAGAATTTGGGCGAGCCTGGAGTTAATTCAACAAGTTGATTGATCGAAGTAATTAGAAAATTTGAGGATTAAATTATGGGACGGCGACGCGGTAAATATTCACGCATTTTTCAAGCGGCTCGACTTCAACAGGCTCGAACGCAACTGATCGACTATCAGACCAACGCAGCTTCACGACCGGCAAAAACCGGAGCAGTAGAAAACCGACCGGATTCTATCGACCTAGCGATTGATACCCCGTTTAATGTTGACCTGGCAGCAGATCAGTACATTGCATCATCTGCTTTTGTAACCGCATGGTCTGCCAACCAAGCGAGTATGGGCGGTCGAGTTGTTGAAGAGGAAACCGTCGTAGGAGCCGGCACTAAAATTGCCATTCTAGGATTCGCACCGGCTCGGGCATCCTTTACTACTGGGAAAAGTGCTACCGGAACCCGCCAAACTTCGGAGCGTACCGGGTTGCAATACATTGATTACGGCGGAAGCTCTCTATCTGTGCCGTTTGGCGGTTCTACTGCTACTGAAACGGAATCTGAAGCGTTTGCTGCAATTCGTACTGCCTTTGGCAATGCGCAAGGCACTTCTATTAGCTGGATTCGGGAGATTAGCTAGATGACTGTCACCGTTGACCCTGCCTTAGTTTTAGGTACCTGCCTAAAAGAGATTGATGGCATGACCGAAACTGAAAAAGCACTAGAGATTGAATTCCTGGGCTTACGCCAACAATGGATAAATGATCTCTGCGCTGGCAGGGTTAGCGCTTCTGAAGTCTTGGAAGTCATCGAATACACAGGCATTAGCCCTGAGGATTACGTTGATGCTGTAGAACAAAACATCGAAGCCCTGGAAAAAGGGAGGGTTGAATTAAACGATCAGCCCATGGTTTTAACTCCCAAAAACTCACCTAGATACTTTTACTAATGGATAGATATCCTTCCACAATTGAAAACCAGTCGAACTGGTCTTTTGTGTGGGAAGGCTCCGAGGTTATTAGGGGGGAGTCTAGGCAGTATGTCCCTGGTTACACTACGATTACTGTTCCAGGGCTCTACGAAACGCAAGCGGTTGTAGTAATGATTGCTGCCCCTGCTAGAGCCAATTGGCGACTAGGGGGGTACATGCGTGCGAAAGCGTCCATCTCCTTTGCTGGTGTTGGCAATGTCGAAACAAATGGACTATTTTGCCCGGTTAATCGACCAATCTTGCATTTAATGCCAGGATTCCCTAGCGGCTACTCTTTCGAGTTTTCAATCCCCAACTACATCAGAGAAGTTGTAATAAGGATGTGGAGGTACAGTCGCAAGCTTGAAACGCTTCAAGAGATTCGAGACAGAGAGCGCCACACAGAGACTCGGATGTGGTTGCAAGAAATGCAGTTTGACCTTGAATCCGAGTTAAACAATTTAAACTTCACTCCACAAGAGCCCCCGCCATAATGCTCCATTTAATGACCCTTGCAGAAAATATCAGCACTGACCCAATGGGTATCGTTGGGGGTGTCGGCATAACAATTGAAGTCTATATGCTGTTTCAATTGAATGGTTACGTCAAAGACGTTGCAAAGTCGCTATCCCTTCAGCAGTTAGACATCACTAAGATTCTTTATGAATTAAGCCGAAACTACAACGACAGATAGGCTCTTGTCGCCTCACACCTCAACAATAAAAACCCCACCTAGCGTTATTGCCGGATGGGGTTTCTTTTTCAACCACGAACACGAAATCGAGCCAGTCCTACTTGGCAGTAGTTTTGCCCTTAAGAGCCTCTCCTACCTTGCCGGTACCAGTGCTAACCATCCCTTCAAGAATAACTTTCATTTCAGGGTCTAACATCAGTTGCTTGGCTGTCTCTTCCTTTTCTCGACGCTCCCGGTCTTCTTCGAACTTGAAGGCCTCTTTGACCGCCTCAACAGCTTCTTTCGCGTCTTTAAAGATGTGCAAGCCATCTTTAAATAGACGCATCAGAACAAAGTCGTGATTGGCTTCGGGAATGTCATGTTCGTTATCCCACATACTTCGAGTAACGGCCATCTTAGCCATTCGAGTTTTCAGACTCGCAGGGGGGCGCTTTTTCTTTTCAGTAGCCGTTATTTGGATTGTTTCGTCTAGCATTTTCTTTCCTCAACTCTTTCAATAGTTTATCGAAGTAATTAAACAATGTCGATCGTCTCTAGATAAGAATTACTGATCTAGAAGGGTCCGTGATCCTCAAGGTCTTTAATTCTTGGGGTTTTACGGTCTTGAATGTCCTCCAGGAAGGTAATTAAGGCATAGTCAGTCGTGTCCAGAACTTCACCATTAATTACATCCACCTGTCGCCATGTTGGGTCTTGGATAGTGACATTCGCTAGGTATTGCCCCAAGTAGTCCATGACCTTGAAAAAGTCATTGCGACCATCCAAGGTCACACCATTACCTATTTGGTGATTATCTCGATTGCTAATCGAACAGGTAGCCGGGTAGAAGAGTCTACCGTTGTTTTCAGTTTCCCAAATGGTGTAAATCTGCCAAGTCCCATGAATGTGTACCTTGACGATCCTCCCTGAGAAATGAATCCCTCCCATCAGGGGGAATGGTGGAGTCTTGCGTACACGCTTATAACCTGTCCCTGCCTTGGTCTTTAAGCGTGGTTCATGACAGGCGCTACACCGATCAGAGCCTGTTGAATAGCCCTGACACTCACGACACCATTTAAGGTCGGATAAATCTACAAATTCACCTAGTGGTAGTTCCATTTATTGTTTCTCCCCTTTAGCCCATGGTGCTGTGTTGGATTTATAAAAAATCCCCCTATCAATCATTTCCTTTGCTCGTGTTTGGCACCAGCTAATATTCCAGTCAACACTTAAAAAGGAAAAACGAAACATTCCATTAAATACCCACTCAGAGGTAGTCCACTGGTCAGGCTGAAGGCTGAAAGAAAAATGATAGGGACGACTTTGAGGAGAAACGCTTGTTTCGATGTAGTTGGAATAGCGACCCAGCCGAAAAAACCAATAATAACCAAGCTTTACAGAGCTGAAAGGACGACGATTGAGATATCCCTCTTTACGACCGATAACAATCCTCTCAAAAAGAACAATATCAAAACGCTCCATCCATGGGACGCGATTAAACTCAATCACTTTATTGCCTCCCCAGCCTTGATATAAAGAGCGGTAATTTCTGACTCGGACAAAACAAAGGGATTTATGCTTACCCCTTGCATACTGAAAACTAAACTCAATCGAATCCCTACCGGCTCAAAGTGCTTTAAGCAAGGAATAAAGAAAAAAGTCAAAGGAAGGTTATTCATTGAAACAGTAGCCCCCCTGTCTGGACACTTTGAAGGTCCGACTAGCACGTAATAATCAAGACTAAATACCATAAACCCAGCTAACCTCTCCTTTCTTGTTTCTCCGTAATCTCCAGCCACGGGCTTCCATCTCAGGCTTGTAATCCGTGAGCCTTTGCCCTGCAATTAATCCTCCTTTATAGGCTTCAGCGATAATCCCTCTGACTTGTGCGCCAGTAACAGAAATTGATTGATCTTCCTTGCCTTTTGCGATCGCCTCTTCTACAAGTTCTTCATACATTAAAAGGAACTTTTCTAGGATTAGTTGTAATGGCGTGGTGTCATCCTGGGACAGGTCCAGGAAGTCTTTAACTGCCCATTTAGCGTCCTCAGCAGTTAATCCTCCTAGGTCAATAAGGACAGCGATGATAGGTCTAAAGATTGTCCAATCATCAGTATTGAACATCGAAGGACTACGCCTAAGATATTTAAAGGCCTCTAGGAAGCTTTCACAGTTATGAATCCTAGACCAATGCCCCCTTAATGCGTTCCTTAGGTTGGTGTAATTACATTCTTCGGGTGCAATTAAATCCTCAATTAAAGGATTGTCGCTGTCTTTCTTTGTTCGAATGAAAATACACCGTCGTTTAAGCTCCGAATATTCAGCCTCGAAGGGGTAAGACTCGGTGGTACTAAATGCCTTGGGTCCAAACGTCTGAAACCTGATGATAGAGCCCGGTTGAGCACCGCAAATGGTTACCGTTGACGTTGATCGGTCATAGCCGTATCGGAGCATCGCGAAGCGGTCGTCGTCCTCCACGAAGGCGCGTTTGCAGTCGTCGAACACTAGGCAGTAGTTGGGTACGGGGCATTCTTCCAGTTCGTCGTAGCAGGAAATCTTTTTGATGCCCGTACGGATAGACGCAAAGCTAGAACTAGCCCCTAATGGCGTGACCCCTGACAGGGCTGCAATTACCTTCATTACCTGAGACTTGCCTGATCCAGTAGTCCCTAGCGCTACCAAGATAGGGGCGATATTTAACAGGGCTGTAGGTAGGCACGCAAAAGCAGACAGGATAGGTAACTGAAGCTCTTGATGGGGAAGAATGATTGACGCTGCAAAGGCATTCTTTACGTTGTCGAACAAAGGTAATCCAGGGTCGTAGGAGTCTTTGTCAGCCCCTAACATTTCCCTTAGCTCGTTATAGTTTGGTGTCGGTTCGTCTTCTTGTGGCATGATCGGAATTGCTTTATTGGGGGGAAGTCTTGGATTGATGTCCTTGACTCCCCTTTTTCTTTGCTTTATCGGAGGGAAGTCACTAGGGCTACTTAGCCAACACAGCGATGAACAGCCATCGTGGCACTGTCGCGAGCGCCCTTCTCAGTCATGCCGTAGACCATCAGGATCTCCTGTAGCTCCTTGTGCTTGGTGCCATCACGCAGGGTTTTGAGAATCCAATCCAGCCGCTCGTCTGCCTTTTCAGCTTCGGATTTGTAGTTGCGACCACCAGCGCCGCCAGCACTCCAATCCTTGGGAAGGGATAGGGCTTCAAATTCCTTAGACAGGGTGACAGGCTCGGCTCGCAGGTACCGCTCTAGGCGCTCTGCTTTCTTGGGGTCGTTGTCATCCATGTCCTCAATCATCTCGAAGACATCATCGAACGGTCCAAAGGTCAGATTGCCCCGGAAGCCATCGGCTAGACGCAAGGTTTCAGGTTTTGCGTCGCCACTCCCAGGGTGGGTGACACGCTCGGTTAATAGGTGCTCTAATAGCCAACGCTCCAGGCGACCCGGCTCACACTCAATCGACTGCAACTTGCCATCATCATCCTTACCCAGCCACCACGCTTTAACGGTGTGCTTTTTGGAGTACAGGTCAATAAACAGGTTGTGAGGCTTCATGGGGTCCAAGTCTTTGTGTAGGTACCCCGTTTGAGCCAGTGTGCTACCCATCATCAATAAGCGGTATCCGCCATCGGCACCAAGTTCAATCAGTTTCGCTTCAGAAAAGGTAATGTCTAGTTGTCCTCCAAAGTTTTCCTTGTTCACGATTTCAGAGAAATCACTCCCTTTTTTGGGAGCCATGATCATGTAAGACATTGCAGTTGATTGATTGTGTTGATATTTGGAATAAGTCAGTTTAAAGGACTTAGCTTAGGTCCGTTGACTAGCGATGCAATCCCGGCTTAACCCCAGCGTCCCTATAAAAGTCAAGCTGATTAAAGACAGGCGTAAACCAGTAATTAACCCCGTCAGAAGTTTTAGCGACAGTAGTCCATTCGGTGAGTGCTGCTTGAGGACATTTAATGATTGCAGAGCCCTTTTGTGGCTCATTTACCTCCCAACCCCGAGATTCCGCAAACTGCTTAATGCTCGAATAAAAGGTCAACGGCACATAAAGTCTTTCGTTGTTACATGCGTCTTCAATGTTTATGTATATTGAATTCCAGTTTTTCAATCCTGTGTGTTCTTCTAGGTCGTAGTTTTCATTCAACCAAGGTCTAAAGTTTTCAACCCAAAAAGCATTGTTACATGGTCCCTCAATGGAGACAGTTACTAAGCTATTCATCTCCTTCAAACTCCCCATTGATGATTGCCTTTAGGCGATTCTCTTCCTTGATTAGGAGAGACTTCAGTCGAGCAAACATCTCTTCAACTCGTTCCTTGTCGCCAGTCAAAGGATGCAATTCTCCAATCACTCCAAACACAGCTCCGAATGCACTGATAGGCACTAAGGCGTTCATGAAGCACAGCTCAAACAGCTCAATAAATGCACAGTAAGACTCGTGGATCAATACGGTCGTGCAATTGTCTCTCTCAAATCGCCCCAAGTGAAAGTTGGTAGACCCAATAGCCTGCAAAACTTCCTTCTGGCGTCGTTTGGCTGCGTGTTCCGTGGTATAGCCTTTCTGGTCTCGAATACCCATCTTAATCCTCCAAAAAGTCAATTGAATGTGTTTTGATCATCTGCTTTGTAATTACCCTGCTCAAAGGTAATTTTGTTTTCTTCGACAGCTTTAAACGGTTGTTTGCCCTGCACACAATAAACAGTCTGTTGTGTGCTTGGGGTTGCTGCCATTCGAGCCATTGAATCTTGAGCCGGAAAATTTCAGAGATGAAACCCTTTGCTTCATAAAAAAACGTTTCACCCTTGTAATCGACCCTAAAATCTACTCTCCAATGAAGAGGCTTAAATAGCTCAGTAGATGGCTTAAGCAATAGTGGGTATTGCACTGTTATTGCTTTGCTTCCATACCTCCTGACCAGTTCTAGATAGACTTCAGATTCATACTTAGAATCGAATTTAATCCCCGCTATCGTCGTCGGAATGGGCTTGATAGAATTCCTGTTTGTACGCTTGTAAGTCAAAGTCGTAAGCCTCGTCTAGTAAGTCGTGCATTTCTTCTCTTGAAAGAATGCTTTGCAAGGGCTTAATAAGCATTCTCCGGATCTTGTCTAAGACGAAAGAACGATTAAAGTACCAATAAGCCATTTCCCCATCAATCAGTTTTGATTTTCTTGGGGCGTCAGACCTAACCTTTGTCATTAAGGTTTTGTTGTCCCAGTTCAAGTGGTCAGGTTGGATGGTCTTGTAAAGGGGGTTAAACTTTGCTTGCCACCATCCCCGATGTGGAACATTGAAGTCTCCCATCAAAGCGCCTCTTTTTGAAATCTGTGAATTCAAAATAGACAAAAATAAAAGGGATTGTCAACCCCTTTAAGATAAATTATTTTGATTTCAATTATAGGCTTAGCTTATTTAAAGACTTAAGGCCCTGCTGTAGCTAGTCGTAGGGCACTTCTTCACATTCAAAGTCTTCTTCGGGTTCCTCTTCATCTTCCCCGTATCTTTTCTCGTCAAGTTCTTTTACATACTTTTCTGCGAGGCGAATATACTCCATTGGAACCCAAAGACTTTTTCGGGGTGACTTGGATTTATATTTACTTGGAATTCCAGCCCCTTTTCTTCTTCCGCCCCTACCATCTCCTTTTGGCATTTGACTTTAATCCCCGAACAAGCTACTTATTAAAGATTTTAGTTCAATAAAACCAACACGTCCGTTACCATTAGCGGCTTATCGCAAAGGCAGCTCATCAATAAGTTCAGCTTATCAATTCAGGGGTGACCCCCCATGCTTTCTGGTCAACTCATAGAGTGTACTCATAGAGTTACAGAATAAGCATGTACCCCCCCTGCTAAATCAGCCCATTTTTGTTCATTCTGAACACTTTTCACTATCTATCGATAATTTGAGCTTATCGGCTCCCTATAGACCTATTTTTTTCTTTAGTAACTCGTCCTGTGGGGGTGGTTCTGAAGCGCAGTAGATTTCACCCTATATATAGGTATTTGCGATGAGGGGTCAGACCCCCTATTCATTTGAGGTTTGAAGTTGTCTCAATTTGCGACAGCCTGGATCGGCACACTCCCAACGCTTCCGTGATCAGCTTGCTAGGGATGCCTACCTTAGATCTCGTATCGAAACCAGAGCACTCCATTTAAAATGCAAGCCCATTTTCTGAGCTATGCGAGCTTTTACCGAACGTTCGGTACAAACTCCCCCCATAAATTTTGGATGCTTACTGGGTGGGACTCTATAGATCAAAAAAATACCCCCAAGAAAATCCCTGAGGGTGTGTAGTTGACTTGTGTCAGTCCTGCAAGTCATTTCTGTGTTAGAGCATGATATTCACCTACTCACATCTTCGATCGGCACTGTGCTTGGATGCTTCTATTGTACTTATTCACTACTAGGTAAAATCACATCCCCATGTAGTCCGATGTAGTTTTCTTGTACGGTCTTGGTGGTAGTGTGACCTGCGATTTTAGCAGCCCCTACAACGCCGATCCTGGGGTCATTGGCTGCTTCAGTCAGTAGCGTATGCCTGATGTTTTTGGGTGGCTGATATGGGACGCCAGCACGTTCTAATGCAGGTTTCCACACTCTCCGTCGCCAGTTGCCCATATCGATTGCAGCACCATCTGGTTTAGTAAAGACCAATCGCTTTTTGTTGCCAGCTTTACTGAACACACTGCAAGCTACTTGAAGCATGGTTGGCGTTAATGGCAAAACCCTAGTCCTACCTGTTTTGGTAGTTTTCTCTATTAGAGCGTGCCCCTTGCCTACATTTGAATGGTCCCTAGTCCTAGACCTTCTAATTTTGACAGTCTCTAAAAGAATGTCAAAATCTTTCCTTTTCAAGCCTATAACCTCACCTACTCTCAACCCAGACTCAAACCAAAAAACAACCATGTCGTGATAATGGCATGTTTCCCAGTATTTGCTTTCTGAATCACAGGTAGGCAAACGAAACTCTTCTAATACTTTCTTTTTCTCTTCTTCAGTAAATCCTTTTCTTTCTTCTTTTACCTTTCTACTTTTAATAACTAAATTTTTATAAGAATTTTTCCCTTTTATTAGTCCTTCATCTAAAGCCCAGTCAATGCACTTCTTTATGTGCGCAATGTATCGGTTGACTGTTTTTGGAGAATTGGAAATCCTTAGCAACCAATCAGTATCAGTCCATTCAGGGTCGAAATGATTGATCCATCGCTCCACCCATTTGTAGTGGTTGTTGTAGGTCTCTTCACTCAGGTTTAGGGTTTGAATCCATTCATTCCATATCACTGCCAGCATCGTGTAATGCACACCTGGGATCTGACCTTGGTAATTATCCTGATTCGCGATCGCAACACCATCGGGCGCAATCATTCCCTTGTAGCGATCCAGGGAAAAATCAAACTCACCCCGCAGAATATCCCCGTTCATCAGATCTGCTACCCGTTGCACTTCAGAGCGGTTAGGGTTGGTATCGCTTAGCCCGGTGAACAGATACCGCCGCTTACCTGCGTAGAGCTTGCTAGGGATAGAGATGCGTAGCTTACGACGATCTGCCGAGATATTGCACTGATTGCGCTTGTAACCTTGCTTTCTTGCTTTAACCACAACAAACACCTGTATATAGACATTGGCGCTTGTTACTACCTAAATACGATCTCAAAGAAACCAAACAATAACATCAACTTATTAATCAAAGCAATTAAATAAGTCAATTAAATAGTTTGGTATAGCAGTACACCGTTTAACTGGCATACCCCCATGCATTTCAGCCAAGTCATAGAGTCAACTCTATGAGTCACCAGAAATGCACGCCCACCCATAGAACTGAAGGCAGGTTTGAGTACTCACATCTGAGTACCCAATTTCAATCCCAAGCAGATAGCGGTACCTGCATTCTGGCCAACCTATTAGGTACACCTATTAGATCACTGAAAATGCATCCTCCTACCCACGAATTGAATACCGACACACCAATCAACTGGCACACCGGTAGCGCCGTATTGGGAACGGTCAATATCCAAGTTGAGATGGGCGATACTGGATTTGAACCAGTGACCTCTTCCGTGTGAAGGAAGCGCGCTACCCCTGTGCTAATCGCCCGAACAGGACCACAACAATAACACGGCAAACCCAGAAACCTCAAGGCAATTTTTGGGACGGCCCCTCCGGCTCAATCTCCCTGGGGAAACTCCTGCCACAACTCGGTCAACTTCCGCAGGCTGACATGGTTACCCTGCCCCAAGATCAAATGATCCACCAGGGGAATCTCCAAGACCTGTGCCACATACAGTAACCGGCGAGTTAGCTCTAAATCTTCACCGCTGGGGGACAGATCCCCTGACGGATGATTATGGCCCACCACAATTTTGACCGCCCCCTGACGGACCGCCGACTGGAAAATTTCCCGAGGCGGTGCCAGCGTCTCCGTCGCCGACCCGATGGTTACCAATTGCGTCGAAATCAACCCATTGCGGGAATCCAATAGCAACACCACAAATCGCTCCTGGGGCTTCCACATCAGATACTCCCCCATCGCCGCCGCCGCCACCTGGGGCTTATCCACAATCATCCGCTCCATCGGGCGCACCTGGGCAATGCGTTTCCCCAATTCCACCGCGGCCATAATCGATGTGGCTTTCGCTTGTCCTACCCCATGGATTTGCATCAGTTCTTCGATGCTGATGTCCCGCAGGGCCACCAACGAATCCTGATGATCGATTTCCAGTTTTCTTAGGATTAATTGCCCCAAGCCCACCGCCGATAGCTTGCCCTTCCCTTGCCCACTTCCCAATAAAATCGCCAACAGTTCCGCATTGGACAGGCTCGCCGGTCCTTGGTTAACCAGGCGTTCGCGCGGACGTTCGGTGGCGGGCAGGCTGGAGATGGGAATACTGTAGGTCATAGGGATTTGGAAGCGATCGCCCCCTTCATTTTCCCGATATCAAACTCGGGAAAGCAGAACGTAAAGCCGTGCAGATCAACATTAACCCAAGGGTCACCTTAGGGAGGGCAGCGGTAAACTCCATCCTTCCCCGATCGCCCGACAATTCCCCTGTAAAACAGAATAAATCGACTCAATCATTCACCCCCATTCACCCCCTTTAGTCCCCCTATGAAACTCCTCATCCTGGCGTCCCACCCTGTGCAATATCACGCGCCAGTGTTTCGCGCCATCTCAGAGCGCCTGACCGCCAATGGCGATGAGTGTACGGTGGTCTATCTGTCCGATTTTTCGATCCAGGGCTATCGGGATATTGAATTTGGCACCAGCTTCGCCTGGGATGAACCCCTGTTAGCGGGCTATACCGCCCGCATCGTCAACGAAAAACAAACCCAACAGCCCGCCGGTTTCAAAGATCTCGATGCGCCAGGCTTCGGGCAAATTTTAATCGACGAAAAACCGGACCGAATGCTGGTCCACAGCCTCAATTATCGCGGCGCAGTGTGGGCAACCATCCTGGCACGCCTTCGGGGCACCCCCTGCACATTGCGGGTGGAAACCAACGATGAAGCCGTCGCCCGATCGCCCCTGAAAGCCAAACTGCGATCGCTCGCCTACCGACTGCTCTATACGCTATTCGACTCAGCGATCGCCATCAGCACCCTCAATAAAAACCACGTCATCCAGCACGGCATCAAACCCAACCGCGTCGGACTCGCCTACTACTGCGTCCCGGACCGCTTTCGCGATATCCCCGACGCCGAAAAACAGCGCCTCCGGGACACCCTACGACAGGACCTACTCCTGGGCGATCGCACCACCATTTTATTTAGCGGCAAGTTAATTCCCAAGAAAAACCCCGGCCTCATCCTGGACGGCATTGCCCAACTCTCCCCCGACCAACAACAACGGCTCGCCGTCATTTACCTGGGATCCGGCCAACTGGAAAAGGAATTGCGCAAGAAAGCGACCCAACTGCCCAACGTCAAAGTTCACTTCGCCGGTTTTAAAAACCAGAAAGAACTCCCCCCTTACTACCTCGCCGCCGACGCCGCCACCCTCCCCTCCCAGCGCGCCGGCGAAACCTGGGGTCTCGTCATGAACGAAGCCATGCAAGCGGGACTCCCCTGCATCGCCACCAACGCCGTCGGCTCCTCCGTTGATTTTGACGGCGTCCCCAATTTTCAAGTCATCCCCATCGGCGACGCCACCGCCATGGCCCGAGCGATCGCCCAGCTCATCAACATCGACCGAGATTTCGGGCGCTATAGCGAAGTCATGAAAAACTTTTCCACCGACGCAGCGGCCTCTAACATTGTGGAATGGCTGCGGCGCTTCTAGCCGCCTCAAACAAGCAACGTTGAGCGACTTGAGGAAACCGCCAGCCACGAATTCAGCACGACGGAAAGGACAGACCCATCATGGTGGTGGCAACTTCAGCCCCTGAACAACACACCCAAGGCAACCAGGACGGCAAGCGCAACCCCCTCAGCATCGCCCCCATGATGGATCGGACGGACCGCCACTACCGCTATTTCATGCGGCAGATTTCCCGGCACGTCCTGCTTTACACCGAAATGGTGGTCAGCCAAGCCATCCTCAACGGCGATCGCGACTACCTCCTCGGCTTCCACCCCGACGAAAAACCCCTCGTGCTCCAGGTGGGCGGCGACAACCCCCAACAGCTCGCCCAATGCGCCCGCATCGCCGCCGACTATCACTACGACGAAATCAACCTAAACGTCGGCTGCCCCAGCGATCGCGTCCAAAGCGGCAATTTTGGTGCTTGCCTGATGCTCCAACCGGAGCAAGTCGCCGAATGCGTCGCCGCCATGCAAGCCGCGTCCCCCCTCCCCGTCAGCGTCAAACACCGCATCGGCGTCGACGAACGAGACCACTACGACGACCTCGTGAAATTCGTCGCCACCGTCGCCGAAACCGGCTGCGATCGCTTCACCGTCCACGCCCGCAAAGCCTGGCTCCAGGGTCTGAGCCCCAAAGAAAACCGCGACATCCCCCCCCTACGCTACAGCGACGTCTACCAACTCCAACAAGATTTTCCTGACTTATCCATCGAAATCAACGGCGGCATCCTCACCCTCGACCAAACTCGGCACCATCTAGAACACGTCGACGCCGTCATGATTGGCCGCGCCGCCTACGACAACCCCTACCTATTCGCCACCGCCGATCGCACCCTCTACGGCAGCGATCGCCCGCCCCTCAGCCGCCCCCAAATTGCCGAAGCAATGCTGCCCTACATCGACCACTGGATGGCCAACAAACCAGCCGGTCGCACCTTCAAACTCAACAAAATAACCCGCCACATGCTCCAACTGTTCAACGGACAACGGGGCAGCCGTCAATGGCGACGGATCATTACCGAGCGATCGTGCAAACCCGCAGCAGGGATCGAAGTCATCCAAACCGCCCTAAACAGCATCGCCAGTGTGTCGCCCGATCTGTGACAAGCGGTGCATGGGACAAAAACAAAAGTGGCAAGCCGAAGCAACATTGCTCGACTCACCACTTTTACGATTGATTCAAGGTCAAAGAAATCGCCTAGCGAGCAGCGCGCAGACCACCCTTCGGCAACATCGCCTTAGGATTAATCGCACCTTTACCGGGGCGGCGAATTTCGAAATGCAAGTGGGGACCAGTACTGCGACCGGTGCTACCCATCTCAGCAATCAGCTGCCCTTGGCGGACCTTCTGACCACGCTTCACCAAATTCCGGCTGTTGTGGGCATAACGGGTCAAACTACCGTCAGCATGGCGAATATCCACCAGATTGCCATAGCCACCGCTATTCCAACCGGAGAACACCACCTCACCATCCGCCGCCGCCACAATCGGCGTACCAATGGGAGCAGCGATATCAATACCCTTGTGCATGCGTCCCCAACGCCAGCCATAACCGGAGGTAAAGACCCCCTTGGTCGGCCAAATATAGCCATTGAAGCTCATGCTGTCGGGCAAGTAAGCATCTGCCGAAGCCAGGGGAGGCAAGCTCGGGCTAACAGTCTGCCCCAGCAGCGATCGCACCGTCGGATTGCGGTCATCCAAAGTCGGGGAAGCCAACGCCACCTGCTGAGGCTCACTGACCTGCGCTTCAGCATCAGTCGGACCATGCAACGGGGGAAGAGCACCCACGCTGCTCGGCTGAGTTTCCTCCACATCGGACGGCTCAACCAAAGCGGCAGCTTCACTATCGCCCACCGGACTACTAACCACCGGAGCATTGCTCACGGGAGCATCGCCCTCGAGACGTACCGAAGCCTTCCCTTCAGCGCCCGTCTCTAGGGCAGCAGGACCATAGCGGAGCACAGAGGACAAACGCCCCTCATACTTCTGTTGCAATGCACGAATCTCAGCCTGAAGACCCGCAATGTAAGCATTCTGGGTCGTATGCTGCCCAGCCGTCACCTCACGGGGAGCCGGCGAAACACTCGCCGTCGGAGAGGATACCACCTCTGCCCCTGGGGACGTCGGAATTGCAGAAACACCAGCCGTGGGAGCAGCCGCGCTCGATGAGGTCACAGCACTGCTAGCACCATTGGCGTACACCGCCAAATCCGCCCCCACCATGGGAGGAACCACCAGCACCTGTCCAGCGCGGATCATATGGGGGTTATCCAACGAATTCGCACGAATCAGGGATTGCAGCGATACCCCATAACGGCGTGCCACGTGTCCCAACGTGTCACCCGCCTGAACTTGATAGTGGCGAGCCACAGGGACAACAGTCGGCTCGGCCATCGCCAAAGCATCGCCAGAGCCAAACGCCTCACCCTCAACCCAGGGTAAAGAGACACCAGGGTCAACCGCCTCATCGGAAGAAAACTCCTGAACCACTGCAGCAGCTTCTTCCTTAATCTCAGCCACCGGCGCGGCGGCAACTAAAGCAGACGCTTCGGGAACACTTTGAGGAGTTGCAACTTCAAGGGCTGTAGCGGCTTGCCCCTCAGATGCATCCGTAACGGCAATATTTTTCGGGCTCTGGGTGCGGACAACAGCAGTGGCCTCCAGGGCCGAAGTCCCCTTAACCTGGGTCTCCAACTGCCCCAGCGTCCCAACGGGGCGCTCCCCATTCAGCACGCCCTTTTCATCCAGAAGGCTGATGCTAGGCTTCGGATTAACCTTTTCAATGGTAGTGGGCTTGGAAGCAAACGCCGAGTCCTCATCGCTCGGCTGATTCGTGGCGATCGCCGCCAACTTATCAGGGCTACCGAGCTTGCCAGGGACTTTTAACGTTTGCCCGACTTGGAGAATCTCCGTCTCCGCATCTTGAATTCCATTCACCGCCAAGAGTGACTCAAGGCTCGTGGAATAGGTAATGGCAATTTCAGCCAAGGTATCGCCCGGTTGGACCACGTGGGTACGGAGGGCAGCCTCAGGCTGTTGGTTAGCAGCGGCTGCCGGAGGTTCCGCCGCCATCACGCTCTCCCCTTGACGAGGCAGCAACAGGTTTGTTGCGCCCACCGATATCGCTAATCCGATCATCGCAGCGGAGGTACGAGCCTTACTGCGGCCGGTGTCGGTGGAAGTCGATTGAAACTGTTCTGTCATCACTCGATTTGGATGAGTAGGATTCGGAACGGCGATCCAGGAACCAATACCTTCGTGGGGCGACATCAGCCTCACAGAAGCTTAGGGGTGGAGAGGAGCAACTCAGCCACAATCCTGGCAATCCGTTAACAATTGCTTAGATCCATTGCTTCGCGGCCCTAGTTTAGCCACAGCTCAGATGTTTAGCAAAAGTCTTGGTAAGACTAACTCGCTTTTTCGATTTAGGCAAGGAATGTTTTTGTTTCGCCGCCAGCCCTAGTAATGTCCGGGTTTTCGATCATTTTCTGCGTCATTGGATACGGAAAATGTTATTCAGCGGGATAATTTTTCGGGTTGAACTTGCCCCTAACCCACGGAAAGGCAATCGATTCAAAGCTCCTGGCGCGAAGTCTGTAGACACCAGTAGACATCAATTGGACTGGGTGTTTCCCTCTAGAAAGCTGCCAGTCAACGGCGACAGCATAGATATCATCTGCCCCGATCCACCCTGAGTTTGCATCAGTATTACCTATCAAGCGACCCATAAATGGTGATATAGATCACTTGCGACAGGGTTATCCGAGGCGGAAATCTCACTGCGCCCCCTCCCCCTAGCCCCCCGGGCGGCGCATCGTCGTGGGGCTAGGGGGAGGGGGCGTCAACCAACAGCCCCAGTTGCCGGCGGGCTTCAAATAACCCGATCGCCGCACTGACCGACAAATTCAAGCTCCGCACATGGGCCTGGTTCATGGGAATGCGAACCACATGGTCACAGGTGGCGAGGCTCGTTTGAGAGAGTCCATCGGTTTCGCTGCCCATCAGGAGCCAGTCTTGGGGCTGAAAGGCAAATTGATGATAATTTTCGGTGCCGCGAACGGAAAATCCAATACGTCGCCCGCCCACGGTCGTCTGATGGGCATCGAAGGTATCCCAGTCCGCGTGATAGGTCAGATCAACGTGGGGCCAATAGTCCAGCCCAGCCCGCTTAAGCTGGCGATCGCTAATTTCAAAACCGAGGGGTCCCACCAGATGCAGCGGCGTTCCGGTGGCGGCGCAGGTACGAGCAATATTGCCGGTATTCGGGGGAATTTTGGGATTAACCAGAACGAGACGCAGGGGCATAGGAACGATTGGCGGACAACGATTGGCGGAGAGCGATTAACGGAGAACAGTCGATCAAGAAGGGCGATGGGGCGTCTGATTCGTTTTTTTAATGGGCGATCGCTAAATCTTTAATGAATGGACCAGGGATTAGGTCAATTAATTTAGATCGCCAATCAAAAAGATAAGTTTTACTGATTGATTAAACTCATAAGCAAAACTCATAAATATGGCTCACCCACCCCCTCCAGGTCTATATCTCCGGATCTAGGTCTAGATCTAATACATATATATAGTGAACATCTGGAATGGGAAGGACTGACCCCCGTCAGAATACAGGCTGTTTCACGGTTTGGGGCCTTGTTTCAGTCCCCCATCTTTCAGTGCCCCGTGTTTAAGCCACCCAGTTTTGGCAAATTTGGCCCGCCAGCTTACGTTCCCGCTCCGCCATCCGACGGGTATATCCCACCACCACGTCTTGGCAGCTATGGCCTAATTCCAGTTGCCCCAGCCAGCGCTGGGCTTCGTTGCCTTCCTTCAGCAGGCGAAGCAGGGGCGAGAGGAAACAACTAAAGCCCCGCTCCTTGGCGTAGGGATAAACGTCGGCATAGAGCTTTTGGATCCACTCCTTTGCCGCGATCGCCCGTCCATCCTCCCAATGGCGCAGGGTTGCCCGCAAGCTATACCGGGCCGCCGCAATTTCATTGGCCGCCGTCAGGTCCACTAAATCATCAGCCCGTGACGTAGCCGGCAGATGACTCCCAACCAGGGGATCCAAATCCGGATTATCAAACAGTTGCCACAGGCGGGCTTCCAACAGGGCCGAAATGCTCAGCAAAGCGATGGGATTACTGACCATATCGCAGATGCGCAGCTCCAAGCGGTTGAGTTTGTAGGGGCGGCAGTCCCCATTGGGGCGCACCGAACTCCAAAGATGGCGCACATTTTGCATGGTCTTCGCGGCCAACTGCGCTTCGGTCCACTTAATAAAATGATCGTGGCTTTCGAAGAGGGGCACCCGGGACGGGGTTTGGGGAAACGTATGCCAGCGGGTGGAATGGTAGCCGGTCGGCTTGCCATCCAGAAAAGGGGAGGACGCACTCAGGGCCAGATATAACGGCGCTTCCACCCGCACCAGCCGACAGGCTTTCATCAAAAGATCCGGGTCATCAATCCCAATATTGATATGGATACTGGCGGTGACAACTTTAGTGCCGTAGGTGCTTTCGATATAGGCGTGATAGGGATTCGCAGGGTCAGACCGATGAAAGCGATCGCTCCCCCCCAGGGATAAGGTACTGCCGGGGATAAGGGTGTAATTTCCCTGCCGGGCCAGATAATGGCGCAGGCGCTGACGGGGAATCACCAAATCACACAGCAGACGGTCATAGCTACACAAAGGCGGCGTGGTGTATTCCACATTGCGGCTATCCGGCTCCCGCACAAACCCCTCCAATTCCGCCGCAATACGATCCGAGAGCCCTACGATTTCCCCCGCAGGCGTGCCGGTATACAGTTCAACTTCAAAGCCTTTGGACAGGAGCATGCTGGATCTCGAGTGCGGTGAATAGTAGGTGGATCATCCCTGCAAACCTGATTGGGGAAATGCGTTTGTGCCGCCCCCTGGGAAACAGGGGGAAATTCAGGAGGTTCCATCCACTACATCTATATAGATAAACAGAATAGATAAATAGAACCCTGCAGCCAGCCCCTTCGGGTCGATTCCTTAGACATTAACGGTTTCAACGGCAACGGGACGAAGGCGATCGCCGGCATCGGTGCGGGTGTAGATGGCTCTATTGTAGAAGGCCAACGCGACCTCTGTATCACGCCACCATGGCTTCCTGGGCAACGCAAGCGGAGGCAGTTATTCGGGCATCGTTAAAGGGGTGAAAGCCGCAAGATTAAAGGTGTAAAAGCCGCCAGGTTTGGGCCGCCGCCCGGTGCAGCAAAGAGTGGCGGTGAACCAGGGTATTGATATTAGTGCTATATCCACCGCCGATGACACAGGCAACCGGATAGCCCGCCCGAATACAGGTACCCAACACCTGCATCTCCCGCTGAAAAATCCCCGTATCGGTCATGGCCAATTTCCCCAGGCGATCGCCCTGGTGGGTATCCACCCCCGCGTCATAGAGCACCAAATCCGGCTTCACCTGCGCCAATAGATCCTCCAGATGGTGATCCAAAGTCCGTAAATAGGCCTCATCCTCCGTCCCCACCGCCAACGGCACATCCAAATCACTAGTTTGCTTACGCAGGGGAAAATTAGCACCACAGTGCATCGAAAAGGTAAAGACCCTGGGCTCATCCCGAAAAATCCACGCCGTCCCATCCCCCTGATGGACATCCAAATCAATGATTAAAATTCTCTGAACCGCCCTTTCGTCCAACAACACCCGAGCGGTCACCGCAATATCGTTAAAAATGCAAAATCCAGACCCATGGTCCGGGAACGCATGGTGGGTCCCCCCCGCCAAATTACAGGCCAACCCATGGTCCAGGGCCAGCCGCGCCGTCAACACCGTTCCCCCCACCGCAATCCGAGTTCGACGGGCGATCGCCTCACTCCAGGGCAAGCCAATCCGCCGCTGCGCCTTAGCATCCAACGTGCCATGGCGGTATCCATCCACATACTCCGGCTCATGGATCCGCTCAATCCAATCCCAAGGGGTCAGCGTCGGGCACACAAACTGGGACTCCACCATCGCCCCATCCCGCAGCAACAGATCCCTCAGCAAACGAAACTTCGCCATAGGAAACCGATGGGTCGACGCCATGGGAGCCGAATATTCTGGGTGATAAACCAGGGGAAGATCCATGGGGTCAAGTCAGGGGTCAGTCGAAATTAGTCAAAATTAGCCCAACGTTAGCCCAAAAAGGATGAATTAGGCTGGACAAAACGACTCGGGGCGATCGCGTCGAGTCAACATGGCAATTTGGAAAAGCCCTATGGAACCTTTAACGGTGGTCTGGCGCTATGGCGATCCTGCACCGACGAATCCTACCCATTTTGAAACCATTTCCCAATGGTGGTCCCGATTGGCGGGGCAAACCGTCACCTGGCGACAGCGGTTAATGGATCAGACGGCGGATCCTCGCCAGCTCGATTGGGAGGTGGAGCGGTTTGACGAACAATTTGTCTGCCAGGATGCGGCGGTGCGGGGGATTTCCCTGTACTGGCATAAAGCGGGTCAGGAAGCCGAGCGCAACTCAACACCGGAAAAACTGGAGTTGGATACCCTGCATCAACATCTATATATATACCCGAAATCTCAGCCCGATCTGGTCATCCGCGTTGGGCTGCCAGAGGTGACCTACCAAACCATCAAAATAGACGTATCGGAGTCAAAGGTCGCTGCGAAACCCGGGGGATGCACAATCTCAGTTTGGGATAAAACCCAGGGGGTAAAAGTCGACATGACCCTAAGCGCAGCACAGCTTGCAACCCTAAAACAGCAGCTTTCTGAATAGCGCCTGACTAACGCCTGACGAGCGATCGCCCGAGCGGGCCGTTTGAGCAGGCCGTTACTCATCCCCGTTGGCCGTCTCTAGCGGCGGGCCAGCGGTAACGATCGCCAAACGATCCGGGTGAATCAATTGCCGAATCGCCTGGTTCACCTCGGTAGCGCTGACATTTTTAATGCGATCGCCAAAGCGAGTCAGCTCACCGGGGGGCAACCCATGGACCCACTCCATCACCAAGTGTTCGGCCAAAATATCGGGATCCGCCAAGGTCACGGGATAGCTGCGAATCAAAGAATTTTGGGCCGCCGCCACTTCCTCCGGCGTCACCCCCGCATCCCGCAATTTCCGCAACTCTTCTCGGGTGAGGCGGATCGCGGTATCCACATCCTCGGCATGGGTTTGAAAATCAATGGAAAAGGGCCCCGCCTGCTGTCCCGCCTGAAATTGGCTATAGACCCCATAGGTCAGACCATAGGAATCCCGCAAAGTACGGCCCAGTCGGCTAGCCAGGGTATCCCCCCCCAGGATTTGGTTCAGGATCAGGGCGGAATAATAGCGGGGATCCCGACGGGTAATCCCTGGATATCCCATGATCGTAATAGCTTGGGATTTGGTGGCGATCGCCTTGTGTAAATAACGCAATCGCTGAGGCGGGGCCGGGGTTGCCGAAGCCAGCGGCGCAGGAGCAGGCGATCGCTGCCAATCCCCAAACGTTTCCGAAATCACCTGACGCAGGCGACCAGGGTCAATATCACCAATCATGGCCAAGACCGTGCCGTTGGGTCGGTAATGGGTGCGATGGAACGCCTGTACATCTTGGCGAGTAATGGATTGGAGCGTATCGGGGGTCGGGAAAATCCGGAACGGATGCCCCTCGGGATACATCAATTCCTGGGCCCGCTTCCGGGCCACATAGCTTGGACTATCCAGGTGCGTCATCAAAGTCGTCAGGGCGCGCTGGCGATCGCGCTCCAGGGCCGCCGAATCAAATTGCGGATTTTGCAATAAGTCCCCCAGGAAGCGGATCACATCTTGCTCCTGTTCCGCCAACGCCTGCCCCGAGATCACCACCCCTTCCCGATGGGTCTGAAGATTAAGATTAATCCCCTGGGATTCCAACGTCTGGGTCAACTCCGCCTCCGAGCGATCGCCACTGCCCGCCCACAAACTGTTCGCCACCAATTCCGCCAACCCCGCCCGATCAGTCGGATCCCACTGCCGCCCCGCCGGCACATACCCCGACACCGTCACCGTCGGCGTACTGGCATCCCGCACCAACAAAACCTGAAGCCCATTGGGCAACGTCACCACATCCGGCTGAATCGCAACCGCATCCTGGGGCGCTCCCACCATGGGCAAATATTTCTGCACCAGCGCTTCCACCGTCGCACCGTCCGTCGCCCCATCTTCCGTACCGGGCTCCAGCTCCCCCTCCGCCAAACCAAAGCCCTGGTGATACGCCCGATGTAACCGCGATCGCCGGTCCCAAGCCCCGTCCCACCCATTGACCGCCGACTCCGCCAAATCCGCCGACTCCGCCCCCCGTTCCAACCATCCCACCGTCACCCGATCCGCCGCGAAATACTCCCGCGCCACCCGCCGCACCTGCTCCACCGTCACCTGCTCCACAGCCGCCAACTGGCGATCGCGATGGCCACAGTCCGCCACAATCAAACAATCCTGCCCCAGCTGCATCCCCTGGCTGGTCACATCCCGCCCCTCCAACAACAACTGCGATCGCACCAACCCCTTCGCCCGCTGCAATTCTTCTAAATCAATCGACCGCGATCGCACCTGATCCACCGTCGCCAATACTTGCTGCTGTAACCCTTGTAAATCCTGATCCGGCAGCGCTTCCACCACCAACTGATACCAACCCTGATCCACCCCCTGAAACAGCAACCCATCGACAAGCCCCGCCATCGGCGTCGCCCCATCCACCAACTGCTCATTCAACCGCGATCGCCGCCCCGTCGCCAACACCCGCGACAACACCAGCAACGCCGCCTCATCCGCATGGCCCGCCTCCGGCATGGGATACACCATCTGGATCAGCGGTGCTCCCCCTGTCCCCCGCAACCGCAACGGACTCGCCACCGTCCCTTCCCCAGTGATCACCTCTTCTTGCGACGAGTCCGACAAGTATTGATCGCTCTGGCGATCACCCTGGCTATCGCCCACGCTATTCCCGAGGGCGGCCAACACCTCTCCCCCTTGAGCCATCTCGCCCAAGATCTTTGGAAACACCCCAGACCCATTCACCGCCAACAATCCTTGGGGTAAGGACGCCTCAGCCTCCAGCCCTCCAGCCCCAGACTCAATATCCCCAAACAAGCGCCGCACCAGAGCAAACGCCTGATCCTCATCAAAATTCCCCACCAGGGTCAACACCGCATTATCCGGTCGATAAAACCGCCGATAATGCTCCCGCAAATCCGCCACCGTCAGCCCCTCAACCCCCGCCACCGTGCCCCCAATGGGCTGACCGATCGCCTCGTCTGGAAATGCCCGCGCCATCACCACCTGATCCAAGCGATACGCCGGATCATTGCGATACCCCTCCAACTCCGACAACACCACCGATCGCTCCTGCTCCAACCCCGCCAGGGTTGCCCCCGTCATCCGATCCGCCTCCAGGGTCAGCAACGCCTCCAACTGTCCCCGCTCCGCCGTATTCACATAGGCCGTACTGTCATAGGCCGTAAACGCATTAGACTCACTGCCCAACGCCGAAAACAACCACCCAAACTGCACCGGGCGCGATCGCGTGCCCTTAAACAACAAATGCTCCAACAGGTGGGACAACCCACTCTTCGCCGACGACTCCTGCCGCGTCCCCACCCGATACCACACCTGCACCGACACCACCGGCGCAGTCGGCACCGGCCGGGTCACCACCGTCAGCCCATTCTCCAGCCGCACCACCCGCGATCGCCGTCCCCCTTGAAACGCGCCAAGCTGCCCCCTCCCCGAAGAGGAAGGAGCAGCCGATGACACGGTAGTAGAAGTAGATGCGGGTACTGACGTAGAAAGCCCCGATGGACTGGGAGAGCCCCAAGACAACTGGTCACTGGACCCAGGATTAATTGCGCCGACAACAGCCGCCAAACTGGCAACCATCGCCCCTGCGCCCAGGAACCACCCTAACCACAACTTTGACTGCAAAAAACGTGCCACAGCAGAAGACCCAAGAATCAAGAGGCCTCAGGCTATTCACCCCGACCGAGAAACCTAAAAGAACATCGCCGGTCCCGAAGCACCAGCCCACCTTACGTATCATATGCACACGTGATGGACCAATCCCCCACAGGAACCAATGCTCCGCAGGCATCCCAGCGATCGCAGGGAACAGACCGTCGCACCGCATTGCCGTAGTTTGTGGTCCCCCCTACTATAGCAAACAGATCCGGGAAAACACGTAGATTTTATTTTTTCCGCTGGCTCAATCCTCAGTTTTCGAGGGCATAACTCAGTGTATTTGCCGTAAACCCCCGTAATTACCGCAGGATAAGGAGTAGTTAAGGCACCCCGTGAGGATCCAGCACGGCGTCGAACACCCATCCCCGCCAGTGAGGCAGCGGCAGCGCAGGAAATGCGGATGCCCTCTATCATAGAGGGCGAGCTTATTGATATTGCCCCTCAACAGTGACCTACTCTGTCTCCTCGCCGTCCTTGGGATCGTCTAACCCTGGGGAGGGTTCAGCACCTATCATTTTGAACTTGACCCAGGTGCTGCGATGTTTTCAGCCGGGGCAGGTAAAAGCGGTAGATGGGGTGGATTTAACCCTAGCCAAGGGGGAGTTGCTTGCCCTACTGGGGCCATCCGGCTGTGGCAAGACAACCCTATTGCGACTGATTGCCGGTTTAGAGCGTCCCGATGGGGGACGAATTGATATTGCCGGGCGCTCCGTGGCGGGGGAAGGCCATTGGGTACCGCCGGAGGGGCGACGGTTGGGGATGGTATTCCAGGATTATGCGCTATTCCCCCATTTATCCGTCGCGGAAAATATTGGCTTTGGGCTAAAGCGATCGCCCCGAAAGAGCGCGGCTCAGATTCGCGATCGCGTCGCCCAATCTTTGGAGCTAGTGGGGCTTACGGGATTGGAAAAGCGTTACCCCCATGAACTCTCCGGAGGGCAACAACAGCGGGTGGCCTTGGCGCGGGCGTTGGCACCGGATCCCGCCCTGGTGTTATTGGACGAGCCCCTCAGTAATTTAGATGTACAGGTGCGGCAACGGTTGCGGGATGAGGTGCGATCGATTTTGAAAGCATCGGGGGCCTCGGGGATTTTTGTCACCCACGATTGCGAAGAAGCCCTGGCGATCGCCGACAAAGTAGCCGTGATGCGCCAAGGACAAATCGAGCAACTGGATCGCCCAGAAGTGCTCTATTGGGAACCGGCGTCTCAGTTTGTGGCTGCGTTTGTGGTGCAAATGAACTTTATTCGGGGACGCTATCAATCGGAAGGATGGGAGACGGAGCTGGGGGCATTTACAGGAGAGGTAACATCGGCTGCCCTCGATACATTGCCCCCAGCGCTGACCACTGGAATGGAGCGGATCCTGGGGGTACGCCAGGATAATCTGAGGGTCAAAGACGCCGGGGGCGATCGCCCGACTGATCGCCCGGTCAATGGGCGAATCCTAAGCCGAGAATTTCTAGGGCGAGACTATCGATACACCCTCGAACTGCGACCCCATCCGAATTTTGCAGTGGAATCCCCCAAAGTGTTGCAAGCCTTAGTTCCCCTCGGCGATCGCACCGCCGGCCCCTTTGATATCGGCGATCACGTCACCGTCACCCTGGGCGATGCCCCCCTCCAAGCCTTTCCGAAGCCGTAGAAATAATCAAATCATTGGGTACACTCCAAGGGTCTGCCCCAAAGTGTTCCCTGTCTCCCCATGGCCAAATCCGATCGCCCCATCGCCCAGGATGCTGCCTTCGGCATCATCCCTATTTACCTCCCCCCCGGCGGGAGCTTCGACGATGCCGAATATTTATTAATCCAGCACAATGCCGGGCACTGGGCCTTTCCCAAGGGCCATGCCGAGGCAGGGGAAACACCGATCATCAGTGCCCGTCGAGAATTTACGGAAGAAACCGGCATCTCAGATTACGCGGTCATCGAGACAATTTCGTTTCAGGAGCGCTATGAAATCAAACGCCCCGACAAAATCATCCACAAAGTCGTTACCTTCTTCCCCGCCTTCCTAGACAAGGAAACAGTAACGATTCAAGAAGAAGAAATTGCCGACTACCGGTGGCAAACCTATCCCGAGGCCCAACAGCTCATCACCTTCCAAGAAAGCGTAAAACTGATTCGGGCGGCCTATGAGTACCTCAAAGCCTATCCTGAGCACCTACCGGCGAAATAACTCCGCCAGCACAGTTGAGCGATCGCGCTATTTCTCGTGGACCACTTCAATCACCGTATGGACATTGCCACGGGGTTGAAAGTCGCCCACAACCTTGGCGTAAAGCGGGTCACAGGCCGCCACAAAATCATCCAGAATCTGATTCACGGATTCTTCGTGGGAAATATAGCGATCGCGATAGCCATTGATATAGAGCTTCAGGGCTTTCAGCTCCACCACCGATCCATCGGGGCGGTAGGTCAGATGGATGGTCGCAAAATCGGGATAGCCGGAAAACGGACATTTACACGTAAATTCCGGCAAGCTAATGCTGACATCGTAAACGCGGCCAGGGCGGGGATTGGGGAACGTAATCAGCTCACCCTCAGCAATCTCGCGCTCGCCATATTTCATCTCGGGGGTCGCTTCGGGGGACTCAATCGTATTTGACACAGTATTGGACCCGTTTCAGGACGGGAATGGGATAAATAACGCGAGCGGGGAAAGTCACCCCAGCCAATCTCGGGGGGGCGACGGTTCCGAGTTATCTATAATCGATCCATGGTGGAACAGTTGTCTAGGGGATTCCTACAGCCGAAGGATCCTAGGATCCTATAGCCGAAGCGCCACCATCGTTCATCTTGACCATTTCTGCTGGGCTCATCCATGCAAGATCGCAGTTTTTCGTCCCTCGGTGCCCCTGGCGCATCTGGCGGTAACAATGCCGCCGCTTCGATTCCCCTGTCGGTATATCGCCAACAAACAGCGGAAATGGAGCAGTTGAAAGCCAATCTCGCCAGCATCCAAGGGGAGAACGAGCATCTGCGACACCAAAACAAAGAATTGATTGCGGCGATCGAAAAATTTGTCGCCAGCGCCGTGGAACTCGGGGAATCCACCAGCACCATGCCCATCAGCACCCCCTCCCCCAACCCGATTACTGCCCCCCTTCCCCAAACGCCGCCCACCCTACCCCCAGGCAGCGAACAAGCCTTTGCAGAATCCCTAGAAACGACCCCCAACCCCCTACCGGAACTCGGTGCGATGGGTGCGATGGGTGCCCTAATGGGACAGTCCCCCGCCGATCCATCAGCACCATCGGCCGTCACCGTCGATTCCAATCAACCCTCCGTCCTGGAAAGCAATCGTTGGATCTCCCTGCTGGGAATCGTCGTTATCGCCGCGATCGCCTTTGGCATTAGCTTTGCCCTAGTGGGCGTCTTCCGGCCCAACCGCGACGCCACCCCCACCGATCCCGCCACCCCGGACGCCACCGTCGACGACACGACCATCGACACCGTGCCCGTCCCGCCCCCGCCGGCAGAGGCACCCGCAGCGCCGCCCGCAGAAGCACCCGCAGCAGCGCCCGCCCAATAAAAGCCTTTCGAGCCCAAACTCAGCACCAATCTAAACACCATTTCGGTAAGCCGAATGGGTTGATTGCGGTGAACCGAATTCACCGTTTATTTCCTAGCGTTATTGTAGGAACAACAGAAAACAAGGCAACGCAAACCTCGCTAATCTTCCTAAACCTATCTGACCTTTACCGATAGTTTGTGTTTTCCCTTAACTCGTTTTCTGTGGATTACGTTCTTACACTATCCGACAACTAGGAGACAAAACATGGCTATTTTGCGTTGGCAACCCTACGGCGACGTTGACACCCTACGTCAACAAATTGATCGCTTATTCGACGACTCGATTCTTAACGAATTCCTGGGTGATCGCCCCGCAGCATTCGCCCCGGCAGCAGAGCTAGAAGAAACGGAAGATGCGATCTACGTGAGACTAGAACTGCCCGGTTTGAATAAGCAGGATATCCAGGTGGATGTGTCTTCGACCTCCGTCTCCATCCGAGGCGATCGCCAATACACCGCCGCCGCTGATGGTGAAACGAAACGGCGCACGGAATTCCGCTACGGCAGTTTCCAGCGCACCATCGGGCTCCCGGTCCGGGTGCAGCACACCGAATCGAAAGCCGCCTACGAAAACGGCGTCTTGACCCTAACCCTGCCGAAAACCGAGGCAGAAAAAACCAAAGTGGTCACCCTGAACCTGGACGATAACAGCGACGCTTAATCGTTTACTCAAGGGCGATCGCGGCTGGGTAGTGCCTGACTAAATTATCAGGATTGCCCGGCTAGCTAACCACGGTTCAAACCGTTGAAAAACCAAATCTCACGGTGGGCTTAGGCTTCCAGATCAGCAACCTGTTTTGGAAGGGCCGCCGTGAGATTTTCATTGCCCGATTCCGTCACCAAAATATTGTCTTCAATGCGGATACCAATACCGCGCCAGCGATCCTCAATGGGGGGCTGTTCCTCGCGATGGTCCTCTGGATGATCCGCATCAGGGGAAATATAAATTCCCGGTTCAACGGTCAACACATGGCCCGGCTGTAAATAGAAGGGCTCTTCACCACACTGATAAATCCCCACATCATGGACATCCAGCCCCAGCCAATGGCCGGTTTTATGCATATAAAAGGTTTCGTAGAGTTTCTTTTCAATGAGGTCGTCAATCTCTCCCGTTAACAATCCCAACTCCACCAAACCTTCCGTAATAATCCGAACCGCCATGTTGTGGTGATCCATATAGGGTTTGCCAGGCTGCACTTCGGCGATCGCCGCCTCCTGAGCCTTTAAAACTAATTCGTATAAAACCTTTTGTTCTGGCGTAAATTGACCGTCTACGGGGAATGTACGGGTGATATCGCTGTTGTAATAATCCACCGAACAGCCCGCATCAATTAGTAGCAAATCCCCCGCCTGCATCTGCTGATTATTTTCGACGTAATGCAAAATGCAAGCATTATCCCCCGACGCCACAATGGAAGGATAAGCCGGTCCCCGTCCGCCAGACCGCCGGAAACAATAATCCAACTCCGCCTCAATTTCATTTTCGTAGCGACCGGGAGCCGCCAATGCCCGCGCTCGATTGTGGGCTTCCACGGCAATCTCCGCCGCCCGACGCATCAGGGTCAGCTCCAGCTCAGTTTTCACCATCCGCACCCCATGGAGCGTCGCGCGGGGATCCTCGATCGCAACGGGACCCTCTCCCTTACGGGGAAACCGGCGAAGGAGCTGTTGCCAATGGCGAATCACCACCTGATCAAACCTGGGATCATTGCCCAGGCGATAAATAATGCGATCGCCCGTTTTTAAATATTTGGGCAAATGCTCATCCAGCTCCTGAATGGAATAAACCTCATCCGCCCCAAAACGTTCTTTTGCCGCATCCACGCCTGCCCGACGGCCAGACCAAGTTTCCGCCTTCAAATCCTTCGGGCGCACAAATAAAACAAATTTGTGTTCGTCATGGTTCGGGGCCAGAACCGCCACCGCATTGGGCTCATCAAACCCCGTCGCATAGAAAAAATCACTGTCCTGACGGAAGTTATATTCCACATCGTTATGCATCACCGCATGGGGCGCACTGCGGAAAATCGCCACCCCGCTGCCAATTTTGTCCATCAGGCGCTGCCGACGCTGTTGATATTCCAGGGGCCAGGCAGCAGCTAAATCAGCAGTTAGATGAGTCATGGGTAACAAGGGCAATAGACAAGGGATGGGGCACAGCAGCGCCTAGGAGGCCAAAGCCTACGAAAGAACCGTCGGCGTCAAGATGCGCACCAAGGGAGGACCTTCAGCGGGCAAGCTGTCGCTCGTAATTCTAATGCGGGAGTTTTGGATGGTGTTGATACGAGCGCTACCCTGGGCGTCCGAATAAGCCTTAACAAAAGTATCAATGGGGTCGATATCGCAGGTAGCCTCATCGGCGGCCCCAGTGCGGTAATGGCTAGGAATGACCAGCCGAGGCGTCAGTTCTTCGATCACCGCGATCGCCTCCTGGGCGTTGTAGGCCTTAGCGCTACCGCCCACGGGCAGAATCAGCACATCCGGGCGACCAATCAAAATCCGCAGCTCCGAATCCAGCTCACCGGCAGCGCCACCCATCTGGAAAATATTGAGCCCCGCCTGCTGCCACAGCCAGGCAATATTGCGCCCAAATCGGAACCCACCCACGCGATCGTGGGGCATCCCCAACCCCTGGAACTGGGTGTCGTTGAATTTATACAGTCCCGGCCGCCGCAACAGTCCAGGGTTACCGGGCAGCTCTTGAATATATCCCTCATCCAGTAGGTGGCTACTAATGGTCACCACGTCAGCATTGAGGCGGGGGGCCGGATATTTCGCCGTACAGCCCACCGTTTTGAAAGGGTTGTTCAGCACCGTTAGGGCGCTATCACTAATTCTGAAACAGGTATGACCGTGATACTCAATGCTCAGGGCAGGCGCCGCGATCGCCCGGTTGCGTCCCCCGAGAACAGCCCCGGCACTCGCCAAGGCTCCCATGGCTCCATAACGGATCAATTGGCGGCGTTTCATGATGACTCCTCGGGGTAGGAATAAATCCGGTTGAATTTCTGTGTGTCAGATTCGTGTGTCGGGACGGACGGGGCAGGCGCGAACATCGCGACCATAAAAATGCCCTACACCGACACCGGCTGTTGCTGAAATTGTTGTACCATCCGCAGCCAATTTTCGAGCAACGTTTTGCCCACGGTGGTCAAAATACTCTCAGGATGGAACTGCACGCCCTCAATATGGGGATAGTCTCGATGGCGCACCCCCATGATGGTGCCATCTTCGACCCAAGCCGTGATCTCCAGGCATTCAGGGCAGCTATCCCGATCAATCACCAAACTATGGTAACGAGTCGCCTCCATCGGGGATTTAAGGTCAGCAAAAACGCCGACATTTTTATGGAAGACGGGGGAGGTTTTACCATGCATCAGTTCCGCCGCCGCCGTCACAGTCCCCCCAAACACCTGGCCCATACTCTGATGTCCCAGACACACCCCCAAAATCGGCACCGTCGGTCCCAGCTCCCGAATGATATCTAAGGAAATCCCCGCATCATCGGGGCGGCCGGGACCGGGAGAAATAACAATGCCGTCCGGGTTGAGCTGTCGAATTTCATCCAGGGTGATTTTGTCGTTGCGGAACACCTGAATATCATTGGCGATCGCCCAGCTTTGTCCCAACTCCCCCAGGTACTGCACCAAATTAAACGTAAAACTGTCGTAATTATCAATCACCAGGATCATGGCTTGGGGCAGCACTCTGGGGCGGCGCGAGAGGAACAGAAATTGAGGACAGAACGGCAACGTTGAAGCAGTTCGCTCCCGTTACCTCTGGAGAAATAATAGTAGCGCCATTGGTAGCGCCATTGATAGTAAGGCGATTGGGGGCCCGGGTCACCCTTCGGGATCGGCGGTCAAATCCGGCGAGGGCTCTTGGGACGGGGCAGCAGCGGGCGATCGCAATGATTGGGACTGGGATTGGGATGGTGATTGAGACTGTTTAAAAATCCACCAAGCCGCCGCACATAGGGTGATATTGCCCAGCAAAGTCGTCGCCGCCTGGACCGTCACCAACCACTCCAACACCGGCGCATTATCAAAAAAGTGCCAGGTACAGGCACACATGGCGCTCACCAACGCCGGCAACATGCCCCAGGACAGCGATCGCCACGCCCCCCACCCAGTTATTTCCGCAAATTGCCACACCAGAACGATAGCCGCGATCCATTCGATCACGCTGGAAATATGAACCATCCAGGTGGGAAACGACAGAACATGCATAAAACGCGAATGGGCTCCGATGGCGAACGGCGATCAAGCAGCGATCTAGAATAGGTGACTCAAATTTTTCGACTCATTTTCGACTCAAATTTTCTAGCCCCTAGGGTCATCTTAAGGGGGATCGGATAAGGGGCGATCGGTCGAGGGAGCCAAGCCTATGTCCAGCCAGCGGATCAACCTAAAACCGGTCTTAATCCTTGGCATCGGCGTACTCGCTATTTCCACCGGAGCCATTTTTTCCCGCTGGGCCATCGTGAGCAACCAAGCCGCCGAACAACTCGCCCAACAATCCCCCAATCCCGTCGGCTTCGGACTCTTCCTAGCCAGCGGCCGCGTCGCGATCGCCACCCTGAGCCTGCTCCCCATCTGGCTATGGTCCCGCCGCCGTCCCCTGCTCCCAAACCCCACCGCTCCCGCCGACTCAACAAGCCCCCCTTGGGGGTGGGCGTCCGGTATCCCCTGGGCGATTATTGCCGGGCTTTGTCTTGCCATTCACTTCACCTGCTGGATCACCTCCCTGACCTACACCTCCATCGCCGCCTCCACCGTCCTCGTCACCACCAACCCCATTTGGATCGCCCTTGCCACCTGGATCCTCTTCGGCGATCGCCCCCGCCGATCCATGGTTCTGGGCATCGCGATCGCCCTCACCGGCAGCGTCATTATTGGCAGCGCCTCCGACGGCAGCACCGGTAGCCAACCCTGGCTAGGTAACCTACTCGCCCTCGCCGGTGCCTGGAGTTTTAGTACTTATTTTCTGCTGGGACGCACCGCCCAACGTCGGGGACTCTCCCCCAGCACCTACGCCATCCTCGCCAGCGCCACCGCCGCGATCGCCCTGCTGCCGTTTCCGTTATTAGCAGGCGAAACCTACCATGCCCATGCTCCGTGGATTTACGGATGCGTCCTCCTCAGCGCCCTGATCCCCCAGCTCATCGGCCACAGCAGCATTAACTGGGCCATGACCCAACTCCACCCCACCCATGCCAGCCTCGCCCTCCTCTTCGAGCCCATCGGTGCCAGCCTCCTCGGTTACTGGGTCTTTGGGGAACAGCCGGGATGGACCGTTATCCTCGGGGCGATCGCCGTTCTGGGAGGGATTCTGATCACCCTAGATGCTCCCTCTGGACGCCTCTCCTAGTCCCCCTTAGTCGCTCCCCCCAGCCCGTCAATCCCCTCACAGTTCCCAGGCACAGTTCCCCAGAAACATATCGACACCCTCCCCGGATAGACGTAGGATCGTAAATTCTCGTAGAATATACGGATATACAGAAAGACTATCGATACACATTCGGGTCAAGCAGCGTGCCTGATGACCCAGTGCTTGATAACTGATCCCGTAGCAACGATCCCCCCACTCCCATGACTGACTCCAAACACTTCCAGTCGACCACCCTCGGCGCCGGCGGACGAGAATGGCGTAGCAAAAGAAATCCCAAACCCGCCTATGACGCCCCCGCCCCAATCGATCCCCACGAGCTACGGGATCGGGCGAATGTGATGGAAATCCTGGTGGCTGAGGAAGTGGATCGGCAAATGCGGTCCTGCCCGACAACCCTCCTGGAATACGTCAAGGCAGTGGAAGTGGAAACCTATGCCCTGAACCGCCTTCCGCCCCTTTATGCGGCATCCCATGAGGGGCTGGAGTATCAAAAAGAGCGAGCCATACGGGAAATGGGGAAGCAGATCAAAACCACCGTCCGCCGCGCCTTCTCCGCCATTCAGCAAGATCCCCTACGTAAGTCGACCCCCTTAGTAACGGAAGACGATCGCGCCCGCCACCAGATGCTGATGGAGCTAGCGGCAAAATTCCCCACCGCCGACGACCTATCCAACCTTGGCACCGATGGCGAGTCGACCGAAGCAGAAACCAGCCACGAAAGAGCAGCCCGCTTCCGGCGATCGTCGCCCTCCCGCAGCAGCACCCATCGCCGGTCCAAAAACAGTGCCTGGGGCGAAGAGGGAGGCTGGGACGGCGATCACCGTTATTCTCTGTAGCCTCCCCTGTAGCCCCTTCCACGCGACCCCCAGTAGAATTTCCACAAACCCGATGTCTGGCCAGGCTCTGCTTTCCCCCGTAAGCGACGGGACTTGCGAGGGGGGAGACCTCATCAGGAGCGATCGCCATCACAGCCCCAGCCTATTTCCATCAACCCCACCGACGGATCGGCACACCCTCGCCCCTGCCTAGCATCATGGCCAGCGTCGATCAGACTCATCCGTCAACCCCACCGGGATCATCGCCCCCATCAGGAAAATCAAGGATGCTGAGGATGTCGAAAGAAAGCCTCTACGCCATGACTTCCCGATACTCCCCCGCCAGCTCCGATCCAGCGACCAACGGCTCCATCACCCTGCGCGATCGCACCAACGTAATGGAAATCTTGGTGGCGGAGGAAGTGGATCGCCAACTGCGCCGCTGCCCCAGCACCCTCCTGGACTATGTCAAAGCCGTCGAAGTGGAAACCTATGCCCTGAACCGGCTGCCGCCCCTCTATGCCGCCTCCCAGGAAGGGCTGGAATATCAAAAAGACCGGGCTCGCCGGGACTATGGCAGTAACATCCAAACCACCGTGCGCCAGGCCCTCGTCGCCGTGCAACAGGATCCCCTCCGCCGTTCCACCCCCTTAGTGACCGAGGACGATCGCACCCGACACCAGCGCATTATGGAACTGGCGGTCCAATTCCCCACCATCGACGACATCAGCCAATCCCCAACGGCGATCGCCCCAGAGGATGATGACAATAATCGTTTCCACGCGGCCCGATTCCGCCGCTCCCGCTTTTCCCGTAGCGCTGACCATCAACAATCGAAGGACAAAGCGGCCCATGCTGCCGGAGGGGGCTGGGATGGGGACTACCGCTATAGCCTGTAGCTTGCCCGCGCGTTTGCTCCGTACCGCTTTGCTCCGTACCGCTTCCCGTGCCAGCCGGCTTCCCGCCCGAGTCTCTCCCCCTAGGTCAACAGCGCAATGATATTCTAGGGACTCGGTAATGGATGCCTTCTTAACAGGCAGCCCCTTGCCTTTTTGAATTTCCTGTAAATGTCCTAGCCGTCCCACGATGAATTGGGCTCGGCTCGGCTCAGTCAAAAGTCTTTTTAATTTCCTTGATACCGCCCGGAGTATCTACCATCCATGAGCGCCGCCACCCTCGCCGCAACTGACCCCGTTACGTTCCCCTTAGCGGCCGTGGTCGGCCAGGATGCCATCAAGCTGGCGCTGCTGCTGGCCGCCGTAGATCCCCAACTGGGCGGTGTGGCCATCTCCGGGCGTCGAGGCACCGCCAAATCGGTCATGGCGCGGGCCATCCACGCCCTGCTGCCCCCCATTGAAATTGTGGAGGGCTCCCTCAGCAATTGCGATCCGGGCGATCGCACCCGTTGGGAAGACAATCTCAACGAAACTCACCCAGAGACCAACAGCGAAGTTCCGACAAAAGTTATTCCCGCCCCCTTCATCCAAATTCCCCTCGGCGTCACCGAAGATCGCCTATTGGGATCTGTGGATGTAGGCTTATCCGTCAAACGCGGCGAAACCGTCTTCCAGCCCGGTCTCCTCGCAGAAGCCAACCGGGGCGTCCTCTACGTCGACGAACTCAACCTCCTCGACGATCAAATTGCCAACCTATTGCTCGGCACCCTAAGCGAGGGACGCAACAAAATTGAACGGGAAGGGATTAGTTTTACCCACCCCTGCAATCCCCTGCTTATCGCCACCTTCAACCCCGAAGAAGGTCCCCTACGAGAGCACTTACTGGACCGAATCGCCATCACCCTTTCCGCCGACGGCGTCCTCGGCATCGACCAACGGGTCGACGTGGTCACCCAAGCCACCAACTACGCCCGCAATCCCCAGGAATTTTTAGCCCAATACGAAGAAGAGCTAGACGGGCTACGGACCCAGCTATTGCTAGCGCGGGAATGGCTGAAGGATGTCACCATCTCCACCGAGCAAATCGACTACCTCGTCAAAGAAGCCATTCGCGGCCGCGTCCAGGGCCACCGCGCCGAGCTATTTGCAGTCCGAGTCGCCAAAGCCCATGCCGCCCTCGACGGTCGCACCGAAGTCTTAGCCGGTGACCTGAAAGTCGCGGTACAACTCGTCATCGTGCCCCGGGCGACCGTCATCGAAACGCCCCCCGATCAACAGCAAGAACCACCCCCGCCACCGCCCCCAGAAAACCAAGACCAGGACCAAGAGCAGGAAGACCAACAACAGGACGACGATCAAGACGATTCCCAGGACGAGGACAATCAGGAAGAGGAGGATCAGCCCCCGGCACTGCCCGAAGAATTTATCTTCGATGCGGAAGGGGTGATCATGGACGAATCCGTGATGTATTTCGCCCAGATGGCCAACCAGCGCCAGGGTAACTCCGGCTCCCGCAGCATTGTATTCTCCGACGATCGCGGTCGATATGTGCGGCCGATGCTACCCCGTGGTCCCGTAAAACGCATCGCCGTCGACGCCACCCTACGAGCCTCCGCCCCCTACCAGAAAAGTCGGAAGGCCCGCGCCCTCGCCAAAGTCGGCGTGGGCGAGCCCATCAAGCGGGTCTATGTCGAACAATCGGACATTCGCTCCAAACGCCTCGCCCGCAAATCCGGGGCATTAATTGTCTTCCTCGTGGACGCGTCAGGCTCCATGGCCCTTAACCGGATGCAGTCGGCGAAAGGTGCCGTACTACGGCTTCTCACCGAGGCCTATCAAAATCGGGATCAGGTTGCATTGATTCCCTTCCGTGGCGAGCAGGCGGAAGTGTTATTACCCCCCACCCGATCCATTGCCGCCGCCCGTCGCCGCATGGAAACCATGCCCTGTGGCGGCGGTTCTCCCCTCGCCCACGGGTTAACCCAGTCGGTGCGAGTGGGCATGAACGCCATCCAATCCGGCGATATTGGCCAAGTCGTCCTGGTGGCCATCACCGATGGTCGCGGCAACGTCCCCCTATCGCGATCGCTCGGTCAACCGGTGGATGAAAACGACGAGCAACCGGACCTAAAGGAAGAATTGCTAGAGGTCGCCGGCAAAATCCGCGCCACCGGGATGCAGTTTTTGCTGATCGACACCCAAAGCCGCTTCGTCAAAACCAAATTTGCCGAGGAACTGGCCAACACCGCCGGCGGAAAGTACTATCACCTCCCCAAAGCCAACGACCAGGCGATCGCCCGGATGGCCATGGACGCCATTACCCGCTAGAGATTATTGGTGAGAGTTATTGGTGAGAATAAAGGCGCAGCCTGGCCTAGGCTGCCGGCACATCAGCCAACGCCGGCAAATCAATCACAAAAGTTGTACCTTCTCCGGGGGCGCTGCGGTAGCTGAGATTGCCCTGGTGCTGCACCGTCACAATGCGATAGCTAATGGACAGCCCCAACCCCGTTCCCTTGCCAACCGGTTTAGTCGTAAAAAACGGATCAAATAATTTAGTAGCGGCTTCCTGGGGAATGCCAGGACCATTGTCCTGAATTTCGATCGTCACCGTCGACTGCCCTGGATGCCCTGGGGGTATGGTCCGAATCACAATAGCCGGCGGGTTCGCCTCAAGGGCCTGATAGGAATGGCCCACACAGGTCTCCTCCAAAGCATCGATCGCATTGGCCAGCAAATTCATAAACACCTGATTGAGCTGACTCGGATGACAAGCGATCGGCGGTAGATCGCCATACTCCCGATGCACCTCAATCGCCGGGCGATCGCCATTCGCCTTCAACCGATGCCGCAGAATCATCAGCGTACTATCAATGCCGCTATGGATATCCGTCAGCTTCTGGGACGCCTCATCTAATCGGGAAAAATTGCGTAGGGACACCACAATATCCCGAATGCGCAAAGTCCCCGTATCCATCGACTGAAGAATTTCCGCCAGATCCTCTTGAACAAAAGGCAAATTCATCTCCTCCACATACGCCTGAACCGCCGGATGGGCAGGAGAATGGTGACGCTGATAAAGGTCCACCAGGGTCAATAGTCCCTCACAATACTCATTGAGATATTGAATATTCCCGTGGACAAAATTCACCGGATTATTAATTTCATGGGCAATCCCCGCCACCAACAGCCCCAAACTCGACATCTTTTCACTTTGAATCAATTGCCCCTGAGTGTCCTTAAGCTCCTTCAAAGTCTGACGTAGGGTCTGGGTCTGCGCCTCCAAATCTTGATTTTTCGTCGCAAGCAACTCTAAATTGCCCTGCAACTGTACCCCCATCTGATTAAACGATTGCGCCAGCAAAGCCAGCTCATCATTGGTATTCACCGACACCGGCTCATCAAACTGCCCCTGGGCCAGCCGACGGGTACCTCGCACCAAATCCTTAATCGGAGTCGTGATATACCGACTCAGTCCCTGGGCTAAGATCACCCCAATCAGCGGAGAAAACAGAAGAATCGTCAGTCCCCGATTACGAACATTCGCCAGCTTCTGATGGAGCTGCCGAGTCGAAACCCCCAATTGAATCGCCCCGAGCAGCTCATCCCCCACCCGCACTGCGCGGCCCATAATCAGCTGCTCAGACTGCCAGTCCACCACCGGCGTTCGACTTTGCACCAATCGCAACCCCTCAGGCTCAGGCTCGACCCCAAACACAGGATCATCCAGCCGAACATCCGCGAGCAGTCGACCCTGCGCATCGAAAACCTGCCCATAGGTCAACAGGGACTGATGCGACCTCAAGGTGCTCATGAAATCCACCAAGAATTCCGCATCCAGTTTGTAGAGCGGTCGTTGGATCACCACCTCCAGCGTATCGAGCAACAGCTTGGCTTCTGTCCGTAGCTGCGCCTTAGCACTCCGCTGTTCCTGATCGATATAGAACAAAGTAGTGCCCCAAACCGCACTCGCGACTAGCGCCGTTATCAAAAGCGTCAGCTTAAAAGAGAGGGACCGGCTCGGCCTAGACAATCGCCCCCAAAGGAGCCCTAATCCGGTGGGGGGTCCCCCCCCGGTCTGTATAAAATCCTTTGCCTCAGCCATGGTCCCGCGCCTAGGTTGTCCCGCCCCTATCCTTCGTGTGTGTCACCCTAACTTCACTTAGCCAGCCGGTGCAACTTTCGTAACCGAGCAAAAGCAGCCTCTGTCCCCTCCGGCAGGGCATCAAACTCAGATGTCTCCTCAAACTGCTCCAGAGCAGACTTCGCCGCCGCATCTTCATCCACCGCCACTAAAGCCGCAGTAATCGCCTCCACCTGTTCCGGGGAAAGGTGAGGAGCCACCATAACCAGCTGGCGAGGCACCGATTCCGTCTCCACCACCACATGCAGCCGGTCCCGGGTCTCCCTAGGGATCTTGTCAAAATCCGATGACCCAATGGCCCCAGCAGCAGCCCGTCCCGCCACAACCCACTGAATGGTCGAATCATCGTCGCCGCTAAAGAAATAGCCAACGGCATCCGGTGCAGGCTCAGTGGCAAGGCTAGGCTGTTCCGTCACCTTAAACCCCAGCTCCTTAAGATGGGCGATCGGCAGCATATAACCCGACGTGGACCAAGAATCATCAAAAGAAACGATCCGCCCTTTCAGGTCCTCAGCCGTTTTGACAGGGCTGTCCTTCAGGCTAAAAATCACCGTGTGATAGGCCCCCGCCCCCTTCTTCCATCGCCGCAGAATGGGAGTTGCCCCGGACAACTCGCTAATTTCCATCGCTGGAAAAGGACTATCAAAATAGAGATCGACCTCGCCAGACTTCAGCATCTGGACCATCGTTTCCATATCCGGCGCAATTTTGACATTCCCCGCCTCAATGCCTATCCCGCCCAACTGAGCGGCAAGGTACTGGGAAAAGGGTTGGTAACGTCTTAACTTTCTGACCGGGTTACCAGAAATATCCCCCAGGGTCAGGGTGACATCGTCGCTAAGTTCAGGGGAGTCCTGAAGATCGGCGGAGTCCGCTTCCGTGGTTGCGGCAGACTCCTCCTCCAAGTTAGAGGCATCAACAGCGGGCAGGGTGCATCCAGACAGAAGCAGGGCAACCACCCCCATCCCTAAAATTCCCCGCTGAAAATGGTAACAGAAGGTATTAATCATGACGCTGACCAGAAACAGTAATAATGTTTCAGCTAGAGCTGACGAGACGGCATCAACACCCTGAGAAAAGCTTTAAAATTCCACCGTTCATTAAGGGAAGGTTAACGAAATTAATCTGCGATTAAGCTGACATTCAATCGAAGTGAAGCAGCCGGCACGGTGGGTTAATAGCAATACTATATATCAGTCAATATTCAGCATCCAATTCAGTATTGTTCAGTAACATTTGAGTCTTCCGTCAACCGATCTTGGGCCGCTCCAGTGCCCCTTAGTCTTTGGAGCTGGTCAGGGGATGTTGGGCGATATTGGGCGATCGCCACCCTCTCAGGTCGTACTCTCAAAATGTCATCCGAGTGTCATCAGCGACCTACCCACGATTTCTACAAAAATCTACAAAAATGGATTATCCGCAGGGAAGGTCATATCGGGGGGTAGTCCAGCATCATCGATCAGCAACGCGATCTCATCAGCGTCGGCCTCCAAGTATGCGGCCTCATCTTGAACCGGCAACGTCACAATAAAAGCGGTTCCTTCCCCAGGTAGACTGCGATAGCTGAGCTTACCCCGATGCTGTTCCGTCATAATCCGATAGCTAATGGAGAGCCCTAACCCAGTCCCTTTGCCAATGGATTTAGTCGTAAAAAACGGGTCAAAAAGTTTACGCCCAATCTCTTCAGAAATACCAGGACCATTGTCTTCAATTTCAACGGTAATCACCGGCGGATTAACCGTTTCAAAATATTCGGTGCGAATCGCGATCGTCGGTGGATGGGTGACGCGATCGCGATAGGGATATCGTTCACAATCCTCATCTAAAGCATCGATCGCATTCGCAAGAAGATTCATAAACACCTGGTTCAACTGCCCTGGATAACAGGCAACAACCGGCAGCTCACCATAGTGTTTGACCAGCTTAATCGGAGGACGAGCCCCCTCTCTCTGCAGACGATGCTTCAGGATCATCAATGTGCTTTCAATGCCATCATGGACATCCACATATTTACGGGCAGCCTCATCCAATCGAGAAAAATTGCGCAGGGACAACACAATATCTTTAATACGCCGGGTTCCCACATCCATGGAATCCACAATATTTCTCAAATCCTCCACCACAAACGGTAAATCAATGGATTTGATCCGATTTTCAATCTCCAAAGGAGGAGCAGGATAATGGGACTGATACAGGTCCAAAAGCCCTAAAATCTCCTCACTATGCTCCCGCAAATATTTCAAATTACCATGGACAAAATTAATCGGGTTATTAACCTCATGGGCAATCCCCGCCACCAGTTGCCCCAGGCTGGACATTTTTTCACTTTGAATCAGTTGGGTCTGGGTTTCCTGAAGTTCATGGAGCGTCCGCGTCAGCCGCTGAGTCTGACTTTCTAAATCTCGATTTTTGCGTCCCAATAAATCTAAATTTCTTTTGAGCTGCATGCCCATTTGGTTAAAGGAACTGGATAAAATTGCCAGCTCATCATTCGTTTCAATGACCACAAACTGCTCGAAATTTCCCTTGGCTAAGCGTTGGGTTCCCTGAACAAGATTTTGAATCGGTTTTGTAATATAAACGCTTAACCACTGGGCTAAGGGAATGCCAAATAGGGGAGAGAGCAAAATAATAATCAATGCTCGATTCCAAGCATTCGTAATATTTTCGCCTAGGCGTTGGGTCGACAATTCAACCCGAACCGCCCCGACAATTTCACCATTAACCTTGACCCCCCGCCCCGCCAATAACTTGCCCTCTGGCCAGTCCCATTGGGTGCTGGTGTGGTTGACCAAACTAGCACCAGTGGGATTAACCGCCTTTGCTGGGGCAGGGCTGGTGCTATGGCCGCCCGTGCTGCGAATATCGGCAATGGGTTGACCTTGAGCGTTATAAATGGCACTGAATAGCAACAATGGCCGGCGTCGACCGACAGCTTCCATAAATTGCCTAAGCCCCTTGACGTCTAGGGTATTGAAAGGACTTTTGAAGGATGCTTCGAGGGTATCTAGGAGCAGGTTGGCTTCGTTTTGTAATTCGAGACGGGCTGCTTTTTGTTCCCGTTCGATATAGAAAAGCGTGGTGGCTCCCACAGATGCGGCAATCAGGCCGGTGATCAGAAGCGTAATTTTGAAAGAGAGCGATCGCCGTTCTCGGAACCATTGTTGTTTGAGGCGTTTCAATCGATCCCGAAGCGGTTGGAAGGCAAGCGAACGTTGCCCCCAGCTAATGCGGTTGTGTCCCTGTCCCATGATCTTGTTCGATGCACCCTGATGTCAGCGTTTGCGATCGCCTTGTCTTCGATATTACCGTGCCTTGCCTGGGGACACTGAAGACGAGTTGGGGCACAAACGCCGACGGACGGGGCGGCGTGAGTTAAGGATTTTTGGGAGGGGCTGAAGGGGCACTGGGGATGCTGAGGTGCCAATGGTGACGGCGATAAAGCCGGGCCAGATGCAGGCTATAAATACGAAGTTGAATGCGTTGACGGCGGGCCAAGGTGCGGAACAATTGGGCGATACACAGGGCGATCAATGCGATCGCTAACCCCAATGCCGTTGACTGTAGGGCGCTGCCTAAACCATCGCTGACCAGGGTGGGATCGGTATTCAGTTCGAGATCAGTCCATTGCAATCCCGAAAAACTGGTCATCAAACCGGTGACGGTCCCCAGCAACCCCAGCAGCGGCGCGGTGACGATTACAGTATTCCACCAGGTATCGTAGCGGTGGAGTTCGGTGTGTTCAGCGGCGATCGCCACCGCCAGAATACGGTCTAGGGTATCGGGGCGGGGGCGTTCCAGATAGGCCCCATTCAACAGCACCCGGGCAGCGGGGAAATGGATGCGGGAGGAATGCAGTTGGGCGATCGCCTGAATACGAGAGTTGGGATAAAGGGTCAGAAACGCTTGCACCAACGCCGGCTGCCGCACCAAAATCTGTCCCCAGGTCCAAGCTCGCTCTAGGGCCAGGGTTAGGGTGATGATAGAAAGGCTAATCAAAATCGTAAAAATGATCATGGGCAGTGGGATGCCGCGCAAGGGAATAGGGGCGGGGATCGTTCTCGGTTTAGGGATAGCGATCGCCGTGGGGGCGATGCCAGCGGCTTGGGGATCCAAGGCTTGGGGAAACGAACCGCGATCGCCGGCGCTGGAATTGGCCGAGGTAACGCCGGAAGCCCGCAGCCGCCATGAAGCCGGACTAGCCTATGCCCAGCGCGGTTTGTACGAACGGGCGATCGCCGAATTTGATGCCGCCATTCGCCTAGCGCCCGCCTTCGCAGCCGCATTCCAGGACCGGGGTAGTTCCCACCTGGCGTTACGAAACACCGTGGCGGCAATGGCAGACTATAACCGCGCCATCCGGCTGTCCCCCAACGATAGCAATGCCTACTACAACCGGGGTAACCTGCATTTGCAGCAGGAGCAATATTTCCGGGCGATCGCCGACTATGACCGGGCGATCGCGCTGAATGAATCCGACGCCGCCGCCTGGCAAAACCGCGCCCTCGGCTATGCGGTGACCGGTAACCTGGAACAGGCAGTCTCGGGGTTACAGCAGGCGGCGCGGCTATTCCAGCTCCAACGCAACCCCGAGGGCTATCGTCAGGTGCTCCAGATCCTGGAACATCTCCAGCCAGACGCGGCCCTACAGGATTTAGACGCCCAAACAGACTCGGCCGGACCGACTGACTCGGACGCCAATGCCGCTCCCCCACCCACCCCCAATCCCTAATCCCGCTTCATCTCCATGACCATTGGCTATCTCAAAGGCGAACAGGCAGGCATCCACGGTCTAGGCAATCGCACGGTGTTATTGGTGGACGTGGGGGGCGTCGGCTATGAAGTCCAAATTTTGCCCCGATGGGTGCCCCATTTACCGGAATTGGGCGATCGCCTCACGGTCCATACCCATCTGCAAATCCGCGATGATCGCCATATCCTATTCGGGTTCTCCAGCCAGGCCGAGCGAGAACTCTTTCGCCAACTGATCGCCGTCAGCGGCATCGGTCCCCAACTGGCGATCGCCCTAATGGACGGCTTAGCGATGGCAGAACTGGTACAGGCGATCGTCTCCGGCAATATCAAACTGTTGTCCCGGACCCCCGGCGTCGGCAAGAAAACCGCCGAACGAATCACGTTAGAACTGCGCACCAAACTATCGGAATGGCGCGAACAAACCGGTCTCAGCACCTCCCCCGCCGCCGGTCCCATCGACAATGTCCGCGAAGACGTAGAAATGACTCTGTTGGCGTTGGGCTACTCCCAGCGGGAAGTTTTACAGGCATTAGACGCGGTGGGACGACAAAAAGCCCTCAGCAAGACCGGCGACGGGGAAGATTGGATCCGCGAAGCGATCGCCTGGCTAAGCCTAAACGCCTAACCGAAATCCCTCAAGCGAATATTTTGTCGAATGATCTACCGTGGGAAACAGCGATCGCCCCGTTCCTGTGTCACAAGCCATCCCATGAATCGCCCCAAATTTTCCAACCCCTTCGCCGCCCCCCTCGCCGCATTGCTCACCGTCGCCGCACTATTGGGCATCTCAGGATGTCCCCTCTCCGCATCGTCAGATCCGTCAGCACCACCGATTACAGCCCAAGCCCAAGAAGAGACCGGCTCTAACGTCAATCCTCAAAAAGTGTTGTCTGAGGGAGACGGATATCAAGCGATCGCCGTCGTCGAAGGTCTAGACCGTCCTTGGGGCGTAGCATGGCTTCCCAACGGCGATATTTTGATTACGGAGCGGGCAGGGCGACTCCGGATTGTGCGGGATGGCCAGTTAGATCCTGAGGCGATCGCGGGGGTACCTAATGTGCTCGCCCAAGGACAGGGAGGATTGCTCGATATCGCCCTACATCCGGATTTTGAAGCCAATGGGTGGGTCTATTTCACCTATTCCGACGGCACCATTCGGGAGAATCAAACCCAGATTGCCCGCGCCAAATTTGACGGCGATCGCCTCACCGATTGGGAAGTCATTTTCAAAGTCTCCCAGTCAAAAAATCGCGCCCAGCATTTTGGAGCGCGGCTGCTGTGGCTACCCGATGGCACCCTCTTAGCGGCGATCGGGGATGGGGGCAATCCGCCCATTAGGCTGGAGGGGGAGTTAATCCGACAGCAGGCACAAAATTTAAATAGCCATTTGGGCAAGGTAATTCGCATCAATGATGATGGGTCGATCCCGGCGGATAACCCGTTTGTGGAGGATCCCAGTGCAACGCCGGAGGTGTGGAGTTATGGCCATCGCAATATTCAGGGGTTGACGCTGAATCCCTTGGATGGCGCGGTGTGGGCAACGGAGCATGGGGCTCGCGGCGGCGATGAGGTCAATCGGGTGGAGCCGGGGGAAAATTATGGTTGGCCGGTGGCGACCCACAGCCGGGAGTATTCGGGGGGGCTGATTTCGCCAGAGACGTCGTTACCGGGCATGGTGGATCCGGTGGTGATTTGGACGCCGTCGATCGCCCCGTCTGGGTTGGCGGTTTATTCGGGCGATCGCTTTCCCGAGTGGCGAGGATTTTTGTTTGCGGGGGCGTTGGTGGATCAGGATGTCCGGCGTATTGAGTTGGATGGGTCGGGGAATGTGGTCCGAGAGGTGTCGATGCCGATGGGGCAGAGGGTCCGGGATGTGCGCCAGGGCCCGGATGGTTTTTTGTATGTGTTGACGGATGCGTCCGATGGGCGGTTGATTCGGTTGGTGCCGATGGGGGCAAACCAGTAAATACTGCGTCTCGGGGGCTTTGCCCCCGTACCCCTACTTAAGGGTCATAGACCCTTAAGAATCCCGTTTTTAGGGGTGATGGTTAGCGGCCGTTGTCGCAGCGCACTCGGGTTTCGTCGCCGATGGTGGTGCGTTCGATTTCGTCGAGGTCGACGCCGCTGTCGTATAACGTAGCGCCATCCCATAGTTTGGCCCCGTCTAGATCAGCGCCATCGAAGTCGGTATCTTCGTCAATAATCGCACCGGTAAAGTCCACCCGCCGCAGGTTAGCGCCGCTGAGGTCAACCCCCCGAAGGTTGGCATCGACAAAGTTGGCATATTCAAAGTTGCCATCGCTCAGATCAGCGCCTTCCAAATTGGCACAGGTAAAGTGCGACACTCGAAAATTACTGCCGCTCAGATCCGCATCCTCCAGTTGGGCTTGGCGCAACCGTGCCCGAGGACGCTCCTGATCGCTCAGGTCCGCATCATTTAGGTCGCACCCTTGGCACCCCAGAGCGCCACGCCGTAGATAGACGTCAGGATCGTCAGTATTGATAACGCCAGCGATCGCAACAGGAGCCTCGATGGATCCCCCGATCGCAGTCATCGCAGCACCAATCACCCCCAGGGCGATCACTTTTGGGGTGAACGCCGCCAAGAATTGGGAAAACTGGGGAAAAGTCGATAGTTTCATGGGTTACAGCCTTTGGAGCTAAGGTTTACCACTCTCCTCAAGGTAACGATGGATTTTTCAGGACATCCACATCCTCAGGAAGGTCACAAACTTGCGTTACGATTTGAAATATTTAGTTTCAAACGTTAATTGCGGCTTCCCCAGTCAGGAGGATTATCGGTGATTCACAGCGGCGTCCCATCCATCACCGCGTTCAGCTTTCCTGATCCCAAACCACTCATCACCCCCCTTCGCCCCCCAATCCAACTTCGGCTCCAACCTCGCCAACTGCTGGGCTGGATCCTAGGGATCGTGGTTAGTTTTGGGGTCCTAATGCCCCCAGCCCTAGCGGAGGTGCCAGCCCCCTGGACCAGCGAAGAGGAGATGCTCACCGCCGTCAACCAAGCCGTCGCCCTAACAGACGAAGCCTTTGACCTGACCAATCGCGGCAACTATGCGGAAGCAGAAGCCATTTGGACAGAAATCCTAGAAACCTTCCCCAACAACGCCGAAATTTGGAGCAATCGCGGCAATGCCCGAGCCAGCCAGATGAAGCTCCAGGAAGCCATCGAAGATTATGAACAGGCGATCGCCCTCGCCCCCGATGCCCCCGATCCCTACCTCAACCGAGGCGCCGCCTTAGAAAATATGGGACGCTGGGACGACGCGATCGCCGACTATAACCAAGTGCTCGCGATCGACCCAGACGACGCCGCCGCCTATAACAATCGCGGCAACGCCCAAGGGGGACAAGGCAACTGGGACGCCGCCCTGACAGACTTCCAAAAAGCAGCAGAACTCGGCGGTGAATTTGTGATTGCGCGGGAAAACTACGCCCTAGCGCTGTACCAAACCGGCAACCACCGCGAAGCCCTCCGACAACTCCGCAACCTCGTCCGCAAATACCCCCGCTTCGCCGACGCCCGCGCCGCCCTCACCGCAGTTTTGTGGGATCAAGGCGACCAAGGCGAAGCGGAAAGCCAATGGGTCTCCGTCGTCGGCCTAGACAGCCGCTACAAAGATATTAATTGGGTACGAAATATTCGCCGCTGGCCCCCCACCGTCGTCCAAGGACTCGACCGTTTCCTCAAGCTTTAAATCTGACTTCCAACCATCGTCCAAATCTGACTCATCTAGCACCTCAAACCATGGCCTCCGCACCCCTAAGCTGGACAGAACTCGAAGCGTTGGCGGACTTTTCCATCGACTACGAAAACGGTCCCACCAACCCCCAATCCACCAAGCGTTTATTCGGGCAATCCCCATCGGATATTCGCATCGTTTTATATCGCGATAATCACGCTTGGTGTCCCTACTGCCAGAAAATTTGGATTTGGCTAGAGGAACAACAAATTCCCTACGCCATCCAAAAAGTCACCATGTTTTGCTATGGGGAAAAAGAACGCTGGTATAAACAAGTTGTCCCCTCAGGAATGCTCCCCGCGATCGCCCTAGATGGAGAAATCATCACCGAAAGCGACGACATTTTAATTGTCCTAGAGCGCACCTTCGGACCCCTTCATAAATCCATGACCGACAACGCGGTCGTGCCCCTCCGCCGCCTAGAAAGACTACTATTTCGCGCCTGGTGTTTCTGGCTGTGCTATCCCACGCGATCGCCCCGAGAAGATCAACAACGGCGACAGGCATTCGTCAAAATTGCAAATCAAATGGAAGACGCCCTAGCCCAAACCCCAGGACCATTTTTCCTCGAAGAATTTAGCACCGCCGACACCGTCTTTATTCCTTACGTAGAACGCATGGACGCCAGCCTGTATTACTACAAAGGCTACTCCCTGCGGCAAAACCATCCCCGCATCGCCGACTGGTTTAACGCATTAGAAACCCGCCCCGTTTATCGCGGCACCCAAAGCGATTTCCATACCCACGCCCACGACCTTCCCCCTCAAATGGGCGGATGCTACTCCAACGACACCCCCGAAGCGATCGCCGCCCAAACCCAAGTGGATCAAGGACCTTGGTTTGAAGTGCCCGATGTGAACTATCAAGAACCGGACAATAGTCGACAGGAAGCCCTATCCCGAGTTCTCAAACATCGCAACAATATTATTCGCGTCAATCCAATCGAAGATTCTACGTTTGATCAAGCATTGCGATGCGCACTAACTACCCTGATGACCGGAGAAACCAGCGAACCCCCAACCGGATCCGACGTAGGATTACGATACCTTCGCGATCGCATCAACGTCCCCCGAGACATGTCAATCTATGCCGGCAAACGATTACGTGAAGCATTAGAAAGCACTGCAAAATTAGTCGGCGATCGCCCCGGACCTGCGATTCCAATCCGCAATCGCTACGACCAAAACCCCGCCGAATTTTCTATCCCTTAAAACTCAGCGTCCTGGCTGTCCCTGGGTTCCCGTCCAAACCCGAAAGATCTGATAAGGGGGTCGCCCAATATCGGTTCCCCCTGCCAGTGCTTGAGTGCGGTGAAGCTGATTGACATTGAGATAAAGCCAAGACTCAGCACCAAAACGGACATTATCGATCCACAGGAAACGGTCATCTTGAATCAACCGAGTCAACTCACCATCACTGCTTAAAACGTCAACCGAATTATCTGGCAAATTCGTTATAAAGTGATTTCCTTCACCATCGGTACTAGCGCCATCAGAGATAGGTTTCGGCCCCACCACCTCGACAGCTTGGGCAAGCTTTTCATCACTAACCCTGCTCCGTAGCAACTGAGCAGGAACGCCATACCAAGTTTCCCCAGTCATCGCACCGTAGAACACCGTTTCCCCATCGGCAGAGAGCGTAATTGGATTGACCGCAATTCGAGCAGGCACCATTGAATCATCAGGGCCAGGTAATTGAATCGTGCGATCTTCCACCACCAAATCCACATCTTCAGCCTTGAGAGACGGGTGATTTTCCCAACGCCAAGTCTCTCGATTATTGATATCGACGACCAAAATACCGCCACGTCCACTGTCAGCAACATAAACAAATCCCCGATCATCATCGATCGCAAGATCCTGCAAAAGCTGTCCCTCAGGAGCGGCAGTTTCATCAAAATCCATGCGAAAAACCAGTTGACCAGAATCGATATCGAAGGCAACTAATTTAGGCTGAGCACCAGGCTGCCCGCCAGGCATCCAATTGCCATGGTCGATAACCCACAAGCGGTTTTGCGAATCAATCGCGACACCATGGGGCGTATTTAGAACATCAGGACCACTACCGGGCTCCGCATTCCAAGCCTGATTAGGAAACGGTTTCCAACGGTTACTACCCGAAAATATTTCAATTAGTTGGACCTCCCCCCGACGGAGGCCGTGAACACTCGCAAAAATGCGACCATCACGGGACACCGTAATATTACCGGGGGTAATCTCTAGCTCAGCAACCAGTTCGAGATCGCCGACTTTTTTCTGGTGGGAACCATGGGCAATCAACGCCTCGCCAGCTCGAGTAATTCCCTGTTCCCCAAAATAGTTTTGTGATGAGATCAAGCCAGTAGCCGTCAAGCCAACTAGCGTCCCCACAGTAATCGAGCAAAAACGATATAGATTCACGTTCATCTTCTCAAATCAGTTCAAGAATCAGTCAAACCCGAAAATTCTCTACATTAAGTTCAAGGTAATAATTGAGGTGAGGCTCGCAACATTCCAAGCTTTTCAGGGTGCTCTTTGATAAAGGTTACCAAGGCAGTGGCGTCCCATCCCACGAGAAAAACTCACCGCTGTGACTGGAATCCAGATGGTAAATAATATCCATCAATTGGCTAACAGTACGATCGCACGAAAAGAGCTTCCCCGGCGGAACATTACGCTGAAACGGCTTGGATAATGTCGTATCCGTCGTCCCGGGATGCAGCGCCGCCAAAATTGTATTTGGACTGCGACGTTTATATTCAATTGCTGACGTTTTAATCAACATATTCAGCGCCGCCTTCGACGCCCGATAACCATACCAGCCCCCCAAATAATTATCCCCAATACTCCCCACCTTCGCCGACACCGTCGCAAACACCGAGCGATCGCCATGGCGAAATAGCGACACCAACCGCTGCGCCAACAAAGCCGTCGGCACACTATTCACTTGGAAATACCGCAATAGCTGCACCGCCGACAACTGCTCCAACCGTTTTTCCGGCTGAAACTCGGGACCATCATGGAGCAACCCCACACAATTCACCACCAGATGGAGGCGATCGCCCCCCTGTTTCAGCGTCTCCAGCAACCCATCAAACTGACCCTCATCGGTCACATCCAACGCGATCGCCCGCAATCGATCCGGGTGGTCTGCTGCCAAAGCCAATAAATCCCCAGCCCGGTCGCGATCGCGATAGGTCGCCACCACCGTTGCAAAATTTTCATCGGCTAAACACGCCACCACAAACCCCAACCCAATGCCGCCGCTGGCCCCCACAATCAACGCCCGCGCCCCAGGCACAAACCCCCGACGCTCCCCCTGCAACACCGATACGTCAACCATGGCTCCTCCCCACCCACTGAACCCTAAAAATGCCCTTCACGATGGCGCACGACGCCCCCCACTATGGCGCACGATCGCCCCAGAGCTATGCCTCGAAACCATGACAAACAATGCGTCCCAAAACCATCTTTTACACTAGGAACAGCCGGACCTCAGTCAGAGTCAAGGATTGACCCTTGATCGCCCCAGCGATCGCCGGTCTCCCTTCCGACTTAACCCTTTACAAACTAACTCTATAAAAAGGCGTAGCGATTGAGGGTCCAGACGCTGATAGAATCAATCGCCTAACCAGCCCCCTAAACCCATGACTTCTGCGATCGCGCCGTCGCCCAATTCGGCCTCTGCCCCCACCAACTTGGTTCAAACCATGCAAGATCCCAAACACCTGACCAACGTCACCATCCTCGGTGCAGGTGCCTGGGGCTCCGCCCTCGCGACCCTCGCACAACAGAATACTCACGAAGTCCATGTATGGTCCCGCCGCACCGGTGAACCGCTCGAAAAGGCGATCGCCGGGACCGAAATCCTCGTCTCCGCCATTTCCATGAAGGGAGTCGCCCCCACCATTGCCCGCCTGAAGGAAATTGGGCTGCCCCCCAACACCATCATCGTCACCTCCACCAAAGGACTCGATCCCGAAACCACTAACACCCCCTCCCAAATGTGGCAGGCGGCATTCCCCGACCATCCAGTCGTGGTGCTATCCGGTCCCAACCTCTCGAAAGAAATCGAGAAAGGGCTCCCCGCCGCCACCGTCGTCGCCAGCACCGATTTAGACGCCGCCGAAGCCACCCAAGTGGTTTTCGCGTCTGATGTACTGCGGGTTTACGTCAACCCCGATCCCATCGGCACCGAACTGGGGGGCACCCTGAAAAATGTGATGGCGATCGCCGCCGGTGTCTGTGACGGACTCAACCTAGGCACCAACGCCCGGTCCGCCCTACTCACCCGCGCCCTACCCGAAATGATCCGCGTCGGCACCCAACTCGGGGCCCAACCCGAAACCTTCGTCGGATTAGCCGGACTCGGCGACCTCCTCGCCACCTGCAGTAGCCCCCTATCCCGCAACTACCAGGTCGGCTTCGGACTGTCCCAGGGCAAATCCCTCGACCAAGTGCTAGAGGACCTCAAAAGCACCGCCGAAGGGGTGAATACCACCAATGTGCTGATCAACCTCGCCCGCCGGGAAAAGATCCCCGTCCCGATCGCCCGCCAGGTATTTCGTTTACTGAACGGCAAAATCACCCCCGAAGACGCCGTCCAAGCCTTAATGGATCGGGAGCTCAAGCAAGAATTTGAAGACGAGCTGCTGTAGCGCCCACCAGACAGCCAGCCCCAGCCAAACAATCCGCCCGCTCCCCAGTTCCGGATGCGATGACAGGGGAGCGGGCGGACCTTGCCGTCGATTTTATTGCTCTGCTACAATGCCCAGGCGCAAACGCTGCCACGGCGGCAGACCCTAGCGCTCGCCAGGCCCGATGAGCATTGGCATCGTTATACAAACCCAGAGGAAATCATGAAAGTTGTTAGCTCGATCGGCAACATGAAAAAGCGCAGTCCCGACTGCCAAGTTGTGAAGCGCCGTGGCTATATCTACGTCATCTCGAAGAGCAACCCCCGCTTGAAAGTGCGCCAAGGCAAGCGCAGCAAGAAGAAGAAGGGCTACTAAAACTCTGCCTATGCAGTCAGGTCTTAGACCCCCAAGGCGGAGCCCCCCCAGTCGATTTTGTATGATCCCTTGTGATCTTTGATCCTTTGGACCTCCGCCAACGCGCTTCTATGACGTCCATAACGCTGCCCAATCAGCCCATAGAGTAATCTGACCTAACTGACCTAAGTCGACTCAAACGGCCGCTCAATCACCTGCACCGGCGGCGAGCAGTACACACAAAGGTCATTGGCAATTTCGACGGCTTCCTGGGGTGACTTATCCAGATACATCGCCGTCAGGGAAAAATGTTCCCCCGCCCCGATCGCACTGAATTCGTTAATGCGATCGATCAAATATCCATCGGCCACCCGAAACACTTCATTCCCGAAGCCGATCAAATATTCACTGTGGTGCCCAAAGCTGCTGTCCTTACCGTTGGCCCACCCATAGAAATCCACAATAAAATCCAGCAGCGCCTCCGTACTGGCCGCCTTCGGCTTATGGGTGCGGGCATAGATCCGCATAAAGCTCAATTCCATACTGAGCCCCACACCGCCGATCACCATGCCATTCACCTCGAACAGCTTCGCCATATCCTGACCGGACACCCGCTGACTCTCCTTGAGATAGCCCGAGACCCGAATACTATCGGCGGCAAACACCAAGCGATCGGGATACTTGCGGACGGCAACAACACTCATAGGGACTGGGGTAAGAACTCAGGGACGCATCTAAAACTTTAGATAGTCTCCCCATTGTGGCGGCGATCGCAGAGTAGCCCCGCAAGATTATAGGTTCCCGTAACGAAAGCTCCCGTAACGAAAGCTAGAAACGCCAGCCTATCCCAGCGGCGGCAACTCCTCCAGAATTTTGAACCGCACATGGTTCATCGCCAAATCCCCCACCGACAGGTCCTCCGGCAGTTCTCCACCGATGGTCAGCCGCTGGAAGCGAATCCCCTTCGCAATTTCCACATGCCCCCAGGGCAGCCCCATAAAATAGCGGGTCGGATAGGGTCCCCCCTCCTGAATATCATCGGGATTGGACTCCATCGGCACCCAGCCATAGCCCGGAATATAAAATTCCAGCCACACATGGTTGTAGTCGGGATAGAGCAACACCCCCGTGCGATCACCCGGCGGCGGACATTTGTAGCGGCCCACCGTACGGCAAGGGATGCCATTGAGGCGAGCCAACGCCAGCAGAGCACCCACATACTCGCCACAGGAACCAATGCCCCGCTCCAGGACCACATCCGGCGTATCGATTTTGGGGGTCAGGCGATAGCTCAGCCGGTCATAGACATAATTCCGAATGCGCAGCATCTTCCGCAGCACATTGGTTTCCGAGCCCACCCCCGTGATCGCCGCCTGCTGCACCGTCGGCGTATCCATCGCCAGATCATCGTTATCCACCAGATATTGCTCAGCATAACCGTCCGGCAGACGGGGCGGCAGATTTTCCACCGATCGCGGCGTGAGCTGATACCGAATACCCCGCACCTCAATCAGCGCCTTCCAGCCAAACAACCGCCCCTCCCCCGGCGCCAACGTATCAAACTTAAACACAGCGACCCGCTGCCCGCCGTCCTCAATCTCCTCAAAAGGCATCCCCACCGGCCACACCTGACGAACCCGTTGGCGATCCGTATCGGCCGGGATCGCCATTCGCCATTCCATCCCCTTCAGAAGACTAAAATCAACCGCTTCCAGCGGTGAAATTTCTTCCACATAAAACATTTCGATCAGATAGCCATTGGACAGGGCCAACTGGCGATCGCGATCCCACTTAAAATCCAACGCATGCAAAAACGTGCGATCGCGGAAAGCCACCTGTAAGGGCTCATCCGCATTGGGATCATCCCGAATATAGGACTCCTCCGCGGAATAACACACATACAGCGGTGCCAACCCATTCGTTTGGGCCCAATTATCCTCCGCCGTCGCCGCCCCATTCCCATCCCAAAAAGCCAACCCCGTCGGCGACTCATAGGGGGTCATCACACTAAACTCCAACTTGCCCGTCGCCCGATCCAAGCAATACACCGTCTGCTCCAGGCGATCGCACACCCAAAGCTTTTCCCCGCGCACCGTCAAATTTTCCGCCCCGATTCCCGGCGCATGGAATTTTGTAATTTCTTGACCGGACTCCCGCCCCAGCACATGGATTTTGCCCGTCCGGGAGCAGCTCACATACACCGTGGTATGCCACACCGCCACCCCATCAACCTCCTCCCGCATCTCCGTAAATCGTCGGGGGGACATATCACTCAGGCGGCAATAAAACACCGATCGCCCGCGACAAAACCACAAAGTAGGCTCCCCAACGCCCCCATCAATCGGCGGCGCGATCGCCAACCCTCGCCCCCCCGCAAACTCATCCAAATGATAAGGATTCAGGACCTGAGCCGTTTCCGTCTCCAGATCAATCGACAGCAACTGCCCCCGCAGGGCATCCAGCACCAGCGCCGCCCCCTGCCAAAAGGCAATCCCCCGCAAATCATAGGCCCCAATCGGCGTAATCGGACGCCGTAGAACCGGTTGAGAAGCGCGCAGGGGAGACGGAGGGGCAGAAGCAACCATAGTTTTCGGGGCAGGATTTTCGATACAGGAGTAGGGCGGCGGCAAAACGTTAGGGGTCGTGGGACATCAGGATGATCAGGATGAAAGCCACATCACCCCCCGAACCATGCCTAGGGTAATACCAATTCCCCATGGTGAACCGTAAATCCACCACCACAGCCCCGATGGTCATGCTCCCGTGATAATTGGCCGATATATCCCCCAGCACCCTATCCCCCAACACCAGCCCCCCGTTAGGGATATCTGGATATTAGGTTTAAATTGCCGTCGATGACGTAGTGGCGATCACTCCTTCAGAAAACCGTTGTAAGCTTCCATGCTGTGCTCGCTCAAATCCAGCCCCTCATACTCCTCCGCAGGGGTCACCCGAATACCAATGGTGTAGCGCAACAACATCCACACCAAAAAACTGAACGTTGCCGTAAACACCCCAACCGCCATCACCCCCAGGGCCTGGGTCAGCAACTGATCAACCCCTCCCCCAAAGAACAGCCCAGCCGCGGGGGCATCTTGCTCCCCGTACCAGGAGTAAACCCCCGACCCAACACTAAATATCCCGACCGCCAAGGTGCCCCAGATACCGCACACCAAATGCACCGACACCGCCCCAACGGGATCATCCAACCGCAGCCGTTCCAGCAGCAACACCGAAAACACCACCAGGGTTCCAGCCACCGAGCCAATCACAACCGCACCATCTGAACCCACATAGGCACAGCTAGCCGTAATACTCACCAAGCCCGCCAGCACCCCATTAATACTCATGGAGAGATCCGGCTTAGTGAAATACACCCAGGACGTGATGGTCGCCGCCAATCCGCCCATGGCCCCGGCCAGATTAGTAATCGCAATAATATGGGCGATCGCATCAGGATCCGCAGACATCATGGACCCCCCATTAAACCCAAACCAGCCAAACCACAGAATGAAACAACCCAGGGTCGACAGGGCCATATTGTGACCCGGCAGGGCCGAAATTTCCCCCTTGTGGTACTTCTCCAGGCGAGGGCCCAATAAACTCGCCCCCACCAAAGCAGCCCACCCACCGACGGAATGGACCACCGTAGACCCCGCAAAATCATAGAACCCCAACTGAGCCAGCCAACCACTGCCCCACACCCAATGGCCCGTCACCCCATAGGACAGGCCCACCAACGCCAAACTAAAAATCAGAAACGATAAGAATCGAACCCGCTCCGCCACCGCCCCAGACACAATCGTGGCCGCCGTCCCCGCAAACGCGAGCTGAAAGAAAAATTTCGCCATCAGGGGCACCGCACTCCAATTGAGGGCCGAAAAAACCCCCTCATAATGAATCCCGGTATGGGGACTATTGTCGGCCCCCTGCAGCAGAAACCCTGATAGCCCCACCAAGGGCGACCCATCGCCAAACATCAACCCAAACCCCAACGTCCAAAACGCCAGGGTGGACATGGAAAAGACAATCAGATTTTTCGCCAGCATATTAACCGCATTTTTATAGCGGCAGAACCCGGTTTCCAACATGGCAAACCCGGCATTCATAAACACCACCAACATTCCTGCAATCAAGGTCCAAAGGGTATCCACCGTGACTTGCCAACGGGGAATATCCGGTTCCAGCGGCGTGGTTGGCCCTTGGGCTTGGGCCCAAGCTCCCCCCAGGCTCCCCAACGGTCCCCCCCCCACATTCAGCACCACGACGATCGCCATCGCCGCGATCGCCCATCTCCATAGCCGCCCTCCCCGCAGACGAAATCCCATCGGTCGCAGCCAAGACCGACGACGGGGATAAGTCTGACATTTCGAGTCACGGTCCCAGGACCGGGGCACCGGGTCAGACGTTGCCGGTTCGGAAGTTGCCGGGTCAGACGTTGCCGGATCAGAAGTTGCCGGATCAGAAATCAATGGCGTTGAAGGAGTGGGCAGAATCGACCGGTCATCAGTCATGGCAGTTAGGAATTAGCTAAAGGAGGAGAGGGCAATTGGGGGGCGATCGCCCCCCAATTCTGTTACCAGATTATTATTGAAGTAGAGGGTGATTACTGCCGTTGCCTGCAGACAGTTGAGCCAACAGTTGAGTCAAGTCAGGCAAAAATAGGCAAATAATGTGAGGAAATGTACTGAGGAAATTACCCAGAGGCCGTAGATATCAATAATTGCTCTCTGTTCTAACCCCCGAGAAAGGCAACCCAGAATCCGGACATCCGGAAGATGGATGATTTTTCTGCCATTTCTATCGGTAGGAGTTAGGCAAAACCCCGTTGATGGCACCTCGCCCAGGGGGCATTCACGGGTTCTGGATCCCTTGGAATCATAGGCTGTACAGTTGCCGTTTTCAGCGATCCACCGTTGAAGATTAGCGTTGACCCAACGTCGATCAGTAGACAGTGGAGTAGACAGCGGAGTAGACAACGGAGTACACATGTTGTTTCCATGACATCAGCACGCTCCAATCAACACGACTGTCCCGTTTAGCCCCCTGAGTCCCCGGACAACAAGGTATGGCAGGGCGAGGATTTGAAAGGTAACAAGGGGCGAGGTTTCGCTCGATCGCCCCCCCAATGTCCGACCAACAGCAGCGTTTAACCCAACTTTCATTTTCCGGAAGCGTAGGTTAATCTCGAGCGTAAGGGCTGACAGTAACCGTTCCCCCTATCGCCGTTTCGACGGCAATGACGAAGTTTCACTATGGCTGAGCCTGAGCAGTACGTCCTTATTATTCAACCGGATGACTTTCAGCGTCATATCTGGCGTACGGTTCTGCAATCTCAGGGACTCACAGTTTATGCTGACGCCAGTGAGCGATCGCCCCTGCCCACCCTAGCCAGCTACAGCGCCCAGGGACGAGAATTTGATTTAGTGCTCGTGGATTGGCCCCTCGTTCAGGAAAACTGGCTAGGGTGGCTTGCCCTTTGTGAGCGCCAGACGCCTCCCCTGAAGACGGTTTTGCTATTGCCCCAAACGATTAGCCCCGAAGGGCGGCGAGAGGCGACGGAAGTGGGGGCCATGGAGACCATTGATTGGATTGATGAAAAGAATCCGATCAGCAGCGTGATTGCCGGAACCCGACGAATTCTCCAGCAGCTAACGGGAAGCACCCTGGATAAGGAAGCCTTAGTGGGCAGCCTGGTGCAAACGAAACGGTTCCTAGAAGACTCTGAGCGATCGCCCGAAACCGATACCGCCAACTATCCCGCTCCTCCCGCCCCCGCGCCCCCAGCTCCCCCCGTCGAGGATACGGCGGACTCTGGAGAGTCGGACGATGATGCCCCCCAGGAGACATCAGAGGGACCGGAGAATCGCCGATCAGATGGTCGGCGGCGTCGATATCGAGGACGCACCTATTAAGGCAGCGCCGATTCAGACAATGCAGCAATCAGCAAGCGGTTAATAAGCCATTAATAAGCACGCGGTTCGGGGCGATTTGTTCAGCCATATCCCTAGGTGGGGCAATGTGCCCAGGGGAATGGCGATGTTAGGGTATCAAGCGATCGCCCGTTCTGGCCGCTCCCAACAGACCGTGGACGGACCGACTCGCAGACTTACGATCTACAAATTTACGTCGATCAGGAATCAGGTTAGCTAAACCTATGACAAAACTGCCGGTGTTGTTGATTGGCCATGGCACGCGGAATGCGGCCGGTCGTCAAACCTTTTTGGATTTTGCAGAGGCTTATCAGGCGGTAGATCGCTCCCGTCCGGTGCTGCCCTGCTTCTTGGAATTGACGGAGCCATCCATCCAAGAGGGAGTCGACCAGCTCGTGGCCCAGGGGCATCGGGAAATGGTGGCGTTGCCGTTGTTATTATTTGCGGCTCGCCACAACAAGTTTGATGTCACGAACGAGCTGGATAAGGCGCGGCTGCGGCATCCAGGGGTGAAATTTCACTATGGACGGCAGCTCGGGGTGGCTGATTTATTGGTGGATCTGTGGCGATCGCGCCTGGAAGCGGCCGATGCGGAAAGTGCGATCGCCCGCGAGGACAGCGTGTTGATGTTTGTGGGGCGGGGAGCGTCCGATCCCGATGCCAATGGCGATGCCTACAAACTGGCGCGGGTGCTCTGGGAAGGCAGCGGATTTAAAGGACTCGAGGTCTGTTTCAGCGGCATCACCCACCCTCGTCTGGACGCCGGAACGGAGCGGGTATGGACCTGGAACCCAAAACGGATCGTGGTCCTACCCCACTTCCTGTTTACGGGAGTCTTGATGGAGCGGATCCGGGGCGTGGCGGCGGCGGCGCAGGAGTCCCACCCCGAGGTACAGGTACAGATGTTGGATGAGATTGGGATCGATCCCGTGCTGTTCCAGTTAATGGGGGAACGGGAAGCCGAGGCGATCGCCGGCAATGTGACGATGAACTGCGAACTCTGTAAATTCCGCCGCGCCGTCAGCCGTAATCTCGTGGGATTGGGCCAGGACGACGGGGAAACGGTACCGCTGCCGGAAATGGCCGGTCATGGCCATCATCACGGCCATGCTCACGGCCATTCCCATGGGCACACCCACGATCACGGTCACTCCCACGACCATAGCGCGCCGGATCCTTACGAGAAGCCAGCGGAATACCACGATCGCGTATGGAGTATTCCTTAATTCATTGAACTAGAATTCATTGAGCTAGGGGTTAGGGACCGGCAAACACGGCGGCTTCGATATCGCCCCGGCTCAGGGAATATTTGAAGGCGCGGATGATTTCATCATCTGTGCCCTCATCATTTTTGACATATTTCACGGTCAAATTATCCTCTTCCAAGGACAGCTCCGCATTCCAGGCGGGACGCTGGATAGACCAGAGATGGCGGGCTTCGGCGTCCTGTTGACAACCGCAGTCCGTGAGCCAGCTTTCAATATCGGGCAGGGGATGGTTGTAGAGGGGAGTATCAGAGCTGGGCAGGGTCATGGATTCAAAAAACTAGAAATAACTGAGACCGGAAATGAGACCGGGTCCGTCAAGATTTTAGTGAAAATTGCCGAAATGGGGGCAATGGGAACCAGCGAAGCGATCGCCCTCAGGAGGGGATCGTCGGCAGAGCAAAGGTATCCCCCCGCAATAGAGCAATACCGATCGCCAAGCCAATGCACAGGACAAAAGTAATCAGCAGGGAAAAAATGGCGAACAGCTCCCCAGAAGACAGGGGGCGATCGATGGGATCAAGGTAGGCAGAGCGATCCCCCGGATTAGGTTGATCGAGCGATCGCCAAGGTTGGATGACATTAATCGACGAATAATTCATAGCGGCGTCGTACTGGGCGCGCCGTTCCGGATTGCTGAGGACGGAATAGGCCTGATTCAGGGCTTGGAATTGGGCGATCGCATCCTTAGGGGGCAGGGTGGTGGTATCGGGGTGGTAGAGCTTGCTGAGTTCCCGATAGCGCCGACGAATTTCCACAGGACCGGCAGAAGGATGGAGCCCCATCCGTTGGTAATGGGTCAACAGCGACTGCAAATTGGCAACGGGATCGGGGATGGCTTTACTCATAGAAGCGGGGCGATCACCCAAGGGCGCTGGCGCTCGGTCGAAATGACTCGATCAAAATGATATGAGTCCCGATTTTAACAGGACTCTCCCATTGTTGTTGGTACGGCGGCGGGAGAGGGCGTTTCAGGGTCAGGGCGTCGCCAAACCAATCCCCAGAGGCTAGCCAGCAACACCCACCCCAACAACCCAATTCGCACATCAAATAGGGTGATATCGAAAATATGGAACAGGGCAAGACTCATTAACCCCAGCCAGATGGTTAGGGCAACCGTGCGATCGCCCGAGGGCAGTCGCCAAATCGTGATCAAACTGCGGGCAACCATCCAGCCGATCGCCCCGAAAAAAGCCAGCGTCGCCGGCCACCCCGTTTCCGCCGCCAACATCAATAACAAATTATGGGGATGCCCCATCCACACCTGCATCGCCCCTTCGTACAGGGGCGAGAAATTCCGTAAGCCCCAGCCGAGGAACGGACGCTGCCAACTCAGATCCCAACAAAATTGCCATTGGGTCGATCGCAATGTCTCAATAGGGCGATCAGGATAAAGGCTGTCATTGAGCCGTGCCCAGATAAATCGAGGCACTACGATACGCAGGGGAGCAGCGGCAGGATCCGGCGCAAAAGCGGCCCCCAGGATCACCGCGATCGCCCCCATCACCGATCCCCAAAGCCAATACCACCCCAACACCACCGACCAAACAATGGTCATCCCCATCCCCAACGCCCAGGCATTGCGCGAATCCGTGAGCACCAATCCCAATCCCGTCAAAAGAAGCGTGATCCCCAGGGTGGCGATCGCCCACTTACGCTTGAACTTGAGATTAGGAGCAGGACTTTTACGGGTTTGCCAAAGATCGACCGCCAATCCCAGGGCGATCGTCCAGACAATAACGGCATAGCTGGCAGTCACATTGGCATATTCAAACACCGACGACAGCCGTCCCACGGGATTCCCCCCCGCCGCCAACTGCCAATTAATCACCCCCGGTAGCAGCACCGGTCCCGCCCACCAACCCAGGAGCTGAGCGATCCCGATCGCCATCACCGGTCCACTGCCCAAAATCACCAGCCAAGCCAGCCGCCGCAACTGCGCCACACCGCCCATCAACCGACTCAGCACCCAAAACACAAAAAAATAGGGCAAAAAATTCGCCAACCCCAGCGCCGCCTCCCCCTTATCCACCGCCCCCGGAATCCCTAAAACCATCACCAAAGCGATCGCCCCAAAAATCCAAGGGAGGGGATGGGGCGGGTTATTTTCCTGGCGCAGTTGCCATGTGGTGAGGACAACGGCAGCGAGCAACGCCACCACCCCGAGGGAGGGGCTGAAGGGCAACACCAAAATGCCAAACTGCGCAAAATACCAAGGACGCCGAAACTTAGGCTCTGGATGGACTTGCAGCCAATTCACCCCATTCGAGCCATCTTGCAAAAAAGATTGAAAACGTTGCAACGGTCGCAAAAGATATCGAGACAAAGGCTTTCTAAGCGCATTCATAGCTCAAGGACTGGGTCCCCGAAGACCCATCGCCGTAGTCCCACGTTTCGCCCCCCCGAGTCAAGCGAATTTGCGCCAGGGCAAACACCGCCGGGACCACCCGCCCATAATTCGTCGCGATCGCCCGCCATCCCAAATCCGTCAAAAACCACGCCCACATCGCCGGACCCAACACCGAAAACACCGTCCGTGCCGCCCCATACCGCGCCGCACTCGCCGCCATCCCCCGCTTCGCCATCTGAGCCGCCACATGGCCCTTAAACACCTTCGTGGCGACGCTGCCCCCCTGAACCAACACCGTCTTAGCCGCCTCATGGCGGGCAAACTGCACCGCAAACTGGTGAGCAATCTGCCGCAACACCAACGGACGCACCACCGCATTCACCGCGATCGCCCCACTCCCCGCCAACGTCAACCGCACCGGATCCCGCTTCAGGGCATCCGGCAACCGATCCCACACCGGATTTTGCACCAGGGATCGCTGTACCCCCACCGTCAACGCCGTCTGGCGATCGCGGGGCAACCTTTCCCACGCCCGATTCAACACATGCAAAAAAATCTCCGACTCCAGCTCCGTCGTGGACCAGCGACTGGAATAATCCAACCGAAAATAATCACAAACCCCCAACACCACTTCCCGATAGCTCACCAAATCCGTCTGCCCGCGCAGCACAGTAAAGCCATCCGCCGCGAGGAATCGGAACCGCTCCTCCAGGGCATCGATTTGCGTCCAGCGATCGCAACTCTGCACCGCGATCGGCGTCGGCACAGCCACATAATCCAGGGGATTGAACTTCCGCTGGAACATCAGCCAGGTCAGTTCCTGTAGCTCTTCATCCGTAGCTAACTCCAGGGCGGTCCGTAATTCATCCACCGCTCAGCTCCTCCCATGAATGTCGAGCACCGAAACCCAGAACCTAACAGGGTCAGCCCCCAGGAGCATCGCCCCCACAGAGTTCTCTGGCCCCGAGCCATTCTGCAATACGTTCTAACGTTGCCATGATCCCCGGCAATAGGCTGATAACTTAGCAACGTTTACGTCAAACAACCGTGACATTTGGACCCATAGTAGAACCGAAGGGGGCAGCCTGTCGATGTGGGGATTGCCCTACGTCTTGCCCTACGTCTTGCCCGACGCCTGCGCTACATCATTGCCCAAAGCCTTTCGCTTACCTTCGCTTAAATCAGCTAGATCGACACAAATTGCCCAGCCAGTTGGGCCGGCGTCACATTATTCACAATCCCCAACGCAATCCCAGTCCCCTGCACCCGCACCGCCGTCGCCCCTCCCAAATCCTGCAACAGCAATTGGGATTCCACCAAACCCTCCGCCAACGCTAGGCGATCGCCCGCCGAAAAATCCGTAATCACATCCGCCGCCGCCAAATCCAAATCCGACAGGGACGGGACCAATAAAAACAAATCATTGCCCGGCCCACCGGTCAGGACATCCCGAGCGCGATCGCCGCTGAGCAAATCATCCCCCGGTCCCCCAATCAAATTATCCGCCGCCCGCCCGCCAAAGAGGGAATCATTACCATTGCCCCCATCCACCGCATCACTACCCCGATTGCCGAACAGCAGATCATTGCCATCGCTACCAATCAACACATCATTGCCCCGCCCCGCCGCCACCAAATCATCCCCCGCGCCCGCCTGCACCGTATCGTTCCCCGCATTGCTAAACAGGCGATCGCTGCGGCTGGTCCCGACAAAATTATCATTGCCCGCATTGGACTGCGCCAGGGTGACATCAATCCAACCGGCATAGGCAGACACCCGCGTATCCGCAAAAATTTCCCCAAAACTGGTGTCATTGTCATCGGTGACATCCACCCCCGGCGTCAGGGGGCTAAACCCATAGGACACAATCCCAGCAATCTGCCCATTGATAAACCCAGGACCACCAGAATCCCCACTACTGGATCCCACCTCCAGGGCCCCGACGCCCGTATCCCGGATGCCATAATCCTGACCGATCGCATCATTAGCGGGCTGACCATTGTCAAAGTCGTAGCCCAACTGAGTCCCGGGGATCACCCCCGACGAAAAAATATCCCCCAGGGTGTCATAGCGATTCTGACCGGTGCGACGGATCGGCACCGCTGTCGTCGGCGGCACTTCCCCGGTCAATCCGGTCCCCGGGGCACCAAATCCCACCCGCTGGACCACCTGCCCCACTTCGTTCGCGCCCCGGAAAATGTCATAGCGATCGGCGCTGTCCGGGGGAACATCCCCCAACTCCAAAATGGCAATATCGTTATTGGAATCGCGGTCGGCGGTCCAATTGGGATGAACAAACACCCGACTAATCGGCAGCACCGTCCGCCCCTGCGCCGTATCAAACCGGACCCGCAGGGATGCCGGATCCGGATTGAGATTGGGCACCCCAGGCGCAAAGTTGAGACAGTGGGCCGCCGTCAGGATATGGCGACCGGACAACAGCAACGAGCCACTACAGGATGCATCGGAGGCCAAATTGGCGACCCGAACCACCCCATCCAGTCCACCGCCGGCGGGACTGAGGAAGCGGGGATCATCGGGATTGGTACTGGGGACGGCAACGCGCGATCGCCGAGGGGTTTGGGGATCAGAGCCCTGGACATCGGAGGCCTGGACATCGGAGGCTGAGACATCAAACGGCGATCGCCCCGTATCCTCCGGGTCTGCTAGGGAATTATCAAAATCGAGGGGCGAGAAATCCATAGCGGTCCGATAGGTGGGGTAAGGCATGGCTAGCCATAATCGCTAGAATCACTAGCCATAATCAGTTGTGCAAACCACCGGCACCAAAAACCGGCAATCCAGCCAATTCACCCTAGCGATGTCGGCTGGACAACAACTATCGGCCTAGACCAGTTGATGAACTGTGAAGTTCCGCTATGAGGTTCCGCTATGAAGTCCCGCTATTTTTCCTCGCTGACGGCGTCCTAGAAGGGCGCAAAGCGACCCGTTATCTGAGCAGGGGTGACATTGTTCACGATCGCCAGAACAGCGCCGGTACTCTGGACCCGGACAGCGGTCGCATTTCCCAGGAACTCGAAGGCAAGCTGGGGCTCGGTCACCCCATTGGTCAACAGCAACACATCCCCCGCCGAGAAATCGGTGATCACATCGGCGTTGGCCAACACGGTGTCCGACAGGGACGGATTCAGCACAAAGCGATCGCTCCCCGGGCCCCCCGTCAACACATCCCGCAGGCGATCGCCCGCCAGCAGATCATTCCCCGCGCCGCCGGTCAACGTATCAAACCCACGACCGCCAAACAGGATATCGTCCCCATTGCCGCCGTCGATGATGTCCGGTCCCCGATTCCCAAACAGTTGGTCATTGCCCTCACTGCCCAGCAACACATCGCTACCGCGACCAGCCGCAACCAAATCATTGCCCCCGTTCGCCTGGACCGTATCATTCCCCGCATTACTAAACAGGCGATCGTCCCGGCTCGTCCCGACAAAATTATCATTGCCCGCATTGGATTGGGCCAGGGTGACATCAATCCACCCCTGATAGAACGACACCCGAGTATCCCCAAAAATTTCCCCAAAGCTCGTGTCATTGGGGGGCGTCACATCCACACCAGCAATCTCAGGACTTTGACCGTAGGACGAGATCCCAGCAATTTGCCCGTTTAAAAATGCAGGACCACCGGAATCGCCCCCCGAAGCCCCAATTTCCGTATTGCCCAAGCCTAAATCAGGGGTACCAAACTCCCGTCCCAGGGCGTCATTTTGAGGCAACCCATTATCAAAGTCGTAAATCAACTGGGACCCGGGGATCGCCCCCTGATTAATCTGCTCCCCCACCAACTCATAGCGATTTTGGCCAAAGCGCTTCACGCTGGGCGAACCTTGAATTTCTCCCGCGAAGCCCGTACTAGCGGAGCCAAACCCCACCCGTTGAAACACCTGCCCCACTTCATTAGCGCCCCGGAAAATATCGTAGCGATCCGCCGCATCGGGGGGCACCCCCGCCAACTCAATAATGGCGATGTCATTGTTGTCCGCCACACCGGTCCACCCTGGGTGAACAAAAATACGGCTTACGGGCACAACACTCCGGCCGGCAGCGGTATCGAAGGTGACCTGATACGCCGCGGGGTTGGGATTCAGATTGGGGCGATCGCCGGGATCAATATTGAAACAATGGGCAGCGGTCAAAATATGGCGGCCGGACAGGAGCAAAGCCCCGGTGCAGCTAATATCTCCCCCCTCGCCATAGCCGACCACCCCATCAAACCCCGTCCCCGGCGGAACAATAAATCGGGGATCATTAGGATCCTGGCTCGGCACTGAAATCAGAGAGCGACGCGGGGCTCCTAAACTATCGGTTTCGCTAGAGATGGGATCGCTGAAGGCAAGTGGCAGAGAGTCCATAGGGAATCACAATTTCAGTAAGGAGCAGTTAACCGCCGCAAGCAAATTGCAGCAGCAGCATTAAGCCGCAATGGGGGGGCATCCCCCCACCGGCATCGCGATCCTAACCAACCTGACTCCAAAACACCCCGAAGATTTCCTAAAGGAAAACGCACGCCACGCTAACGAGCGCAGCCCCCGATTAAGGGGTCGCTTCAGGCTCTGGACTGGGCGGAACCCGCGTTCCCCCACTCGCCCCTTCCGGCGCAGCACTGCCCCCTGGGGCCGGAGCCGACTCTGGCACCGCCAACCCACCATCATTCCCCGGCGCCGCCGTCGCTAACCGCCGAATGGAATCCTTAAACTCATCAGGGGCCAAGCTGGTCGCCGTGGCAAACAACTGCTGCGCCTGTTCCTCCTTCCCATCCGCCTTCAGCACGATCGCCTTCGCCAGAATGGGTCGGAAATTTTTCGGGTCCAGCTCCACCGCCTTGTCATAGGTGGCCAAAGCATCGTCAAAACGTCGCAACTGGGCATAGATCTGCCCGAGCAACATCCGCAGGGACAACATATCCACCGCCCCCGGCTGTTCTTCGTTAGCCTTGGTCGCCTCATCCAACGCATCTTGGATCAGCCCGATCGCCGCCTGGGGCCGCTCCTGACTCACCAACAACACCGCCAACCCCTGCAACGCCCGCAACTCCAACGGCGACCCTTCCAAAATCCGGCGATAGATCGCCGCCGACCCCTCGCGATCGCCCACCTCCTGCTTCGTCTGGGCCAACAAAATGCTGTACTCCAACTCCTCCGGATTTTGCTCCGCCAATTTCTCTAGCGGCGCGATCGCCCCCTGGACATCCCCCAAGCGCAGCCGAGCGTCTAACAACCCCCGCAACGCCGTCGGATTATCCGGCTCCCGCTGTAACACCACCTCATAGGCCGCCGCCTCAGACCGCAACCGCGCCTGCTCATCCCCCGACGCCCCCGGCACACTGCCCGGCGCCTGGGACGTCGCCGCCGGATTATTATTCATCAGCCCCCCAATCAAGGGCAAAGCCGACAGCCCCAAAAACGCCAACAGCGCCAAAATCAAAACCCCACTCATCCACCACCGTCGGGATGATTGTTTGGATGATTGTTTGGATGATTGCTTCGCCACAGCCCAGGTCCTCCGCCACACAGCGTTTTCACATGGACTCCATATTATCGACAATTATCGACACCTTTCCCCTTTGCTCCACCCTCCCGCCGCTTCATCCCCCGAGCATCCCCCGTCCAGAACCGCTCAGAGGTCGGTCAAAGGTTGATCAGAAGTCGATCAAAGTTTGGTCAAACTCCGATCAAAGTTACAGAAATAACTACAAAATCACGGAATCATACGGACACCGAAGGGAAACTGACGCATTCAGTAAGATGGACCCGGTGAACAGGCTCTATCAACCTGATCTATGCACCTGCCCAGGGTCTTGCAACCCAGCTTTTCTCACGCCCAACAGCCCCCTCGGCTGCGGCAAAATAGAAAAACCTGTCAGCGTCCGTCTCCGTACCACCGTAAGGAGGTTTTATGTGCCCGTCCGATCATTCATCTCCAAATCCCCCCCCAACGGCCCCCAAACGCCCCGTCACTCCCCCAAAAAAGACAGCTGCCACGCCTGCCGCTGCTCCCTCAGACGCCTCCGCTCCTCCCGCCAATACCGGGCTCGCCTTCCCCATTGCGGAGGGCGAAGATCCTAAACCCAGCCCCATTCCGCCCCCAAGCGAAGCCCTACAGTATCGGGCGATCGGCCTGGTGCGAGGGCGCTACGTGCCCGATGTGGATCAGTTCACCAAAGGAAACATGATCACCAGCGATGGCACCACCATCAACACGGTGCTGCTGGGTCGAGTCATGAGTCTGCTGAAAAAGCACGTTGATCTTACGGTTGATCACCTTTGGGTGGTATATCCCCGCACCCGCGCTGAAAATTTGCATATGCAAATCGTCGGGATTTGGGAGCCGGAAACCTTAAGTAAAAGTGAGGAAGACCCGGACAACCCAGAGGAATCGGCGGAGGCGATCGCCGACACCGAAGCAGGAGACGCCGAAGCCAGTCAAGCGCCGTCCGACGACTCCACAACGGAAGAAACCGACCCCGACGCACCGGCAGACGCCAGCGGGTCCAAGGTGATCAACCTGGTCAAACCCGCCGTCCGCCCCAACGACGACAAGCCCGTTAAAAAGGCATCCCGTCGTCGTCCCCAGGCAATCCCCTACCACGTGCCCGAGGATGGGTTCTCCATCCGGGGCGAGGTCATCCTCCAATCCAAGGACGAGGATTATGTGATGGTGCAAATCAAGCAGCAAGCCCGCCCTCCCAAGCACAAGGAAAAAGCCTTTAAATTGCGCTTGGAAGGATTACTGGGCGATCGCGCCGTCGGTCACTTCTGGGATATCCAAGTGCTACGCAAGGACGACAAACTCACCATCCTCTCCGGCACCTCCATGGGCGCCCTGCCCCCGCAAAAACGAAAGCCGGGCGGTGGCGGCGGCGGCGGCAATAAGCGCAAGGGACGTCCCTACGGTGCCCCAGGCGGTCCCCGAGGCGATCGCGATCGCGCCCGGCCCGATGCCCCCCGTCCCAGCACGCCCCGGCCGGCCAAGCCCCGCCCCAAAGTTCAGGAGTAACCTCAACGGAGCACAGGGGCGCAACATAAGCCCCATTCTTGGCTGACAGGGTATTCCCTCAGGCACCTCGTTTCGGGGTGCCTTTTTAATGCCTTTTCAGTGCCTTTTCAGGGTCTGTAATAGCTAGCAGTAATCATCGTTCCAATCAGCTTTCAAGGACCTAGCGGTCAATCTTCCGGCGGGGGACAGGGGGATAAATTCACCGCACAGGCTTTCAACTCCGGCTGTTTGGACGAAGGGCAAGCCTCAGGATGGGTTAACGCATTCACCTCCGCCTCCCGAGCCCACAGCGCCCCCCAATGCATCGGCGTAAACACCGTCCCCTGGGCGATCGCCCCCGTCACCTGAATCCGGAACCGTCCCCGCCCCCGCCGCGACTTCACCGCCACCCAATCCCCATCAACGACCCCCAGCCCCTGAGCATCCTGAGGATGAATCTCCAACAGCGGCTCCGGATGCATCTTTTGAATCCGGGGAATCCGTCCAGTTCGGGTCTGGGTATGCCAATGACCATAGAGCCGTCCCGTCGTCATGACATAGGGAAACTCCCGATCCGTCGGTTCCGCCAACCCCGTCGGCGCCACGGTACAAAACCGAGCCCGTTGATCCGGCGTGTAGAACCGACCATCGGTATACAGCCGTTTAGCCTCCTCAGACACTGCCGGGGCATCGCTTGAACCCCGCACACCTTCACCCTCAGGGTAAGGCCATTGCAGCGGTCCCCTGGCTAAGCGTTCGTGACTCAACCCCGTCGAATCACAGGGCTGCCCAGCGGTAATTTGCACAAACTCCCGATGCACCGCCGCCGCATCCTCAAACCCAAACCCATCGCCATAGCCCAAACGCTGCCCCACCGCCGCAAAAATCGCCCAATCCGGCCGCGCTTCCCCCGGTGCCTCTCGAAACACCGGCATATAGGTTACAAATCGTTCGGAGTTGGTCATAACACCCGCCTTCTCCCCCCATTGGGCCGCCGGCAACAGCACATGGGCATAGGCCGCCGTCTCCGTGGGGTAGTACGCATCCTGATACACCGTAAAAGGCGATCGCCGAAACGCCGCCTTTGCCCGATCCAAACTCGGAAAACTCACCGCCGGATTCGTCGCCGCGATCCAAAACACCCCCACCTCATCCCGCTCCAGGGCCTCCACCATCTTCCAAGCCGTCAGCCCGATCTCAGCATCAATACTCCCCGCCGGTCGCCCCCAAAATTCTTCTACGGCAGCCCGGTGGTCTGGATTCATCACATCCCGATACCCCGGCAACAGATTCGCCAACCCTCCGGCTTCCCGGCCCCCCATCGCATTCGGCTGTCCCGTCAACGAAAACGGACCCGCCCCCGGCTTGCCGATTTGCCCCGTCAGCAAATGCAGATTAATAATCCCCCGCGCTTTTGCGGTCCCCTCCGACGACTGATTCACCCCCATGGACCACAGGGGCAACACCCG
>CAZZMD010000011.1:0-95708 GCA_964655355.1 uncultured bacterium
CTTTGCCACCTCGGCCACCACTGGCGCTGCACCGGTACCGGTACCACCGCCCATACCAGCGGTGATAAAGACCAGGTCGGAGCCTTCCAGGGCCGCTAAAATTTCTTCGCGGGATTCCTCCGCCGCACTCTTACCAACGGCGCGATCGCCCCCGGCCCCTAACCCCTTGGTCAGTTTCTGACCAATCTGCAACTGTTGGGGAGTAGACGACTGGGTGAGGGTTTGGGCATCAGTATTGATGGACCAAAACTCAATTCCGGACAGGTCGCTAGCAATCATGCGGTTGACCGCATTGCCTCCACCGCCACCGACACCAATGACTTTTATACGGGCGATATTACCTGGCACAGTATCACTACCTTTAGAATGATCGTCTAGAGCTGTCCCATTATGCTGCGCCCCCTCCCCAAAGAAGGGACTTTTGCCACTGTCGGCCGAAGCATTTGAGCCAAACCGGGTCGAGGACGCCTGGGGGTCCGCTTGGGCTTGCTGATGAGGTTGCTTCAACGTCATGGCTAAATTAGTTTGATTAATTAATCTAGTTAAATTGATTTATTTTAGACGCCGTCCCTAGGAGTGTAGGGCGCTTGAGGCAAGGGTTCCCGACGGCAAAGCCCGGCTTTAACTTTAGTCAAAGAATAGGGTAAGTCGTCTGAAAATACAACGCCAGGGGCAGGCGGCCAGCCCAGGGGTGAAATGTCCTCCCACAGCTTAGCTCAGGGAAACCCAACTCCCGATTTTCAACCCCCCAGTCTTGGTTAAGAATGATGGAAAAATAGGGGGTTGCCCTAAGCATTGGGGGCGTCAAAGCCTTGAGGCAATGGGGTTATGGGGAAGGGGAAGGCGTAGGACGCGAAGGTTGTTGGGTCTGAAGGATCGGTGTGTTGGGATCCCGCAGGTCCACATAATAATTCGGCGTGTTTGAGGCGCTGAGCTGGTCCGGTAGCGATCGCAACTGAGCGAGTCGGGTGAGCTGGTCACCAAATTGGGGACCCAGGGGACCCAAATGAACGGTTCCAATTTCGGTTTCTAGGATGAGGTTGTCGACATCCTGCCATTGGATGGCGGAGATGCGGACCGGGGAGAGTTTTATTTGGCGGTAGAGGTCGGGCCACTGTTGGGCGATTTGAGCCTGCGAGGCCGTGAGTTTGAGGGCAGGGAGCGATCGCTCCCCTTCTCCGGCCTGTTGATAGCGGGCAATATCAATCCATTCCCCATTGCGATCAATGAGCCCCACGGTGCCGGGCTGGGGCGTATCTGATTCGAGGATGCCCGAAGAGGGGCTCGGGGCCTCAGGCTCGGTCCCTGGGGAAAGTTGAACGACGGCGACGGGCTGTAGCTCCTGGACCTGGACCGTCAATCCTGGCGGCAGCAATCGACGGGTCACGGTGACTTCGTTGAGGGGGGCTCGGGCTTTGAGGCTTGCGGCGATCGCCTCGGGTTCCAGCCGCCATAGGGATTGGGGATAGGTCAGCCCAAGCAGTTGCCGAATCTGATCCGCTTCGAGGTGGGTATTGCCTTCGACATCAATTTGCGCCGGCGATCGCACCACCCAGATGGGGGACGTGATCAGCCAACCGGTCCCCCCCAGCAGGGCGATCGCCGCCAGGGATTGCCAACCGCCCCATAGCACTCGGGTTTGACGACGGCGCTTCAGTTGCGATCGGCGCTTCACCAACCGTTCCCGTGAAATGGGGCGTATCTGTGTCATGGCTGAATTGTCCTGCTTGTCGTATCCCGTCATATATCAGCGCGATCGCTGCTCCGATAGCCCCGATAGCCGTTTATGGCGCTGTCTCCGGTCCACCCCATAGACCTACTAACGCCGGCTCGGTTCCCTCTCTCCGGATAATTTCTCCAGATGAAATTTTAATTTTTTTGTGATCCCATTGCTAATCCAAGACGCTGTGTACACGTTAGGTCTTCCCTTGTACAACAATTTGTCCCAGGAAGTTGCTACAGACCTTACCGCTTTCCCTAACGCTCTGTTCGCCGATCAGGGGCGATTCCCCCCGTCCGAAACCGTGGGGCAGAATGGTAGTCTCGCGATCGCATCACCAAACGCCCTAGCCGGTCACCAGTTCCCGCTCCCCTGGGCCACCCTAAAAACCATCACCCTTCCCTCCCTAATCGGTCCCCAATCCGCACCAGGATAGACCCATCAGGATAGACAAAATAATAGATACACTGGCCTCGCGGATCTCACTACCTAAAAAATATCTTCTCCCCCCCAAACGCCACCTGATTCCAATCCCCTATGCCCCTGGACTTGTCCCGTTTCTTCAAAGCTTGTAATCCGGCCAAAACCCTCGACATGAGCGTGCCGGAGGATCAGAAATATTACATCGATTTTGCCCCGGTTCGAGGCGGCAAAATCATTGAAGAACTGAAGCGGACCATCTCTCGCATCTCCCCCGACGACCCAACTTGTCAACTCTTTACCGGCCATATCGGCTGCGGAAAATCCACTGAACTGCTGCGCCTTAAATCAGAGCTGGAAGCGGAAAATTTCCATGTGGTGTATTTCGAGTCCAGTCAGGATCTCGATATGGCGGATGTGGACGTGAGCGATATTTTGCTGGCCATCACTCACCAGGTCAGCGAAAACCTAGAAAAATTCGGGATCAATCTCAAACCCAGCTATTTCACAAATCTGTTTACGGAAGTGGCAGACTTCCTACAAACCCCAATCGAATTCGGCGGCGAAGCGGAGCTTTCGGTGGGGATCGCCAAATTGACCGCCAAAACCCAGGACAATCCCAAACTCCGTAACCAACTGCGTCAATATCTCGAGCCCCGGGCCGAAAGCATTCTCAAAGCCATCAACGAAGAAGTGTTGGATCGAGCCCGCCAACAGCTGATTAAGAAGAAGGGCAAGCGGGGGCTGGTGGTTATTGTCGATAACCTAGACCGGGTCGATAACCGTGCCATGCCCTCTGGACGGACCCAGCCGGAATATTTATTTGTGGATCGGGGATCTCAGCTACGGCGATTGAACTGCCATGTGGTGTACACCATTCCTTTGGCGCTGATCTTTTCCAATGAATATGAATCCTTAAAAAATCGGTTGGGGGGAGGCGTGGCCCCAAAGGTGTTGCCCATGATCCCGGTGAGCGATCGCAAGGGGGGCGACTTCGAACAGGGGATGGAGCTGCTGCGACAGGCGATTTTGGCGCGGGCGTTTCCAGACATTGCCCCAGGGGAACGGTCACAAATCGTAACAGATGTATTTGATGCACCGGAGACCCTAGACCGCCTTTGCCAGGTCAGTGGTGGCCATCCTCGGACATTGCTGGGGTTGCTCTATCGCTGTTTACAACAGGAGGATCCGCCTTTCAATCGCACCAGTTTGGAGCACGCCATCAAGGATTATCGGGACGATTTAATCCTATCGATTGATGATGATGAGTGGGCGTTGCTGTTACAAGTGGCACAGGGACAGGGCATGAAAGGGGAAGACAGTTACCAAGCACTGTTGCGGAGCATGTTGATTTATGAGTACCGTGATAGTGATGGTCGGTGGTTTGGCCTTAATCCAGCCCTGCAAGAAACGGACCGCTTTCGTCAGTGGGCAGCCAGTCTTTAGGCGCTAATTTCAGATCGCCCTTTGCCGTCGCCCGAAGGAGTTCAGGGTTGGAAGGGTTACTATTGTTTTAGTGCGGCTGGGTAGACCTTTGGGCAAACGGCGGCCATCTGCTCCGCGACTTTATTTTGCTTTGTGATGATGACGGTGGGCTAGCGCAGGGCAGTTTGGATGCTCCGCTTTTCTGGATCCCACTGGCTGAATTTGATTATCTGTCCTGGCTGAGGCCTCCCCATGAGCACAATCAGCGCAACCACCCGGTTGTCTTCTGATACAGACGTAATATCATCCGGTGTTGATGAGCAACAGCAGGCTCGTCAATGGCTGTTGCGGACGATCCGGAATCAGGGGGGAGAGTTTGCACTGATTATTGTGCTGTGCAATAGCGTTCCAGAGCAGCATCGTCAGATTAAGCTGTTGCGTCGCGAGTTTTCCGGTAATTTACCGGAGTTGAAATTGCCGCCGACGGCTCAGACCCTGTGTTCTACGATCCGACATCAGCGCTCTAATCTGAATCCTGGGCATCCCCAGGCGTTGATGGTGACGGGGTTGGATGGGGTCGAGGCTCTGGATGATTTATTGGCGGCGACCAATAATGCGGTGAATGCATTGGTGCGCAATATTCCCCACCCGCTGGTGCTGTGGATGGGCAATCAGGCGTTTCGCCGATTGGTCCGCTGTGCGCCAGATTTGGCCAATCGTGCGCCGGCGGCCATCCGTTTCCGGGATGCGCCAGGCAAGGGCGTTTGCCCTACGCCTTTCAAATAATCTTTCAAATAAACTGAATTTTGTTGTTTGAACTGGGTTAGTTGTCCGAACTGGGTTAGTAGAGCACCACAGAGCGGATAGTTTTGCCCTGGTGCATCAGCTCGAAAGCGGTGTTGATGTCTTCGAGGGGCATGGTTTTGCTGATGAAGGGGTCGACTTTGATGTCGCCGTTTAGATAGCGTTCCACATAGCCGGGGAGTTGCGATCGCCCTTTAACACCGCCGAAGGCACTGCCGCGCCAGACTCGTCCGGTCACCAACTGGAAGGGACGGGTACTGATTTCCTGGCCGCTGCCGGCGACGCCGATAATCACCGATTCTCCCCAGCCTTTGTGGCAGGATTCCAGCGCCGCTCGCATGAGTTCCACGTTGCCGACACATTCAAAGGAATAGTCCACCCCCCCATCGGTCATCTCGGCGATCGCCTGTTGGATGGGCACGTCCAGTTCCTTGGGATTAATCACGTCGGTGGCCCCCAATTGTTGAGCGAGGGTGAATTTATCGGGATTGATATCGATCGCAATGATGCGATCGGCTTTGGCCATCACCGCACCCTGAACCACGCTGAGGCCAACCCCGCCAAGGCCAAAGACGGCGACGGAGGAGCCCGGTTCCACTTTTGCCGTATTCAGGACGGCACCGATCCCCGTTGTGATCCCGCAGCCCAGGAGGCAGGCTTTATCTAAGGGGGCTTTGGGATTGATTTTGGCGATCGCAATTTCCGGCAGCACCGTGTATTCGCTGAAGGTGCTGGTGCCCATGTAGTGATAAATGGTCTGACCCCGCGCTTTAAAGCGACTGGTGCCGTCCGGCATCAGGCCTTTCCCCTGGGTGGACCGAATCGCCTGACATAAATTGGTCTTGCCAGACATACAAAATTTACAGGTTTTGCATTCGGGCACGTATAGGGGGATCACGTGATCTCCGGGCTGTACCGTCGTCACATCCTGCCCCACCGCTTCCACGATGCCGCCCCCTTCGTGCCCCAAAATGACGGGAAATAGCCCTTCTGGATCTTTGCCGGATAGGGTATAGGCATCCGTATGGCATACCCCCGTTGCCACCAAGCGCACCAAGACTTCGTTGGCTTTTGGTCCCTCCAGCTCCACCTCTTCAATGGCGAGGGGTTGACCCGCTTCCCAGGCAACGGCGGCACGGGTTTTCATGGGCGATCGCCTCCTGATGCAATGGGTGAATGGCAGCTGGCAGGGTAGATTCGCCCCTGAGCCTAACATTGACCGCGATCGCTTCCAGCATTCCAAACAAAACCTTCCAAATCCATTTGATACAATTTGAGCCGATAGATCTTCTAAGGCATAAGGATCACTATGAGCATTAATCCCCAATTGCAAACCGCCTTGGCGAGCGGTCAAGCCCTGAAAGTGATTAGCGGCTTGAACAATTTTGATGCGGCGACTGTGGCGGCCGTGGTCAAAGCTGCCGAGGTTGGGGGGGCGACGTTTGTTGATATTGCGGCGGATCCGGACCTGGTGCGTCAGTGCAAGGCGTTGGTCAATTTGCCCATCTGTGTATCCGCCGTGGATCCTCAGACGTTTGTGGAGGCGATCGCTGCTGGGGCAGACCTGATTGAGATTGGCAATTTCGATAGTTTCTATGCCCAGGGCATTCGCTTTGAGGCGGATGAGGTGTTGGCGTTGACCCAAGAAACCCGTCGCCTGTTGCCCGATGTGACCTTATCCGTGACCGTGCCCCACATTTTGGCGCTGGATGAGCAGGTGGCTTTGGCAGAGAAATTGGTTGAGGCGGGCGCAGATATTATCCAAACCGAGGGCGGCACCAGTAGCGCTCCTACCCATGCCGGCGTATTGGGTTTAATCGAAAAGGCAGCTCCCACCTTGGCGGCGGCGGCGGAAATTTCCCGCGCGGTGGATGTACCTGTGCTCTGTGCTTCCGGTATCTCTAGCGTCACCGCTCCCATGGCGATCGCCGCTGGGGCTGCGGGCGTTGGCGTTGGGTCCGCTATCAACAAGTTGGATAACGAAGTCGCTATGATCGCTGCAGTCCGGGCGATCGTGGAAAGCCTGAACACCGTTGCCCGTGTTCCCGCTAACGTCTCCAAAGGTTAAGACACCGGGTACATAATAGCGCCGGGTACGTAAAACAAAAGCAGTGGCTGTCAGTTCATTTAGGATGATTCAGACAGTCACTGCTTTTTTAATGTCCTTTACCTGGTTCTCCGTTTAAGGAATAAGTTACGGAGACGAGGGCTAGAAATATCGCCTAATTAGAAGGCGTTAGAGGGACTGAGAATTTGCTCTAAAGACCGAATTAAAATTTGATTCTGCTCATCGGTGCCAACGGTGATGCGCAGTTTGTCATCTAACCCTGGCTCGCGGAAATAACGAACCAAAATATTGCGCTGTTTGAGTTCAGCTTGTAGGTCGGCGGCGGTGCGATCGCCCGTTGGAGGGGTCACTAACAAAAAATTTCCCCGGGGATATTTGGGTACCGCAAATCCTAGGTTTGCCAGTTTTTCGCCTAGGATGCTCCGCGATCGCTTGACCTTGGCAATGCATTCGTTTTTGTAAGCTTGATCCCGCATTGCCGCTGCACCAACTCGCGTGGCGATCGCGTCGATGTTGTAGCTGTCTTTGATTTTAAATAGCCCTGCCAATAAGTCAGGATGGGCAATGCCAAATCCCAATCGTAAGCCGGCTAAGCCATAGCCTTTAGATAGGGTTCGCAACAGGATTACATTTTTGAATTCTTTGAGTAAAGGCAACGTGGAGCCTTCACCAAAATCCACATAAGCCTCATCAATGGCGACGACACCGGACACATTTTGGGCGATCGCTTTTAAGTCGCCAAAGGGGATTTGATAGCCAGTGGGACTGTTTGGAGTCGCGAGAAAAGTGACCGCTGCGTTGGCCGCAATTAATTCATCGACGGGGAGTTGGTTGCCTTCGACATAGGCGATTTCGATGGTGGGGCAGGGTTGCATCGCTGCTACGGTGCGGTAAAGCACGTAGGTGGGGGTGGGATAGGCGATGGGGCGATCGCGATCGGCGCAGGCGCGCACCAACAGATTCAAAAGTTCGTCGCTGCCGTTGCCCACAATGATCCAGTCAGCGGGAACGCCCAATGCATCGCTGACGGCCTGACAAAATTCCCGCGCAAAGGGATCGGGGTAGCGTCGTAGCCATTCGGGATCGCAGTTATGGAGTGCGGCGATCGCCTGGGGGGAGGGGGGATAGGGATTTTCGTTGGTGTTGAGTTTGATGATGGGGGTGCCCGGTGGTGGCTGTTCCCCAGGCTTGTAGCCCGTCATGGCGTCCACATCTAACCGAAAATAGCCCATGGAATGTCCCCGTCAACCGCGTTAAATATCACTGCAGGCTAATTATTATCGCCGTACGTCAGACTAATTATTATCGCCGGAATTATTCGCCGTAGGTCTGGGTCGTGAAACTGCCGTGGAGGCCATAAGGGACGTGGTGCTTCAGTTTGAGGGTGGCGACGGGGCCGGCGGTGAGGTCGCGGGCATCCAAAATCGCTAGCTCGGACCGGTGACCGGCGGCGTTATAGCCCAACACCAGCACCCAGCCATCGTCCTCAGCGGTGCCGCCGGGGCGGGGCACAAAAATCGGTTCGCCGCCAAATCCACGGGGGGCAAAGCTATACAGTTGGCGATCGCCGGTTTCCCAGTCCACCTTCAAGACTGCCTGTAGGGGGGCATTGCCAGTGGCTTCGTGGGCTGCGCCGATATAGGCATAGCGTTGGGATTGCCCCACGTAATCCGGGTGGATGGTGGGAAATTCGACGCAGCGTTTTTCGATGACGCTCGCGTCAATGGAACCATTGGCGAGATCTAAGGTGTAGCGCCAGAGTTCTCCGGCGGGGATGCTATCAAAATCAATTTGCAGAAAATCCATCCCCGGTTCAACGGTGGGGAAGGAGTCATAGCAAACGGAGTCAACGATCAGTTTGCCGTCCTGCTCAAAGGCGTTGGCGTGGTGGAACACAAAACAGGGGTTGATCTCAAAGGTTTTGACCTCGGCATTGGGATCGCGCGGAATGGCGATCGCCCGGGTTGGCTGCTTGGGATCAAATTTCAAACATTGACCGGCGCTGCGCATTCCCAATAGAAACGGAAAGGGATTGAACTGCACGGGGTTCTGGAAAAAGACGCAGTAGTTGGGGGTCAACGCGAAATCATGCAAAAACGCAAAACCGGGGACGCTGCGGGTTTGTTTGCTGACCAGGGTGCCCGCTTCGTCCAGCTCAAAAATCGTGATCGCGGTCGACAGCCCCGGTTTGACGGCGAAATTGACCAGACGGCGATCGCCCTCAGGATTCGTTTTTGTGACCGTGCCGGGATCAATACGCGGGTGAGCGGCAAACGCGTCCCCCGGCTGCAAAATTCCGTCCAATCGATCCAGACCCAATGTCTCCAACGTCTCAGGATTTAAACCATGGGGCTCTGCCGCTTCCCACAATGCCCACAGCTTCTTTCCCCAGGGCAGGATGTGGGTGTTGGCAATATTCTTCAAATTCAAATCGAATAGATTCGCCAGCCAGCCCCCTGCTTTCGCCGTGCCAAACACGCCTCGATATAAAATCTTTTGCGCCGCCTGCTCTGCTTTGTACCCTTCCGTTTTGACGTAGCGACTGCGGAAGTGGGCCCGCCCGTTCTCAAATCCAATTTTGCAAATATAGCCATCCCCATCAAACGGGTGCGCAATGGGTTCGCCCCCCACCTCCAACAGACCAGGACCATTGCGAAACAGGGTCCCCGTCAACGCCGCCGGAATTTCCCCGTCCACATCATCGATCCAATAATCAAACTCCTCCGGCTGGGATTCATAGCCCCGCTGCCAATCGGCGATCGCGTAGGACAAGTCAGGTTTGGCGGGGGTTTGTAACTCAGGCATGGCTCTAGGATTCGGGATGGCACTATACAAAAGTTAACACCTTCAGTCGATGGACGCGGGTCTCCTTTCCCAGGGGATCCCACGCTAAGTTTTTCCATCCCCGTGAACCTACGGAAAGGTTTTGCCTGAGCACGGCGATCGCAGTACATTGGACAGGGCGAGCCACCAGCGGTACCCCCGTCGAAAATAGGCTATAGAACACTAGGGATATCGAACGAAGGGACATGATTGACGACGAAAATCGGACTGAAGAAACCGTAGAAGCGACCGAAGGGACCGACACATCAGCTACGGCAACTGACGCACCGACCGGCGATGAGACTGCTCCTTCGGAAAGCGCATCGGAGACGACGGCGGAAACCGATCCCATCACCGGTGAGGCTGTTGATGAGGCTGCTAGCGTAGACGAGGCGATTGTCACTGAAGCCAGCGTCGAAGAAGCGGTCGTGGAGACGATCGCAGACATGGAATCGGAGTCTGGGGAGGGCGATGAAGCCCCGGCAACCTTGGATGATTTGGATTTGGATGATTCCGTTGAAGATCCGGCGGATGCGGTGCCCGATACCACCGCTGGCGTGGAAGAGACCGCCAGTTATCAGGCGGCCATGACAGACCTGATGCGGGAAGTGGAAGGGTTGCGATCGCAGTTGGAAAATAGCCAAGGGCAATATGCGCGGTTGTCCGCCGACTTTGAAAACTTCCGTAAGCGCACCCAGAAGGAACGGGAAGAGCAGGCTGAGAAGATTAAATGCGACACCCTCCGGGAACTGTTGGCGGTGGTGGACAACTTTGAGCGGGCGCGATCCTTTATCAAGCCCCAGAATGACTCGGAGATGAATATCCACAAAAGCTACCAGGGTATTTATAAGCAACTGGTAGACAGCTTGAAGCGCCTTGGCGTTTCTCCCATGCGCCCCGAAGGTAAGGAATTCGACCCCAACCTTCACGAAGCGGTGATGCGGGAAGTCAGCGAAACCTATGCCGAAGACCTGGTGATCGAGGAATTACAGCGGGGTTATTTGGTGGGCGATCGCGTCCTCCGCCACGCCATGGTTAAGGTCGCTGCACCGGGATCCGGCACCGGTGCTTCCCCCGAAGCCTCCAACGCCGACGGGTAAATCCTTGCTTGTCTTCCGACCAATAGTCCCAATGAGGCACCCCTTCATAAGTCCGTAGGGGTGTTTTTTCAAAGGGGCGATCACCCGGGAAGCGCACGCGCCCCAAGTCAGCTCACCTGTTGTTTTTGGATAAGCTAATCTGTTGACTAGGGACGTTATTAAGGAATAGCGATCGCCCAACTATCGGCGCATCCTTACTTACCCTTCCACTCCCCTCTGCTGGGGTTTAACTACGCTGAGGGTTAACCATCCTGAGGGTTACGGCACAGGACTCCTGGTAATTTCACTGCCCCTTTATCACGGGAAACGACGAAACAATGGGAAAGGTCATCGGCATCGATTTGGGGACGACAAACAGTTGCGTCGCCGTACTGGAAGGGGGACAGCCCATCGTGATCCCCAACTCAGAAGGTGCCCGGACCACCCCCAGTATTGTGGCTTTCGCCAAGGGTGATGAGCTGCTGGTGGGGCAGCTCGCCAAGCGCCAGGCGGTGACCAATGCCGAGAATACGATCTTTAGCGTCAAGCGCTTTATTGGCCGGCGGTGGGATGAAACGGAGCAGGAACGCAGCACGGTTCCCTACAACTGCGTCTCCGGCCGCGATACCACCGTCGATGTGCAAATTCGGGATAAGGTCTACACCCCCCAGCAAATTTCAGCGAAGGTGTTGAAGAAGTTGAAGCAGGATGCGGAGAACTATCTGGGGGAGCCGGTGACAAAAGCGGTTATTACGGTCCCCGCCTATTTCACCGATGCCCAACGGCAGGCCACCAAAGATGCCGGGCAAATTGCTGGGTTAGAGGTTTTGCGGATCATTAATGAGCCGACGGCCGCATCCCTCTCCTACGGGATGGACAAGCAGGATTTAGAACAGCGCATCCTAGTCTTTGACCTGGGGGGGGGCACCTTCGATGTCTCAATTCTTCAGCTGGGGGATGGGATTTTCGAGGTGAATGCGACGGCGGGGAATAATCATTTGGGGGGGGATGATTTTGATCTCTGCCTGATGAAATGGATTTTAGAGGAGTTCAAAGCCCAGGAAGGGATTGATTTATCGGCGGATAAGATGGCCACCCAACGGCTTCGGGAGGCGGCGGAGCGCGCCAAGATTGAGCTGTCGAGTATGCCATCCACGGCGATTAATCTGCCGTTTATTACCGCCGATGAGAATGGTCCCAAAAATCTGGAGATGGAGTTATCCCGAGCCCAGTTTGAGACGCTGGCGTCGGAGCTGGTGGAGACCACCATGGAACCGGTGAAGCAAGCGCTCAAAGATAGTGGGCTGGAGCCGAGCGCCATTGATCGGATCATTTTGGTGGGGGGGTCCACTCGGATTCCGGCGGTGCAGCATGCGGTGAGTGATTTCTTTGGGGGTAAGATTCCGGATCGGTCGGTGAATCCCGATGAAGCGGTGGCGTTGGGGGCGGCGATCCAGGCGGGGGTGTTGGGGGGCGAGGTTCAGAATCTGTTGCTGTTGGATGTGACGCCGTTGTCCTTGGGGATTGAAACTTTGGGCGGGGTGTTTACGCGGGTTATTGATCGGAATACGACGATTCCCAGTAGTCGATCGCAGGTTTTTTCCACGGCGGTGGATGGGCAGCGATCGGTGGAAATTCAGGTGCTCCAAGGGGAGCGGGCCATGGCGGAGGATAACAAAAGTCTGGGGCAGTTTTTGCTGGATGGGATTCCCCCAGCACCTCGAGGGTTACCACAGATTGAGGTGACCTTCGAAATTGATGCGGATGGCATTTTGAATGTGTCGGCGCGGGATAAGGGGACCGGCAAGGAGCAGAGTATTAGCATTAGCAATACCGGCGGTCTCAGTAAGGAAGAAGTGGATATGATGCGCCGGGAGGCGGACTTCTTTGCGGAGGAGGACCAACGGCGGCAGGCGATCGTGACGTTGCAAAATACGGCGGATAACTTGCTGGGCAGCTACGACAGCACCCTGGAGGAGAATGCGTCCCTGTTGGATGGGCCGACCCGCGAGAAGCTGGCAACTTATGTGGCGCAGTTGAAGCAGGCGATGGCTAATGACGATATTGAAGTGAAGGATTTCGAGGAGGCGGTGGATGCCCTGCAGCAGGGGCTGTTAGATATTGGTCGGTCCGTCTATGGGGGGCAGGATGAGCCGAAGAAGGCTGCGGTTGGCAGTCCGGCGGCGGCCGCTTCCTCCCCATCGCCTACCCCTGCGCCCCAACCAGCACCGGAACCGGCGGAAGAGCAGAGTTTGACCCAAGAGATGTTGGAGGGGTTGGAGGATCTGATTGACGCTCCGACGGATGGGACCGTAGTGGCGGATGCGGCGGAGATGCAGGCTACGGCCCAGGGAGTCTCCCCGAGCGATCGCCCTGGTTCCGCCGATCCCTTAGGGGATTTGGGGGATGATCTGGATCTTGGCCTAGACTTAGGGGAAGATTTGGAGTTCGATAGTGCGACGGTGACCGCCGATTATGAGGCGATCGAAGATTAATATTGGGCGGTACGGATGAGGGTGCCTGCCCCTGATTTCGGTAACCCCTCCGTCAAAAAACTTAAAATTGGCGTCTTCATGGGGCACAATAACTTTTGTAGCTTCCAGAGCAGATTTCCAGACCCATTCGGTCCCCTTGATTGACCACTCCACCCCCAAGATTCCTACCCCCCACTGACGTTTCCACGGATTGAAGCAAGTACGCTATGGCGAGCGATTACTACGAGATTTTAGGCGTTTCGCGCACTGCAGATAAGGACGAGTTGAAGCGCGCCTATCGTCGGCTTGCTCGCAAATTTCACCCGGATGTGAATAAGGATCCCGGGGCGGAAGATCGGTTCAAGGAGATTAATAAGGCTTACGAGGTGTTGTCTGAGCCAGAGATGCGGGCTCGCTATGACCGTTTCGGAGAAGCGGGGGTTTCGGGGGCGGCGGCCGGTCCTGGGGGATTCCAGGATATGGGCGATATGGGCGGGTTTGCCGATATTTTTGAGAGCTTTTTTGGGGGCTTTGGTGGGGCTGCTGGTGCGGGCGGCGGACGGCGGCGATCAGGGCCGGTTCGGGGGGATGACCTACGGCTGGATTTGAAGCTGGATTTTAAAGATGCGGTTTTTGGGGGCGAGAAGGAGATCCGCATTAGCCATCTGGAGAATTGCACCACCTGTGGCGGTTCAGGGGCGAAGCCTGGGACTCGGCCGCAAACTTGCGGTACCTGTGGGGGCTCCGGTCAAGTCCGTCGCGCGACCCGGACTCCGTTTGGTAGTTTTGCCCAGGTTTCTGCTTGCCCCACCTGTAATGGCACGGGTCAGGTGATCGAAGAAAAATGTGAGGACTGTGGCGGCCGCGGCAGCAAGCAGGAAACGAAGACGCTCAAAATTGCGATCCCTGCTGGGGTCGATAATGGCACCCGGTTACGGGTCTCTGGAGAAGGGGATTCCGGTAAGCTGAATGGTCCTTCGGGCGATCTTTATGTGTATTTGTTTGTCAATGAGGACGAGCGGTTTAAGCGGGATGGGATCAATGTAAATTCCGACGTGGAAGTGGGATATTTACAGGCGATTTTGGGCTGTGAGTTGTCGGTGGAGACCATTGATGGGGAGACGGTGCTGGAGATTCCTGCCGGTACTCAGCCGGGGACGGTGTTGACCCTGGAGAATAAGGGTGTCCCCCGTTTGGGCAATCCGGTCAGTCGAGGGGATCATTTGTTGACGGTCAAGGTGGTGATTCCGACGAAGGTGCCGAAGGAAGAGAAAGAATTATTGCTGCAGCTCGCGAAGTTGCGGGGCGAGAAGACGGGTAAGGGGGGCGCTGGTTTCCTGGGGAATTTATTTACCTAAAGGGGATTTTGAGGGTTTATGTTGATGCTTGAGGCTGGTGTATGAGTGCGATCGCCCCTTCCCAGGGTGCAGCATCTGGGGGCTCCGATGGGGCCGTTGATGTGACGTTGGATCTACGGGGAACTCCCTGTCCCATTAATTTCGTTCGGACGAAGTTGCAGTTGGGCAAGATGGAGCCTGGGCAGCGGTTGGAGGTGTGGATCGATAGTGGAGAGCCCACGGAGCAGGTACCGGATAGTTTGGCGATGGCGGGGTTCCCGGTGGAGGCGCTGATCGATCAAGGGGATTATTTTGCGTTGCGGGTTTGTAAGCCTGCGGAGGATCAGTCCGGTGACAGCGCTCAATGATGGGGGTTGTGGGAGCTGGCGGGGGAGCTGATGGGGGTGCTGGACCGCTTCGGCAAATAAATGTTGCTTCGCCCATAGAGCCTGGGTTGCGGGAGCAGGCGGAGTGGACCGGTACGGTGGTGGCGGTGCAAGCAAATTATTATTGGGTGCAGTTGGATCCGGTGCCAGGGGCGGCAAATGGAAAGCCTCAAAAATTGCTGTGTACACGGCGGGCTCGGCTGAAGAAGGTGGGCCAAGGGGTGGCCGTGGGCGATCGCGTCACGGTGGAGGAGCCGGATTGGCAGGGGCAACGGGGGGCGATTTCGGAGGTGAGTCCCCGGCGTAGTTATTTAGATCGACCACCGATCGCCAATGTGGATCGGATTTTATTGGTGTTTTCCCTGGCGGAGCCGGCGCTGGATTTTAATCAGCTCAGTCGGTTTTTGATTAAGGCGGAGTCGACGGGCATTGATGTTTGTTTGTGCCTGAATAAACGGGATTTGGTGAGCGATCGTTTCCTGCAAGGGGTGCTGGAAAGTTTGGGGGCGTGGGGCTATGAGCCGATTGTGACCAGTGTACTGGAGGATCCCAGCTTGGAACCGTTGCGATCGCCGTTGGCGGGGCGAACGACGGTGGTGGCGGGACCGTCGGGGGTGGGGAAGTCGAGCACCATTAATGGGTTGATCCCGACGGCTCAATTGCGGGTGAGTGCGGTGTCGGGGAAGTTGGCGCGGGGACGGCATACGACCCGCCATGTGGAATTATTTGAGCTGCCTTGGGGGGGGCTATTGGCGGATACGCCGGGGTTTAATCAGCCGACGTTGGACTGTACGCCGGAGGAGTTGGCGGGGTATTTCCCGGAAATTCAGCAGCGGCTGGCGACGGACCGATGCCGCTACGGGGATTGTCGCCATCGGGATGAGCCGGGCTGTGTGGTACGCGGGGGTTGGGAGCGCTATGAGCTTTATCTGGAGCTGTTGGCGGAAGCGGAGGCGTTTGCGGAGAAGCAGCGCCAGCAGGTGGAGGATGAGCCGAAGTTTAAGCGCAAGGCGACGCGGGATGGACAGACGGTCTATGAGCCCCGGTTAGCCAGCCAGCGTTATCGACGTAAATCCCGGCGATCGCAACATCAATCGTTGGAGGATCTTGCCTTGGACGATTTAAACGGTGAGGAGGGGCTGGAGCTGGAGGAGCCCTCTTGGGCGCAGGACCCATCGGAGAATTGATAGCAAAAGGCAATTATCCAAGTCCCCTAATCCCTACAGCAGGGCGTTGACCGGAGCATCGACCGGGGCATCCCAGGTGATTTGAGCTTGAGTTTCGGTGCGCGATCGCGCCATTTCGATGCCTCCTTGGTCTAGGGCGCGTTTGATTCGGCGGCGATATTCTCGGGCCACGTCCCACTGTTTCAGCGGCACGGTTTCGATCCACACCCGCACAATAATGCCCCAGGGGGTAAACTCATCGGCCCCCAAAATTAGGGGATCCCCAGTGATGAGGCTCTGCCAGTCGGGATCCCGCACTAATGCCCAACTTTCTTCGGTGATGATATCCAGGGCCTTATCCAAATCGCTGCTGTAGGCGATGGGAATTTTGAGATCGGCCTGCGATCGCCGGCTGGAGAGGTTGGCGACGATGCGCATTTCCCCGTTGGGCACCGTGATCAATCGCTGCTCAGGATCCCGGAGTTGGGTGATTCGCAGGGTGATATTTTCCACGAGTCCGTAAATTTCGTCCGCCTTCAGGACCACCACGTCCCCCACGGCATAGCGGTCTTCCACCAGAATCAAAATGCCTTCGATGGCGTCACGAATCAGATTCTGGGACGCCAGGGAAAGGGCGACCCCCACTAAACCGGCACCGGCAACCACAGCCCCCACATCAACTTTGAGGATGACGACCAGGATCAGGATTAGGGTGGCGATCGCCAGGGTGACGGCGGTGATGCTCTTGAGGATGCGGGACAGGGTAATAATCCGTTGGTGCAGGCGGTGATCGCGCTGGGGAACCGGCGTGGGATCCAGGAGCCATTCCCCTAGCAGCCGGTCGATGATGGAAAAGGTGATTGTGATCAGAATGTAAGCTCCGGCGATCGCCAGGATGCTAAACAGATATCCCTGGAGATGGCTGATGGCCCACCGATGCCAGGGGCGGGTATCGGGGAAACGCGCCAGGGTGAGCAGGGTTGCGCCCACCAGCAAACCGGCTTGGCTTACTCGGAGCAGGGCGGAAATGGCAAAGTGCCAATGTTTTTGTCGGCGATTGATCAGACGGGTGCGGATGAGGAGGTTGGGGGAGTCGGGACGATGACGCGATCGATATCGGCGGCAGTGGTAGTGGTGAAGCCCGTGGAGCCCCAGCACGATGATGACGGTGCCGATCCAAAGGGCGATCGCTTGGTAAAGGGCATTCTGGAGGGCATCCGGCTGCCGTTCTTGCCAGGCGCGATAGAAGGCCGCCTGTAAATCCCCTTGCAGCACCGGCGCATGATCCTGGGGGGTCGTTTGATATTGATTGGCGTCCAGGTTGGTCACGGTAAACAGGTAGCGATTGCCGTAGTACAACACCGGTAGCCCGCCGCGCTGTTGGATTTGAATGGGAGCCTCACGGGGGACACCGTCTTCGGCGATCGCGTCCTGTTCCAGAAAAGTCCCCTTCGCCCGCCGCAATGCCCTTTCGATGGCTTCTACACGGGTGGCCAACTCCTCGCTGGGGGATGCAATCTGAAAAATCGGGCGACCGTCAATGGAGATGCTGGCGGCGCGAATTCGTTCGGGATTGCTGATGGATAGCAGGGTGGAAAAGGGGGCCTCAGGAGGGAGGGTTGGTCCGATTTGTCCCATTAGCCCAGGAGCGGGGGCAAGGGCTTGGACGGGGGAGGTTAGGGCGATCGCCACCCCAACCACCAGTCCCATCAGCACTGTCAGCATTGGCAGCATCGGACGCCAGCGCGATCGATGGGCGTTGAGAGGAAGGCGGATCAAGCGGTCAAGCAGCATAGGTACGGAGCAAGGTTAGGAAATAGCGACGAGGAGCGGTGACCGATCGCAGCCGGTTGTGGCGATCGCCGCCGCTCCTCGCAACATAACAAAACGTTACAGCCTGAACCGCTCCCCTAGAACCAGCTTCCTAGGGCCATCCCTGCCAGCAAAATCAGCCCAATGTTCACGTTTTCGCTAAACAGTTTTCCGTAGGCCGTGCGGGATAATTCTTGGCGGCGTAGTTTCAAATATTGCTTTGCCCATAGAAAAACCGACGCGCCCAGGGCTGGCCAGTAGAGCAGATTGAGTTGGGTGGCGATCCCCGTTTGGGCGAGCAGGAGCGCCGTCAGCAGGAAAAATAGTCCCACCGCCTCCGCCACATATTCCCCAAAAAATAGGGCGCTCGAGTTAACCCCCAATTTGCGATCATCGTCCCGATCGGCCATGGCATAAATCGTGTCAAAGCCCAGGGTCCAAAAAATGGTCGCCCCCCACAGCATCCAGGCTGGCCAGGGCAATGTCGGTGGGTCGGTCGCCGCGCTCCAGGGGATCAGGACGGCAAATCCCCAGGCGATCGCCAACACAAGCTGGGGCACGGGAAAGACTCGCTTTGCCCCGGGATAGAGGGCAATCACGGGCACTGCCGCCACGCAGAGTCCAAAACTGAGGGGGGTTAAAAAGACGGTCAGCCCGGCCGCGCAAAGGAGGGCGATCGCAAAGACCACAATGCCCACCTTCACCGAGAGTTCTCGGGAGGCGAGGGGCCGCTTTTGGGTGCGTTGTACCTGGGGATCAATGTTGCGATCCCAGAGGTCATTGATGACGCAGCCCGCGCCGCTGGTGGCAAAGGTGCCCACCACCACCACCACCAGGAGTAGGGGCGGCGGCCAGCCCCCTGTCGCTAAGACCAAGGCCCATAGGGCAGGGATCAGCAGAATTAAACGTCCCGCAGGCTTATCCCATCGTAGGAGCCGAATGATGGCATCCCAGGGGAGATGGGATGGGAGAGGCAGTTTTGGCGTTGGGCTCATGGGACGACAAAAAAGGCGATGGCGATGGCGATATTAATCGGGATTGAGTTGGAGAACTACGGGCCGGTTATTACTGGCTGATTTCGATGGAGTAGTTTTCAATCACCGGATTGGCCAATAGGCGATCGCACATGGAATCAACCTGGGTGCGTGCGGTGTCCGCATCGGGAGCATCCAAGGACAGCTCAATATATTTACCAATGCGCACCGAATCCACGCTGTGGCCCAACTGTTCCAAACCGGACTTCACCGCAACGCCGGCGGGATCCAGCACAGAGGGGCGGAGGGTGACGTGGATTTTAGCTTGGTATTTTTGGCTCACGGTTTAGGGGGGAAGAACAAACTATGCAGTGGGGCGGACAAACGGATAAACGGATAACTGACGGCTGACCGGCGGGGAGGGGAAGGGGCTTATCGAGGGCTTGGCATGGTTGGAGCATGCAGATTTTAAGAAAAATAAGCCCTGGGATTGTCCCAACATCCCTGAAACCCGGTCTCTGGGGGATACTGGAAAAGCAAGCGAATGGCGATAATGATCCCGGTGCCTTAGGGCGGTTCAGTGTTCCATTGTAGGGCGGGACGTCGCCTCCATACGCCCATTTATCCTATTCCTAGTTCTTCCTATGGCGTCTAACCGTACGCGTAATCAAGATCGGATTCTGAAAACCCTGCAGGCATTGAATCGCGAGATTGCCGCCCAGGATTTATATATCTATCTTCAGGAGCTGGGGCAAAAGGTGGGGTTGGCAACGGTCTATCGATCGCTCGAGGCGCTGAAGAAACAGGGGGAAATCCAGGTGCGCGCCCTGGATAGTGGCATGTCACTCTATAGTTCCATCCAGCGCGATCGCCACCATTTGAACTGCGTTAAGTGTGGGCGATCGGAGCCCATCGATGAGTGCCCTCTCCATGGGTTGCAACAGGAACTACAGACCCGCACCAATTTCAAGATTTTCTATCACACTCTGGAATTTCATGGGCTTTGTCGAGCGTGCCAAGAGGGCGAAGCGGGAGACCCAGATACTAAAGATAAAGATCATGCCGACGACAAAGCCGCTGTCACCGCGGTTAATGTGTCGGCATCCCGTTCGTCATCCTATCGATGCTGTTAGATCGATTTAGGCACAGGTGAATCTGGTTATCCTTGCCGGAGGATCTGCTCAACGGATGGACGGTCCGGTAGGGAGGATTGGGCACCGGGGCGGGTACAGGCGATCGCAGCGGCGGCGGTGGCCCAACGAACAGCGTCGACTAACGGGCGATTTTCCAACAATGCCACGGCGATCGCCCCATTAAATGCATCCCCAGCGGCAACGGTGTCCACGGCTTGGATCGGTAATGCCGGCGCCCAGAATTGTTCGCTGGGGGTAGCGCAGACGGCCCCGCGATCGCCCAGGGTGATGATGACGGTGGGGGTGCCCCGCTGCTGTAGGGTTTTGGCGGCGATCGCGGCAGAACCAGGGTCGGTCACGGGAAACCCCACTAGGCGACTGGCTTCGGTTTCGTTGGGGGTCAGGATATCCACCGCCTGATACAGCGATGGTAGAAGCTGATCTGGGGCGGGGGCGGGATCCAAAATTGTGGTTACCCCGGCGGCTTTCGCCAGTTGGGCGGCGGCGATGACCTGTTCCAAGGGAATTTCTAATTGCAGTAGCAATAGCTGCGCCTGGGGCAACCGATCTTTCAGGCGGCTTAGCTCATCCTGCCCCACGGTGGCATTGGCACCGCCGACAATCACAATTTGATTTTGTCCCCCGTCATCCACCAGAATTTGGGCAATGCCGGTGGACGTGTTGGGGTCGAGGGTGATCGCATCTCCGTTTACCCCACAGTTTTGAAGATGGGAAACCAAATCTCGCCCAAAACTATCCTCCCCCACCCGACCAATCAGGATGGTTTCAGCCCCTAGTTTCGCCGCTGCTACCGCTTGGTTTGCCCCTTTTCCGCCGGGGCTGGTGGTGAAGCGATCGCCGGCCAGGGTTTCGCCAGGTAAGGGCAGTCGAGGCACCCGCGCCACCAGATCCATATTGAGGCTACCAAACACTAGGATTCCCATCGGTTGAGACCTCTTTTGAAACCTCTTTTGAAACCGTTTTGATTCCTCGCTTATGGCTCAGCCTTGCCCCAAATACGGTCCAGGTCCAGCGTAAATCCTGCCATCAAGGTGTCGCCTGATACCGCTTTGGGCTGGGTCAGAACCTCAGGGGTTTGATTGGGGCGATAGATCGTCACCGTGCGGTTTTTCGGATCGATTAGCCAGCCGAGTCCAGCTCCGTTATCCAAATATTCCTGCATTTTCCCTTGCAGTCCCTTCAGGGTGTCTGATTGCGATCGCAGCTCAATCACAAAATCCGGGCACACCTCGGGAAAGATTTTCTTCTGGGCATCCGTCAGCCCATCCCAACGCTCCTGACTAATCCAGGAGGCGTCCGGCGACAGAATTGCGCTGTTCGGTAAAGTAAACCCGGTCGATGAGTCAAACGCTTTGCCCTGTCTACCGTTACGCTCATACCACTGGAAAAGTGCGCCGGTAATGCTGAAGTTACGTTCGCCGGTTTCCCAGCCAGTGGGGGGATTCACGAGTAATTCTCCTTGGGCCGTACGCTCTAGGCGCAGTACATCGTTGACCGCGGCCAGTGCCTCAAACTGCTCTGGTGTTACCTGAAGTTTTAGGTCGGTGGGGAGGCGCAGGGGAAAGGGGAGCGCGATCGCCTCGGTGGGGGCCAGAGTTTGAAGCATCGTGACCTCGGGAGAATTGAAGATATTGAAAAGGTTTTGGGAAACTAACGCTGGGCGGCGGCGGATTGGTAGGCGGCGGTCAGATTGTCAAAGGTGGGGGCTTGGGTGAGGATAACGCCGTCCATGATGAAGGTAGGGGTGCCTTGGATCTCCAGGGAGGCGGCGAGTTCAATGTCACTTTGCAGGGCTTGGCGGGCGCCGTCGCTTTGGCGATCGCGGTTGAATTGCTCAAGGTCTAGATTGAGTTGTTGCACTAGCTCCAGATATAGATCTTCCCCGAGTCGGTCTTGATTTTTGAAAAGGGCATCGTGGAAAGGCCAAAACTTATCCTGTTGTTGAGCTGCCCAGGATGCTGCTGCTGCCGGAATCGCTTGGGGATGAACGCTGGACAGGGGGAGGTGTTTGTAGACCAATTGCACCCGATTGCCATATCTGGACATAAAGCGCTGCAATTCTCCCTGGGCGCGGGCGCAGAAGGGGCATTGAAAATCGGAAAATTCGATCAGGGTGATGGCGGCGTCGGTGTTGCCCTTAACGGGGGAGGTGGCGATGATGCTCTCGGGGTTGGTGCGGACGCTGAGGCGGAATTGGGATTGATATTGGGCGCGACGTTCGGCCTGGATGCGGTTAAATTTGCCGACGGATTTTAGGATCGCTTCTGGGTTGTCGTCGATGACTTTTAGGACTTTCGCTTCAAAGTCGGGGGAAACATTAACTTGGGCGATATTAACCTGGGCGATCGCGGGATTCATGCCACTCGTGGTCAGGAAAATCGCGATGGTCACAACAACTAAAGCCACTTTCCCTAGTTGCGCGAGGAGCCATTGGCCATACCGCTGACCCTCACCATGAATTGACTTCAAACGTTCACCCATGACCCTTATCCTGCTTTGCCCGTACTGGTTTGTAATGGATGGCGCGATCGCGCGTTTACCAATCGCTCCCAGTTTAGCCGCCCTGGGTAGAGCTGTCCGAGTCGCTGCCGTTCTGGGAGTCTTGCTGTTGTTGGGCTAGTTTTTCCTGCCGCTCCCGTTTGCTGATCAGATAGGTGGCGATCGCCAAGCAGCCAATGCCGATGTTAATCGCCACATCGGCAATGTTGAAGACAGGAAAATTGATCAGGCGAAAGTCTAGAAAGTCCGTGACATGGCCCATGGCGAAGCGATCGACGCCATTGCCCAGCGCGCCCCCCAGCAACAGTCCATAGCCCCAGGCTTCCCAAATCATCAGGCGAGGGCCAAAAATGGCAAACAGGGCTAGGCCTAAGCTCACCAGCAACGACAGCCACCTTAGCCAGGGGCTGTCCTGGAACAGGCTGAAGGCGGCACCGGTGTTGATGACGTAGGTGAAGTGAAAAACACCGGGAATGATGGGCCACGACTCCGGCGGCGTCATCAGCGTAAAAGTTTGTTCAACCCAAAATTTGGTCAGACGATCCAGCACCAATACCAGCACGGCCGCGACCCAGAACCAATGATTTTTCAGCAATGGTTTACCACCCAGTCCCATCGATTGCCGTTCTTACTCAAAATATTCATTCAAAATATCAATCCAAAATATTCATCAAAATACCAGACTTAAATGCCCAGTTCGCCCCCCGCAACCCGTCTGCCGGGTTCATGCCGGGCTCATAATGCTGGGAATCTCAGAACAGCAGCCGTCGAGTAATGCAGGATAGCAGGGCGACGGCACAGACCAATATCAATTGCCCTCCCAAGGGGGACCAGGTGAGTTGTTCTGCTGCGTTGAGGGCGCGATCGCCGTGGAAAATTAAGAGCCAGGTTAATCCCAAGCCATGGATGCTGGCTAATCCCGCGCCGGCACTTAAGGCTAATCGTTCTAGGGATGGATGGGGGGACGGATAGGGAGCGCGATAGGGAGGGCGATAGGGCCGGGGCGATCGCCCCTGGGTTCCCGGTTTAAACCTTGGCAGCCTCGGCAGCGATCGGGTGACTAATCGCCCGCAGACCCCAGCCCCGGCGATAAATCCCAGTAAATACCCGAAGCTTGGGGCAGTGATATATCGCAAGCCGCCCCCCCCATGGAAAATCGGTAGCCCGGCTAGCCCTAAGCCTACATAAGCGACCTGGGCCATTAGCCCCGCTCGCGTCCCCCCCACACATCCCGTCAGCAATACCGCCGCGATTTGCAGTTGGGTGCCCAGGGATTGAACGCGGGGTTGAAAGGCCCCATTGTCAAACCAAGTCCACGGGGCGGACGGAACATGGGCATCCACAAATGTTCCGCAAATGGTTAGGACCAAACCGATCGCCGCCCACAGCACGATGGACTGGCTGGGGGCGCGGCGGCGGCGGGGCGGGAGACGACGGGTCACGACTAAGTCACAGCAATCAATGCGACAACATCCATGCGACAAATAATGCAGCTAATGCAGCAAAATCAACGCAGCAAACGCGGCCGCCAGTCTAACCCTTTTCTTCGGTTTCTTCGGTGTTTCCTCGGAGGTTGCTTTTTATGGGCGGGTGCCGGGGATGGGGGCTTCGCCGCCCTCTAGGCCCAGTTCCTGCAACATGGCTTGGTCTTGTTCCGGGGGCTGACCCAGGGTGGTGAGGTAATGGCCAATCAACATGGCGTTAATGCCTGCTTTGAGACCCATTTCTTGCATATCCCCCATCACCGCTTCTCGACCGCCGGCATAGCGAATAATTTGCTCGGGCAAAATCAGACGAAAAATAGCGATCGCCTTCAGGGCTTCATAGGGATCCAAAGGATTGCGGCTGCCCATAGGCGTGCCTTCCCGAGGGTTCAACAGATTCAAGGGCACCGATTCCACTTCCAAATCCCGCAGAGCCAACGCCAGGTCAACCCGGTCTTCCCAGCTTTCGCCCATGCCCATAATGCCGCCGGTGCAGGCTTGGATCCCAACAGATTTTAGGTTCTTGACCGTTTCGACGCGATCGTGCCAACTGTGGGTGGTGGCGACGTTGGGGAAGAAGTTTTCGGAGGCTTCCAGGTTGTGGTTATAGCGCGTTACGCCCGCTGCTTTGAGCGCTTCTGCCTGCTCAACGGTGACTTCCCCTAGGGCGCAGCAGGGTTTGATGTCCGTTTCCGCAATAATTTGGCGAACGGTGCCCAAAATTTCTTCAAATTCTTTTTTCTGCTCCCCTCCGTAGGCAGGACCCCGCCCCTGGCTGACTAGGCAAAATCGTTTTGCCCCCGCCAAGGCTGCCGATCGCGCCTGAGCTAAAATTTCTTCCCGAGTTTTTAGTCCATATACCGGAGACCCTTCGCCGGGGTGGTGGGCGGACTGGGAACAGAAGCTGCAATTTTCTGAGCAGCCCCCCGATTTCACATTCACAATGCTGCACAGGTCTACCACATTGCCGCAGCGAGCTTGGCGTACCCGATCCGCCACTTCACACAGGGCTAAAACATCCGCTTCCCCTTTGATATGGGTCAATGCGATCGCCCCGTCCCGATCCAAGGATTCGCCGGCTACGATGCGATCGCCCCAGCCCTGCAACCACGCTTTGAGGGCATCCCCCGTCATGGGTTGAGATGCATCAGACGCAGCAGATTGGGGAGAAACCGGCGGGGACACACGGGAAGGGATCGTTTGAACCACGGGTAGCCTCTGTAGAAATGTCAGTGCATCTTATCATCGCCCTTTATGGTTCCAGGGCGAGGGTGTGCTCAACGTCAAGGTAGGATATAGAACGCAACAATTAATGATGCATTCTTAGGTGGGAGCCAAGCTCTCGAAGTATATGAAACGATTTTTCTCTGCACTGTTCGCCCTGGTTCTGGTGGTGGCGATCGGGCTGACCGGCTGCGGTGAGGCGTCGGTCACGGGGGTTACCGGCAACTATGGCGATGACACCTTGGCGCTCATCGAGAGCCTGCGCACTGCGGTGAATTTACCAGATGAAGATCCCGCTAAGCGTGGTGCTCAAGCGGACGCCAAGGAAAAAATTAATGCTTTTGCATCCCGCTATCGTCGTGACTCTAAAGTCTCTGGCTTGGCGTCCTTCACCACCATGCGCACCGCTTTGAATTCTCTGGCAGCTCACTACAGTGCCTATCCGAATCGCCCGGTGCCTGAGAAGCTGAAAAAGCGCTTGGAGCAGGAATTCCGTCAGGTGGAAGTGGCCCTGAAGCGTGGCGCTTAAAACTTGATTGAATATTCAATTTGCTCAACTTGAGCGATCGCCCCTCCTAAGGCAATTAGGGGGGGATTTTTTATGGTCATGTTTGTAAGGATTTTGGAAAGGATTATAGTTGAGACATATCTGAACATATTTCAAATGGGGCTGGCGCTCCGGAGCGATCCCCCCTCTAGGTCAGCCAGATCAGCAGCGGAAGACCATGGTTAAAATCTTGCACCTTTCCGATATTCATTTGGGCAGTGGGCTGTCCCATGGGCGCATTGACCCGGAAACGGGGATGAATACTCGGCTTCAGGATTTTGTGCGGACCTTGGGGCGCTGCATGGATCGGGCGATCGCCGAAGACGTAGATCTGGTTTTATTTGGCGGCGATGCTTTTCCTGATGCGACGCCGCCGCCCTTAGTACAGCAGGCTTTTGCCCAACAATTTCGGCGGCTTTCCGAGGCGAAAATTCCCACGGTGCTGCTGGTGGGCAACCATGACCAATATGCCCAGGGGAAAGGGGGCGCTAGTTTGTCGATTTATCGCACTCTTGGGGTTCCTGGGTTTGTGGTGGGGGATACGTTGACCACCCATACCATTGAGACGAAGTCGGGGCCGGTGCAGGTGTTGACGCTGCCCTGGTTAACGCGATCGGCATTACTCACAAAACCGGAAACGGAGGGGTTATCCCTGGCGGAGGTGTCCCAGCTTTTGGTGGAGAAGTTACGCACCGCCTTGGAAGGGGAAGTGCGGCAGTTGGATCCAGAGCAGCCGGCTATTTTATTGGCTCACCTCATGAGCGATCGCGCCCGCCTGGGGGCTGAACGATTTTTAGGAGTCGGGAAAGGGTTTTCGATTCCGTTATCGGCGATCGCCCGACCGGCGTTTGATTATGTGGCGTTGGGGCATGTGCATCGCCATCAAAATCTCAATCCTGATAATGATCCCCCAGTGATCTATCCCGGCAGTATTGAACGGGTGGATTTTAGTGAGGAGAAGGAGGAGAAGGGATTTGTGCTCATCAATATTCAGCGGGATCAGCAAGATATCGAGCGAGATATCCCACAGGATGAGACACCCGCAGCATCGGATCAGCCCCTTTCAAAAAAGTCATCATCAAAAAAATCGTTTCTAACCGAGTGGGAATTTTGTCCCCTACCGGTGCGACGGTTTTGCACCGTTGAGGTGGATTTAACGACCAGCGAGGATCCCAATCAAACGTTATTGGAGGCGCTGGAGCCGGAAGCTATTGAGGATGCGGTGGTGCGTTTGATTTATCGCCTACAGGCCGACCAGCTCGGGTTGATCAATTCCCTGGAGCTATACGAAAAATTGGCGATCGCCCATAGCTATACAGTCCATGCGGATTTGGTCAGTCAACTGGCTCGCCCGCGATTGCCGGCGTTGACCAATGCGAAGCCGCTGGATCCTTTGGAAGCGCTGCAATTTTATTTGGAGAATCGTCAGGATTTGCAGGACATGGCAGCGGACTTGATGACCGCCGCGGAATCCTTGGTGGGATACAAATTGGAGCGATCACCCCAAGACAATCTAGCGGAATCGAGCGATCGCCCTGCCCCCTCTGGTATCCCCGAAATCACCGCATCTCCCCCTGCCGCATCCACCGAAGGCGCCAGCATCAAAGCAGAGGAGATTTCAATGGGGCAGCTTAAGTTACTGTAAATTGAGTTTGGACTGTATGAATTATTACCAACACCAGTTTGATAGACTTAGAGGAGGTCTCCTAAGGGATAAATGCTTCCCCGTTGACCCGTCCTTGAGATAAAAACTTGGATACAAAAACTTAAATGTACGCAGGGCTGCTGGGCGTCGCCATGCCAGCAGCGAATGTGTATCCCTCTACGGAAGATGCTGTTCAGACTCCGTAGACCAGTTCATGGGCCGCAATTGTGGACTGTAATTGTGACCCGTAATTAATAGTTCAGCATCTACCCCTCCGAGCACCGGCCCGCCGGCGATCCAGGCCTGCAACCTGGGGACAGGGCCATTGAAGCGCCCCCTACATTCAAACTTCAGCCCTCCCTGAGTCTCTGCATTTGGGAGTGCTGGGGATTGTTCCGCCCCCAATCTCGCCACACCATGAGACTTGCGTTCTTTGCGCCCGAAGAAGTTCCAGACCGTTTACCCCGCTATCTCATCATCGGGATCGTCGGGATTTGTATCGCCCCGATTTGCATGCAAATTCTCGGGGTGGATTTTAGTTCGCCGGCTCCTGCGCCCCCGGACCCCGATGCTCTGGGCATGTCGCCGTCAACCCTCAGCGATATGTTGCACCGGTCCCTTAGCGGCAGCTTTTTGCACACCATTCTGGAGTGGAGTGCGTTCTGTACCGCTATTTTTACGGTGATTTTGTCGTTCACCTATTTCAATATCAAGCGCGATATCACCACGCCGATCCTAGGCGTCGCGCTGTTTTGTGCCGGCATGATGGATGCGTTCCATACCCTGGCGGCGGATCGCCTGATTGATGCGGTGGCGGACAATACGAATTTGATTCCCTTTACCTGGGCGATTTGTCGTTTATTTAATGTGCTGATTGTCCTGGTGGGGGTGAGTCTGCTGCTGTTGACTAAGGTGAATCGTATCCAGCGGGGGTTCCCCTTTGTGATGGGGGTCAGCTTCGTATTTGGGGCGATCGCCTATGGGGTGATTCAGTTTTGCGCCACCAGTCATGTCCTGCCGGAAACGATGTATCCCGACATGCTGATTCGGCGGCCGTGGGATGTGATCCCCCTTATTCTTTTCCTGTTTGCGGGCTTGTTTGTTTATCCTCAATTTGATCGCCGCTATCCCAGTTTGTTTTCCCATGCTCTGGTGATCAGCACGATTCCCAATGTGGCCACCCAGCTTCATATGGCCTTTGGTTCGGCTGTCCTGTTTGATGGGGCGTTTAATATTGCCCACTTTTTAAAAATCGTTGCCTATTTTGTTCCCTTGACGGGGCTCATCCTGGATTACAACTACACCTATCGCGATGCCGATCGCATGAATCAGGATCTCACCCATACCTTGGAGGAGCAACAACGCACGGCGGCAGAACTCCAAGCATCGGAAGGGCGACTGAAGCAGTTGAATGGGGAGCTAGAAGCTCGGGTGGCGCGGCGGACCGAGAAACTTGCCCAGGCGACGGCGGAGGCGAAGGCGGCCAATGAGGCGAAGAGTCGTTTTTTGGCCAGTATGAGCCACGAGCTGCGGACGCCCCTCAACGGCATTATGGGCTATGCCCAGGTGCTCCAGCGGCTACCGGATTTATCCCAGCCAACCCGCGATCGCATTGACACGATTTATCAGTGTGGGGCGTACCTTCTGGCCCTCATCAATGACATTCTCGACATTTCCAAGGTGGAAGCCGGGAAAATGGAGCTTCACCCTGCGCCTTTCCACCTCAATTCGCTACTGGAAACGGTGGTGGAACTTTGTCGAGTGCGGGCAAAGGTGAAGGGGGTTGATTGCGAGCTGGAGTTGGATCCGGAGTTGCCCGTGGGGGTGAACGCCGATGAGAAACGCCTCCAGCAGATTTTGCTCAATTTGCTGGGCAATGGCGTGAAGTTTACTGAGGCGGGGACCGTTACGTTGCGGGTGACCCGGGGCAGTGACACGCATATCCGGTTTGAGGTGCAGGATACGGGGGTGGGGATGCCGCCGGAGGATTTGGAGCAAATTTTTCAGTCGTTCCAACAGGTGGGCGATCGCCGGCGACAGGCGGAGGGCACGGGGCTGGGGTTGGCCATTGGTCAGAAGTTGGTGCGCTTGATGGGGGGGGAGATCCAGGTGCGCAGTGAGCCCGGTGTGGGCAGCGTCTTTTGGTTTGAGGTCCCCATGGAGCGGGCGGATAATTGGTCCCAGGAGTTGCAACAGGATTCTGTGGGGCAAATTGTGGGGATCCAGGGCGATCGCGAGTGGGTCGTATTGGTCATCGACGACAAATGGGAAAACCGGTCGGTCCTGATCCATCTCCTGACGCCCCTGGGCTTCACGGTCCACGAAGCGGACGATGCCCAAAGCGGCTTAGAGTTAGCACTCCGGGCGCAGCCCGACTTGATCATTTCAGACTGGTTTATGCCGGGCATGGGATCCCAGGAGATGCTCCGCCGCATTCGCATGATTGACACCCTCGTGCATACCCCGATATTGATTGCCTCGGCCAGCATTATGGATTCGGAGCGGGTCCAAGTCCTGGAGTCCGGCGCCAATGATTTTGTTCAAAAGCCGATCCATACGCGGCAGTTGTTCGACCAAGTGAGGAAGCACCTGCAATTGGAGTGGATCTACAGCGATGCCGATGCCGCGGAGCCTAGGCCCGAAGACAGGGCATCTGCTAGTATCCTTTTCCCGGACACCGCAACTCTCACGGATCTGGGCGATTTAGCCATGAAGGGCAATATCAAAGGCATCCTTCGCTACATCGATCAGCTCGTGGAGGGGGACCCGGCCCTCGCCCCCTTTACAGAACAGATTCGCCAATATGCTCAGGCCTTTGATGATGAGGCGATCTTGACCTATCTGAACCATTCCTAGCTCCTTGCCCGTTCGGCGATCGCTGCATGAGTGACGCGCCCCGGCGATCGTTCTACCTGTTTCCCGTTGATGCTCCCCCAAGATTCTGATTCTGACTATGGCTAATGCTTCCCAATCCTCCGTCGAGGGTACGATGCCTGATCGCGAAGTGGGGTTGGTGCTGATTGTTGATGACAATCCCATGAATTTGGGGGTGCTCTCCGATGTTTTGGATCGGGCGGGGTGGGAGGTGTCGGTGGCCAAGTCGGGTCAGAAGGCTTTGGAACGGGTGGCGTTAATTGAGCCAGATCTGATTTTGTTGGATGTGATGATGCCGGGGATCAATGGGTTTGAGACCTGTGAGCGGTTGAAGGCGGATCCCAACACTCGGGAGATTCCGGTTATTTTTATGACGGCCTTGGCGGATGTGGAGAATAAGGTACGGGGGTTGGAGCTGGGGGCGGTGGATTACATTACCAAACCCTTTCAACAGGCGGAGGTTTTGGCCCGCGCCCAAACTCAGTTGCGGCTCTATCGCCTCCAGCGGCAGGTCCAACAGCAGAATTTAGAGCTGGAGGCGCAGGTTCAGCATCGAACGCGTGAGTTGGAAGAAGCGTTGGAAACCCTGAAGGCGACCCATTTGCAGTTGGTGCAGACGGAGAAGATGTCGAGTCTGGGGCAGTTGGTGGCGGGGGTGGCCCACGAAATTAATAATCCGGTGAGTTTTATTTATGGCAATTTGGCCCATGCGGACCATTACATGCAGCAGGTGTTGCAGGCGATCGCCATTTATCGTCCTCTGGCTCATCAGGCCTTGGGGAGCGATGTGATTCCCGACCTGGATGAGGAGGAGCTGGAATTTGTCGAGGAAGATTTTCCTAAACTCTTGGAGTCGATGCAGGTGGGCGCGGATCGGATTCGTCAGATTGTGAAGGGATTGCGGACGTTTTCTCGCATTGATGAGGCGCCCTGTAAGGCGGTCGATCTCCATGAAAGTATCGACAGTAGCCTGACTATCCTGGGGAATCGCCTGCGGGGAATTGATCATTTTCCTGGCATTGATCTGGTTCAAAATTATGGATCTTTACCCCAGGTGGAATGCTATTCAGGGGAGCTGAACCAGGTCTTTTTAGACCTTATTAGTAATGCGATCGATGCGATTCATAAGCGCTATGAGGACCAGTTGACACGGCAGGAAAGGATATCCCCAGGGCGCATTGAAATCACGACTCAGCTTGAGGATGATGGTAAGGTGAATGTCGCGATCGCGGACAATGGCTGCGGCATGTCGGAGGTGACTCGAAATAAGATGTTTGAGCCCTTTTTTACGACGAAACCTGTGGGGGAGGGTACGGGGCTGGGGCTGGCGTTGGCCTATTCAATCGTGACCCAAAAACACCATGGGGTGCTGATGTGTCGCTCTCAGGTGGGGGAAGGGACTCGTTTTGATGTCAATATCCCTGCTACCGGGCTCGTGGCCGACGGCGACAATAATTAACGGCGACAATTAACGGCAACAGCTATCCGTTATAGGTCATTCTCGGAGCCGACAATCATCGAGCCGATGCCGGTGTCGGTGAGGATTTCTAACAGCAGGGCGTGGGGGATACGACCGTCTAAAATATGGGCGGCCCGGACCCCTTGGGCGAGCGATCGTACGCAGCAATTGACCTTGGGAATCATGCCACCGGCGACAATCCCTTCATCAATGAGCTGCCGTGCCCCTTGAATATCCAATTTTTCAATGAGGGTGGATTTATCGGTGAAATCTCGCAAAATGCCCGGCGTATCTGTCAATAACACCAGCTTTTCCGCCCCCAATGCCGCCGCGATTTCTCCGGCGACCGTATCGGCGTTGATGTTGTAGGCTTGCCCATCTTCATCGGCGGCAACGCTGGAAATGACGGGGATATAGCCCGCATCCAGCAGCGGCATCAGCAGGGACGGATTGACGCTGGAGACCTCCCCCACAAATCCGATGCCTTCGTTGCCCTGGGGGCGAGCGGTCACCAGGTTGCCATCTTTGCCGCATAGCCCGACGGCGGCCCCTTCGGCTTGGTTGATCAGCGCCACCAGCTCTTTATTGACGCGCCCCACCAGCACCATTTCCACCACATCCATGGTGTCCGCATCGGTGACCCGCAGACCGTCTTTGAATTGGGGTTCGATGTTGAGTTTGGTCAGCCAGCTATTGATCTCAGGACCGCCCCCGTGGACCACCACCGGGCGCACTCCGACGCAGGCCAAAAAGACAATATCTCGCACCACATAATCCTTGAGCCGCCCATCCTTCATCGCTGCGCCGCCGTACTTGATCACAATGGTGCGCCCGGCAAATTTCTGGATGTAGGGGAGGGCTTCACTGAGGACGCGGACGCGGGTGGCTTCGGCTTCGCGGATGTATTCGCTTTGCATGTCGCTTTGCATTTCGCTTGGCATGTTCGATGGGGTAGGGGGGAACCCTGAGTTGTTTGGCTTAGTTGTTGTCAGCACCCACGATCGCCGGGTGCAGGATGGCGCGAAGTCCCGATAAAACCTGATTCACGATGGCATCGGGGCGATCGCCCGCTGCTATGGTAATGCGCAGATCGGCATTGGCATAGAGGGATTGGCGATCGTTCAGGAGGTTTGTCAGGGTTTCCTCAGGATTCGCCGTTTGGAGCAGGGGACGGTTAGCCACTTCTTCGGGATTGGCGCGAAGTCGTTGCAGGATGACTTCCACGGGGGCGTCCAGCCAAATGATGGCCCCATTACGCAGACGTCGCCAATTGTCCTGTTGGGTGACGATGCCGCCGCCGGTGGCGATGACGGAGCGGGTTTGGCGGGAGAGTTGGGAGAGGACCTGGGTTTCGAGGGTGCGGAATGCGGTTTCGCCATCACTCGCAAAAATGTCTGGGATAGACTTTTTGGCCACTTGCTCGATCAGGTCGTCGGTGTCGAAAAAGCGGTACTTTAGGGACTGGGCGATCGCCCGGCCAACGGTACTTTTACCGACCCCCATCATGCCGACGAGATACAGGCTTAGGCCCCGTAGATTGTGGGCTATCGTCTCAGGGGAGATGGGATCACTCATGGATAATTAGGATGGGTCAGCAGCAGGGAAATACCGTCGGTCAGGGCGGAGTTGATGGAATGGAGAAAGATACCGCCAACGCCATCAACGCCGTCAACAGCACCGTTAACAAAGACTTAGCGTACCTTACTCCCTCGAATCCCTGGCTGGATGCTTGGTATCGATTTCGGGGCGATCGCCTGGCGGTGGTGGGGGCGATCGTGTTTGGGCTGATTGTCCTGGCGGCGCTGATCGGTCCCCTGGTATACGGGGCGTCGGCGACGGAGATTGATTATGGATTGGCGAATTTGCCGCCGAGTGTGGCTCATCCGTTTGGGACGAACGATCGCGGTCAAGATTTATTGGCGCGGGTGTTGCAGGGGGGGCGCGTCTCCCTGACGGTGGGGTTGGCGGCGATGGCGGTGGCGACGGGATTTGGCACGACGGTGGGGGCGATCGCCGGGTTTTATGGCGGTTGGGTGGACGGGGTGCTGATGCGGCTGACGGATTTATTTTTGGCGCTGCCCCAGTTGCCGCTGTTGTTGCTGGTGGTTTATTTATTTCGGGATAGTTTGCGATCGCTGGCCGGTCCTGAGGCGGGGATTTTTATTTTGGTGGTGTTGACCATCGGCGGGCTCAATTGGATGGCCGTGGCGCGGTTGATTCGAGCCAACTTTTTAAGTTTGCGTGATCGCGATTTTGTGACGGCGGCCTATTCCCTGGGGGCGGCCCCGATGCGGCTGATCTGGCGGCATATTTTGCCCAATGCCATTGGTCCGGCGATCGTGGCGGCGACGCTATCGGTGGGAACGGCAATTTTGACGGAATCGACCCTAAATTTTCTGGGCTTAGGGTTTCCGCCGGATGTGCCGACCTGGGGGCGAATGCTCTACGATGCTCAGGATTTTTTGGAAGTGTCGCCCCATGCCGCAATTTTTCCCGGGCTGGCGATTTTCCTCACGGTGCTGAGTATTAATTTCATGGGGGATGGTCTGCGGGATGCGCTTGATCCCCAAGGGCGGTCCTAACTTGCCCGGACTAACTTGCCCGGACTAACTTGCCCGGACTAACTTGCCCGCCCTATGCCCTAGATATGAAATGCCCTAGACAAGCTATGCCTGCCGATGGGTATTTTCAGCGATGCGGGCGGCTAATTCTTTTTCCACATCGGACACTTCCCGCCAGAAGTTACAGGAGCGGCGGGCGCTCACGGCCTCTTGCCAGAGCAGGGTCAATAGTGCCGCCACTTCCGGGCGATCGCTGGCAATCTGTTGACGCACGGCTTCAAACTCGGCCAGCCCATTGTCATCATCGACAGAACCGCTAGCCGCTTCCAACGACTGCCGTACGCTGTCCATCAATTCATCTAAACCTTCAACAGCCGGAAAAACTGGCGTAGGAACACTTAACGTCATACTTCCTCACTCCATTTAGCTAAAGAACAATTTAAAAATATGTCTGACACCTTGCGATGTTGCACCAGACCGTACACCAGACAGTGCACCAGATAATATAACCACAGCGTTGAAATCAGAAAAGTTAGAAAAGGTTATTGCACTGGTTATTCCATTGGTTATTTCACTGGTTATTCAACTGGGGCGATCGCTCAAATAGCCCTTGAATCACGCTTGAATTAACGGCCCTTGAGTCGCTTGCGCCTTGTGCCGCTACACTGTCCTACACTACACCTAACCAAAACTGACATTCCCAAGCTGCAACCATGGGCACACCACGCGTACTCTCCGGCGTTCAGCCGACCGGTAATCTTCATCTCGGGAATTATTTGGGCGCTATTCGAAACTGGGTGACCGATCAGCAGGGGTCGGATAATTTCTTCTGTGTGGTGGATCTCCATGCCATCACCGTGCCCCACGATCCCAAGGTGCTGGCGGACAATACGCGGTCCATTGCGGCGCTTTATCTAGCCTGTGGGATTGATTTGTCCTGTTCTACGATTTTTGTCCAGTCCCATGTCAGTGCCCATGCGGAATTGACGTGGCTACTGAATTGCGTGACGCCCCTAAATTGGCTGGAGCGCATGATCCAATTCAAGGAAAAGGCGGTGAAGCAAGGGGAAAATGTTGGGGTTGGGTTGTTGGATTATCCGGTGTTGATGGCGGCGGATATTTTGCTGTATGACGCCGACCGGGTGCCCGTGGGGGAGGATCAGAAGCAGCATTTGGAACTCACCCGAGATATTGCTTTGCGGGTGAATCATCAATTTGGATCGGAGGAGAAGCCGGTGTTGAAGGCGCCGGATCCGGTCATTCGTAAGGCGGGGGCTCGGGTGATGAGTCTTACGGATGGCACCAGTAAGATGTCTAAATCTGATCCGTCGGAAATGAGTCGGATTGCGATTTTGGATTCGCCGGATGTGATCAAGAAGAAAATCAAGCGCTGCAAGACTGACCCGGTGCGCGGGCTGGAGTTTGATAATCCTGAGCGACCGGAGTGTAATAACTTGCTGGGGCTCTATCAGGTGTTGTCGAATCAAACGAAAGAGGCTGTGGCGGCGGAATGTGCCGATATGGGTTGGGGACAATTCAAACCCCTCTTGACCGATACGGTGGTGGCGGCGCTGGAGCCCATCCAGCAGAAGCATCAGGAAATTATGACTGACCCGGGCTATTTGGACGGCGTTCTCAAGGATGGCCAGGACAAGGCGAATGCAGTGGCCCAAGGCACGTTGAATCGGGTGAAGACGGCGATGGGGTTTGCCTTGCCCGTTTAGGATGGGTCATTGCTGATAGCCCTTGGTTAGATTTGGTCCCATGAGTTCCCTGCGCCCCGTCGTTATCAAAATCGGTACGTCGAGCTTGACCCAGCCGGAAACGGGGCGGTTGGCGTTGGCGACCATTGGGGCACTCGTAGAAACCCTCACGGCATTGCGCGATCGCGGTTATCCGGTGGTGTTGGTGTCGTCGGGGGCCGTTGGGGTGGGCTGTTGTCGATTGGGGCTGGCGGAACGACCGACGGAGATGGCCCAGAAGCAGGCGATCGCCGCTGTCGGTCAAGGGCGATTGATGCGCATTTACGATGATTTTTTTACGACGGCGGAACAACCGATCGCCCAGGTGTTGCTGACGCGGGAGGATCTGACCCAGCGCAGTCGCTATGTGAATATTTACAGCGCCTTTCAGGCGTTATTGCGGCTGGGGGTGGTGCCGATCGTCAATGAAAACGACACGGTGGCGGTGGACGAACTCAAGTTTGGCGATAACGATACGTTGTCGGCGTTGGTGGCCAGTGTCGTCGAGGCGGAATGGTTATTTTTGCTGACGGATGTGGACCGGTTATATTCGGCGGATCCCCGGCAAAATCCCGATGCGCAGCCGATCACGGTGGTGCCGGATATGGCGGAGTTTGGGGCCATGGGCGTCGATACGGGCGATCGCGGCTCCCAATGGGGGACGGGGGGCATGGTGACGAAAATTACGGCGGCGAAAATTGCCACCAGCGCCGGAGTTTGCACGGTGATTACCAACGGTAGGACCCCCGCCAATGTATTGAGAATTATCGATGGGGAGGATATTGGCACCCAGTTTTTACCCCAGGCGCAGCCGAATCGGGCGCGAAAACAATGGATTGCCCATGGGTTGATCCCGGTGGGGCGGTTGTATTTGGATCCGGGGGCGGTCAAGGCGATCTGTGACAGTGGGAAATCCCTTTTGGCGGCGGGGATCACGGAGCTTGAGGGGGAATTTCAGGCGGAGGATGCGGTCTTGCTGTGCGATCGCCAGGGGCAGCCGGTGGCTCAAGGGCTGGTGAATTTCGGCCATGGGGATTTGCAAAAAATTCTGGGGCGGCGATCGCAGGATGTCAGCAAAATCCTGGGTAATACCGTCCCCAGCACAGTGATTCATCGGGATAACTTAGTGCTGCTTTAGGGAAATTTGTAGGGGAATTCCGTTACGGGGGTAAGTATTGGGACATTAGGCCGTTTTCTATTCAAAAATCTCCACCAAACTTTCATCCGTGTGGGATACTGGAGAGCCGAAACTTAAAATTTGTGCAGACTCCCCACCGCGATCGCACCGTTTTAGGTCAAGTGTTCAAGGCCCAGTGCCTCCCAAGGGGTTTTCCCGGTGCCGTCCCTGGCGCTATTGCCGGCACCGGCTGCTGAGCACTGTGGTGAACACTGGCACCCAACTTTGGCACCCAACTTTCATAGGACACACGTAACCACCGTAGACATGGCTAAGCGAGTAAAACTGGTTCTCCGACAGGACATTTACAAATTGGGTAAGAATGGCGACCTCGTCGAAGTCGCTCCTGGCTATGCCCGTAACTATCTGCTGCCCCAAGGGATGGCGATCCCCGTTACCCCCGGCGTTTTGAAGCAGGTGGAGCGCCGTCGCGAAGACGAGCGTCAGCGGAAGATTGAAGAGCGCAACCAAGCGGAATCCACCAAGACTGCATTGGCCACCATTGGTCTGCTGCGTGTGGCCAAGCCCGTGGGTGAGGATGATGCCATCTTCGGTACCGTGACCAACCGTGAGTTGGCAGACGTGCTGAAGGAATTCGCGGGCGTTGAAGTCGATCGCGCCGATATCGACGTGCCCGAAATCAGCAAGTTGGGCAAGTACGAAGCCACCCTGAAGCTGCATGCTGAAGTCACCGCCACTGTTAACTTCGAAGTGGTCCCTGACTAGGGTTCTGCGCCGGATAGTTCCGGTAGGGGCGCTTTGATGCTCCGCCAGAAATAGCCGTCAAGCATCAAAAAGCGTTGGATTTGGGAGCGATACAAATTCGCCACAAATCCAGCGCTTTTTCAGTGCTAGGGGTACCTTTGAAGTCGGGGGTCGCTACGCTGACAGGAGAAGGGTCAAAACCAGTCAGCCCAGTCAGCAAAATTAGGTTTTTGAGGGGAATGTTCGATGGTCCAAGCCTTAAATTTTGAAACCTACGGCGATCGCCTCCCCCCCCAGAATATTGATGCAGAAGAGTCTATCTTAGGGGGCATTCTGCTGGACCCGGAAGCCATGGGACGGGTGGCGGATATCCTGACGGCAGATGCGTTTTACCTCAGCGCTCACCAAATCATTTTTAAGGCCATGGTCTCCCTCCATAACCATGGCAATCCCACCGATTTGGTCAGCGTCAGCAGTTGGCTAACCGATAACAAAGTATTGGAAAAGGCCGGCGGTGCAGTCAAACTCACCCAGCTGGTCGATCGCACCGTTAGCGCCGTCAATATCGACCGCTACGCCATGCTGGTGGCCGATAAATATGTGCGGCGGCAACTGATCCAGGTGGGTACCGATATTACCCAGTTCGCCTATGACGGCAGTGCGGACCTGCCCAAGGTGTTGGATCAATCGGAACAACGGCTGTTCAATATCACCCAGTCCAAGGCGAAGAATGATTTAACCCAAATGTCCGACGTCTTGACCAATACGTTCTCAGAAATTGAGAGCCGCAGTATGGGGGAGACGGTACCGGGGTTGAGCTGCGGATTTTATGATCTGGACGCCATGACCCAGGGATTTCAGCGGTCTGACCTGATCATTGTGGCGGGGCGGCCGGCAATGGGAAAAACCAGTTTTGTGCTGAATATTGCCCGCAGCATTACGGCAATCCATAAACTTCCGGTCGCCATCTATAGCCTGGAGATGTCCAAGGAGCAGTTGGTCTACCGCATCCTGTCCAGCGAGGCGCAGATTGAAAGTGGACGGTTGCGATCAGGGCGGATTGGACAGCATGAGTGGCTGACGTTGGGCAATGCCATCAGCACCCTCAGCGATATGAAGCTATTTATTGATGACACCGCCGATATTGCCCTAAATGAAATGCGATCCAAAGTACGGCGACTCCAGGCTGAACATGGTGGGCTAGGGATGGTCGTTATCGACTATTTGCAGTTGATGGAAACCGGCGGTGATAACCGGGTGCAAGAACTCTCGAAAATTACGCGATCGCTCAAAGGTCTTGCCCGCGAACTCAGCGTACCGGTGTTGGCACTATCCCAGCTCAGCCGGGGGGTGGAATCGCGGACCAATAAGCGCCCGATGATGTCCGACTTGCGGGAATCAGGCTCCATTGAGCAGGATGCGGACCTCGTATTAATGCTCTATCGGGATGAATATTACAACCCTGACACCCCCGATCGCGGCATCGCAGAAATCATTATTACAAAGCATCGGAACGGCCCTACTGGCGTTGTCAAAATGTTATTTGAACCCCAATACACCCGCTTCCGAAACTTGGCCAATCCAAACCGTTCCTAGCGATCGCCAACCTGAGATAAATCCATCAGTAATTAGTGAGAAATGCCCTTAAAAGTATCTGTTTTTATTGCCACTAGCCTTGATGGCTACATCGCTCGCGAAAACGGTGATATTGACTGGCTTGATGATGCAAACGCGAACGCCCCTGAGGGGGAAGACTGTGGATTCGCAGCTTTTATGGCCACTGTTGATAGGTTGGTCATGGGGCGAAAGACGTACGAAAAGGTGCTTTCCTTTGGAGAATGGCCCTACGGAAGTACTCCAGTTACTGTGATGAGTCGCAGACCCATAGAATTCCCAGAGAGGATTCCTAAGACCGTTACCCATTCATCGGAATCGCCGCCAGAGTTATGTGATCGCCTGGAACGTGACGGTGTGAAACATATTTATGTGGATGGTGGCAACACGATTCAACGATTTTTTGCTGCAAAGCTTGTGGATGAAATTACTATCGCTTTTATACCGATCTTGCTTGGTTCAGGCATTCCGCTCTTCGGTTCACAGGGCTCTGACGTGAAATTATCCTGTCTTGATACCAAGCAGTATAAATTTGGGGCTGTCCAGATTAAATACCGCGTTGAACATCACGCATAACGGGAGAAGCACCGATTACGGCTGCTGGCTAATGCGGAATGATTCAAAAAATTTCTGGGCATCGGGGACGGCAATATTATCATCCGTCAATCCGAAAGTTGCTACGAATAAACGTCCTTGGGTGGCATCAAAAAAGAAGCGGGTTTCAAACTGGATCCCTCGCTTATTTTTAAACACCATCCGCCGTCCTTCATGGCCCCCCAAACGTAACCCTTCCCAATAATCAATGAGGTCGCCGCCAAAGGCTCGCGCTAAACCCGGCATTACCAGCTCTAGGTAGTCGCGCACATCTTGCTGGGAAGGATTATTGGGGGGGGGATCGGGATAGTCGGCCCGGGCGTAGTAAAACTGGGAGCCGCCGTCGTATTTGGCGCTGATGTTGGGGATGGTTTGGACCTCGGGATCGTCGGGAAAGGCGATCGCAAAACTATCATCCGGGGCAGCATAGGCAACCCAGCCCTCGGGAATCATGGCGGGGGCTAAACTCGCGTCCGGTGTCGGAAGGGCGTCGGCATCACTAGCATCACTATCGGGAGAGTTCGCAGGACTGGGGAGGGTCTCTGGAATGGGGGGCGGTGACGCTTGCGGTTTGGGGGCGGGGGTGCCGGTGCAGGCGCTTAGCAGGGTGATGATGCCGATTAGGCTAATCCTGCTGAGAAGTCCTATGGGTCGTGCGTAGTCAGCCATGGTCTTAGGGGGCATCCGAGGGGCGATCGCGACGATCGCGGCGATCAACAGAGCCCACGGGGCGGACCATACCCCGCAGGGTTTGGCAGCGGACCTGTTCCGTAAAACTTAAGCCGCCGTTGTTATCGAATTGGGCGATCGCTTCGATGCCGGTCAATAATCCTTTGGCGGCGGCGATACCGTCATAGCCTCGCCGTTCTGCAATGGCGATCGCGGCTCGATCGGCTTCCGCTTCCCGTTCGGGACTGCGTTTTTGGTTCCATAGTTGCCAGCCGGCACTGCCCGCTAAGGCACCGGCCGCGATCGCTCCCACCCCATCCCCCTGGGCAAATTCAAAGGCGGTAATGACGGCTCCCAATAAAATCACCCCCTGTTGCCATTGGGGCTCAAACCAACGCATCCCCGTCAGCCAGCACACTTCCCGCAGAAATAATAAATCTCGCTGCGATCGCGATAGTTTCTGCCAGCGGCCGAAGTTGATGGTGATGGGGCGGCTCTTTTGCCAGGGATAGGGGAAGTCGCTGGCAATGGTTTGGGCGGCATTGGGTTGATCCACGATTTTGATCACCATACGACCGGATGCGGGCATGAGTTCCCGTAATCGGTAGATTTCATCATTACGGACATCGGGCGAAGCAGCACGGGAAGCCATGGGTAGCAAAAAAAGAACGGGTAGGTATTGCGTAGGCTGCGTAGGTACTAGGTAAACATTGCAGCGGGGGCGGGGAATGGGGGGCCCGATAAACCTCGACTGGCATTCATCATACTGGTCATACTGCTCCGGGCGATCGCCCTGATGCCAGCGCTGCGGTCTTGGATTAAAGTTCTGGAGGGTCGTCCGATCCGCAGCAGCCTCTGTGCCAAAACTAAAGTATGAAAATTCTGATTTATTCCTACAATTATCACCCTGAACCCATTGGCATTGCGCCCCTGATGACGGAGTTGGCGGAGGGGTTGGCGGCCCGGGGGCATAAGGTGCGGGTTTTGACTGGGATGCCTAATTATCCAGAGCGGCGGATTTATGAGGGCTATCGGGGCAAGGCGTATATCTCCGAGGAGCGCAACGGGGTTCATATTGATCGCTGCTATGTGTGGATTCGCCCGAAACCGGGGCTGCTGACCCGGATGGCGTTGGATGGCAGTTTTGTGGTGACCAGTTTTGTGCGATCGCTGTTCGGCGGGCGACCGGATTTGATTTTATTTACGTCGCCGCCCTTGCCTGTTTCAGTGCCGGCTTGGCTATTGGGACTGTTAAAGGGCTGTCCGGTGGTGCTGAATTTGCAAGATATTTTGCCGGAAGCGGCGGTTCATACGGGGTTAATTACCAATCAAAAAGCCATCAAAATTTTTGAAGGGCTGGAAAATTTTGCCTATCGTCGGTCGACCCATGTCAGCGTGATTGCGGAAGGATTTGTCGATAATTTGGTGGGTAAGAAAGTCCCAGAACCGAAGATTTCTCTGATCCCCAATTGGGTCAATACCAACTTTATCCATCCCATGCCTAAGAACAATGGGTTTCGGGAGGAGCATGGGTTGCAGAATAATTTTGTGGTGATGTATTCGGGGAATATTGCCCTGACCCAGGGGCTGGAGACGGTGGTGAATGCGGCGGCCCTACTCAAAAGTCGTCCCGATGCGGCGGAGATTCAGGGTCAGCATCAAATCAAGTTTGTGATTGTGGGCGAGGAGAAGGCACTCAAAAAATTGGAGGATTATTGTCGCGATCGCAATGTTTTAGACTACGTCCTGCTGTTGCCCTTCCAACCCCGGGAGCGCTTACCGGAAATGTTGGCGGCTGCGGATGTGGGGCTGATCGTGCAAAAGGCCAATGTGGTTGCCTTCAATATGCCGTCTAAAACCCAGGTTCTCCTGGCCAGCGGGCGGGCGATTATTGCCTCGGTTCCCGGGACTGGGACGGCGGCGCGGGCGGTGCGTTCCAGTGAAGGGGGGTTGGTCGTTGAGCCGGAATCTCCATCGGCTTTGTTGGAGGCGGTGTTGACCTTGGCCGGCGATCGCGATCGCACGGAAACCCTGGGACACCATGGTCGCGCCTATGCGGAAAAAACCTATAGTTTTGAGAGTGCTCTGAATGCCTACGAAGCGCTCTTCAGTCGCCTTTGTAAGGGGAATTAGGGTAGGACGGAAGCGGGGGAGTTCGAGCAGCGGTAATGGCGGAGACGATAGCCGGTGGTTCTGCGTAAGCGTCGGGGGACGTCTTGCTTGGCACATCCTCGCTTCTCGAGATTCAGCTCAGGGGAGAAATCAATCGCCCATAGGTCTAAGGGAAATACATCCGGTGATGGATCGTCAGACTTTGGAAAATGCGCCATGGCTTGGGCGAGGGGGGGCTCGCCGCCGTCGCGATTACTTGCTTTTTGGAGCATCAAAAATTGAGGGGGCTGAATAGGCTGAGCAAACGGGTTAGCCCTGCGGTCTACCAAACGCCGTTGCCATTCATAGGCGATCGCCACGGTCCCTCGGATTTCGGAGTAGGTTTCAATCTCGGTCACCACCAAAATCGGGCGGGAGGCTGAGGCGATATCAATGCCATCCCATAGACGGTCGAGTTGGCGGGACTTCTGGAAACCAGCCCCCGAAACAACCCAGAAGGATCCCAATGCGCTCGCCAACAGCAGCAGCACGACCAACCGCCGTCCCGAGACTTTCCATCGGGCGATCGCCGCCGGTATTCCCTGTCCCCCTAAGCGCCCCAACAGCAATCCCAGGGTCAAAACCACGGGGACAAAATGAACGAACTGATAGCGGGGTGCCAAACTTAAATCCCCTCGACCGGTCTGGGCTAAGACAATCATCATCAGGGGCGGGGCGATCGCGCCGATTGCTAAGGGTCCCCATAGAGCCCACTCTCCAGAGCGGTAGCGTAGTCCTCTGAACCAGATCGGCGCCAGATTCTGGACGGTAATGCCCAACAGCAATATCAACACCACCGCACTGGGAATAATGACGGCGATCGGCTGCCCTTCCAACGGCACCAGAAATCCCATGGTCACAATCCACAGCAGCAGCCGTAGGGGAACTAACAACAGCTCATCCCACCGCAAATCGTCCTGAATCCAAGTGGTGAGTTCGTTGCTAGAGAGTCCAGTAATGGCCGGCAACCACAGGGCTAGGGTGAGCCCCTGTACCAACGCGATCAACCCCATAAAACGCCACGCAGGACGGGTCAGCGATCGCCATCCCTTGGCCCGCCCTTCGACGATCGCAAAGGCGGCGATCGCCAGTCCTTGGGCCACAATGCCCAACAGAGATAAATAGTGGGTAGCCAGGGCTAAATGATTGCCCAAGATCCAAATTATGCCGAGCCCTAAGCCCGGCGATCGCCCCCGTTTTAGCCGTTGTGCAGCGATTAAGGTCGCCGTCCAAGTGACCAGCGCCCACAGCACGGCCAGGGTATAGTGACGGGCTTCCTGGGCGATCGCGCTGCCATAGGGGGAAACCGCAAATAGCGCCGCGACCCCATGGGCAAACCATAGCCGTTGGCGGTGTCGAGCCCTTGGGGATAATTCGGAGGAGTGATCGGGGGAGATTAGCGATCGCCCTAACCGATAGGCAATCCAAAATCCTAGGGGAATGGTTAGTGCCCCGATCAGCACGCTCAAAAGCCGGGCTAGGGATAGATCCACGACCGTGCCTGCCGGCGTAACCCCCTTCAACCACACGTGCATCAACGCAAAAAAGAGGGGCGGATGATTACTTTGTTCACTGAGGCGGGCGATGACATCGGCGATCCCCAACGTCGGCGACACCTGCAACGGCATCAATAAATCGAACGGAGAAATCAGGCGATCCAAGGGTAAGTCAGCAAACCCCTGTCCCAGCCCGAAGCCAATGGATGAAATTTCAATGCTGGAGGGGGGCTTACCACCCAAATTCCATAGCCGAATCAACAGCCCCACCACCCCCCAGCCCATCGCCCCAACAACAGGATGGCTCAGGGAGGGAATGTTTGATCGGTTCATAGTTTCCGCCGGTGTTTCCGCCGGTTTATAGTTTCCGTGGACGGCCACTGACCACCGCCTCTAGGGAAAATACACCGGACCAGGGGCGCAACTCCAGCAGAAGCGCCCGCAATAGCAAAATAACGCCGCCCATCTCTAGGACTTCTTCCACCACTGTCATCAAGGCATAGACCAAATTCTGTTGCCCCTCAAGGTCTGAGTACGCCCCGCCTGCCATTTCCATCAGCAACGCTCCCCCCACATAAACCACCATCGCAATGAGCGATCGCCGCCGGAGTTGAGTCGATAGCTGCCGCCAAAATGGCGTAAATTTCCAGGCCGCCCAAATCACCGCCATGGTCCCCGGGATCACCCACAGCGGCCGCAAAAAGCCTGGTAATCCCAACCATTTCGCCAAGTCGGGAATAATTAGAATCTCGTGCAGCCCCAATAATTCATCGGCCGCCAAAAGCGCAAAAATATTGCCGAGCAATCGCCAAGAATCGGCCTCACGTTCTCCCAATTCCCGACCTCGCCCTTCCCGCGATCGCAATAGGATAGAGCAGCCCAACAACAACAGCGACGAGAACAGCGACGGCAAATTGTACTCGCGATCCAAGTTAAAAAAGCGTGTCCACCCTTCTCGATAGTCAAAGACATACTTGCCTATCTGCACCGCTGTGCCCGCAAGGGTCAGAAAGAGAACCGAAATGACTAATGCGACGAGAATCTGCCGCACAGACAACGAAACTTTGACCTGCATAACATTGCGATCGCCTTCGGGCGGGAAAGTACTGAGTATTCCCTACCTTAATACAAGATTAACTGGGCGATAACTTGCAACTCAATCAATGTTGTGTTGGTACCCATTGTATTGATATCGAGCTGTCTCCAGATTAGGCAGTGCGTGCCCCCTAAGCCCACTGCGTCGGGGAGATTTCCGGTCTGTTGGGTGAGATAAGCGATCTAACAGCCAATCCAATAGCCAACCTAACAGCGCCCCACACCCCGTTCTCCACAACGCCCCATTAATCCTCAGTCGGGGGCGTGTCTTTACCGATTCCTAACCCCTTCTTACTACTCTTCAATTCTTTCCAAGCTTTTTTCACATTTTGATAGGCCTCCTCGGGGCTCATCTTGCCACCGGTCTCTAGGGCGCAGATATAACTGACCCTTTGGGCAAACTCTTGGAGATTGGCATTAAATGCCAAATTGGTAGGGGTAAATTTTCCGTAATAGCGACTCTGGGGATTTATAAACTGGTCTTTGTCGCTGGGTTGATTGCCATCTGAATTTGCCATAGAGACCCATTAATATTCATTCGTATTGCAGTCTTTTCTCTATTGTCCCCTGATCAGGAAGCGGAACGATCTTTTCACCATTGATCTCGATACCCTGGGCCGCCACTGACCGTGAAATTACCATTGCTAACCGGTTCAGAATCGGCCAAGATATGTGGACCGTATCAGCGTAAGTCAGCGCCCTTTAGCGCAAAAAGGATAACGATGGAGCAGCCGCAGCCCGCCGCAGAATCGAAGACAGGGCAGTTAATTGTTCTGACCGGCCCCAGCGGCGTGGGCAAGGGAACCCTGGTGCGATCGCTGTTGAAGGAGTATGGCGACCAGCTCTTCCTGTCCGTGTCGGCCACCACGCGATCGCCCCGGGAAAAGGAGGTGGATGGGGTCCATTACTATTTCTTCAGCCGGGACCAGTTTGAGGCGGCCATTGAGAATGACGAGCTGTTGGAATGGGCGGAGTTTGCCGGGAATTATTATGGGACGCCCCTGAAGCCCATTGAGGAGCGGATTGCGAAGGGCGAGCGGATTTTGTTGGAAATTGAGCTGGAAGGGGCGCGGCAGGTGGCGAAGGTGTTTCCGGATGCCCTACGGATTTTTGTGTTGCCGCCGTCGATGGCGGAGCTGGAGCGGCGGTTGCGATCGCGGGGGCAAGATAGTGATGAGGCGATGAATCGGCGCTTGGAACGGGCTAAAGTAGAAGTGGAAGCCGCTAGCGAATTTGACATCACTTTAGTGAATGATGATTTGAAAGTGGCCTTGGATTTACTGCGATCGCTTCTGTTTCCGACGCCGGTGTCGCCCTAACCTATCCGCCCCTATTCGCTATCACGACTGCCATTGCCGCCATTACACACGACACTATGGTTTGCACCATTACGCGCCGGGCGTCGTTTTCGGCGAGTTACTATTACCGTCTGCCGGGCTTAAGCCAAGCGGCTAATGAGGAGCGCTTTGGCAAACATGCGCGATCGCCGGGGGCCACCTTTTGGCTGTGGGTCACCATTGCGGGACCGGTGGATGAGTATGGCATGGTGGCGAATTTATCCACCCAAGTGAAGCGATCGCTGAGGCGCTATGTGTTGGCACCATTGGATGGCAGTGCTTTGAATAGCGTTTGGGACGAGTTTTCCCATACGTTGCCGACGCCGGAATGGATTGCCCATTGTATTTGGCATCGATTAAAACCCCATCTCAATATTGTTGCGGTCGGGGTTTCTCCCCAGGATGACGTTCGAGCAGATTATTACGGTGATGCCATGGACGCACGGCTTACAATTCGCACCCATTTCAGCGCCGCCCATCGGCTGGGTCTACGGCGGCTGACCCTGACTCAAAATAGCGAAATTTATGGGAAATGTGCCCGTCCTAGCGGTCACGGTCACAATTACAAATTGGCGGTGACCATCCAGGGGAAAATTCATCCCCAGAGCGGCATGGTTGTGGATTTGAAAACCGTTCAAAAGTTGATTGAAGACGACATTGTTGAAGAACTGGATCACCGATTCTTGAACACTGATATTCCCCGTTTTTCTGAGGTGGTGCCGACGGCGGAAAATATTGCCCTTTATATTCGCGATCGCCTGGAGGATCCCATCAAAAAGCTGGGGGCCACCCTTTACAAAATCGAGTTACACGAAACTGATAACAATAGCTGCGAAGTGTACGGCAAAACCATTAGCGGGCTGCCTGTTATGGGGCAAACCCTGGAGCAAAGTTCGGGGCAACATTCAGAGCAATATTCAGGGCAATCAACCCCAGACTCAATGCCCACAGGAGCGCCAGTTTAAGCCAGTCTCGCCGGGTGATTTTGGCCATCATTTGACGGCGATCGCCCCCCTGCCCCTGGCCATAGCCGCGCAAAATCATAGCTTGGTGGACCCGCTGGGCCTGCTGGTCGCTGCGCACGAGTAGGGATCCCAGGAGCTGCACCAAGGTGGCCCAATGGCGACGGCGGGTCCAGTTCCACTCAAAACCCCGGAGCCGCGCCGAAATCATCATCCGCTGCCAGTTGTTCTGGATGTCGTTGAGATAGCGGTAGGTCAGCAAAAATAAGTCCACCAGCACCGGCGATAGTCCCATGGCCCGCAGCGATCGCACCAGGGTCAAAAGCGGCGTACTGCCCAGCAGGACCAATGCCACCGTAAATAGGCTTAAAAAGCGGGCAAAGATAATGATCGCCAGCTCCAAACCTTCCCAATAAATCCCCCAGGGACCCACCTGCCAGCCGGTGAGGGTCCGCCCGGCCGTTAAGGGCAACAGCACGACCATCAGCAAAATAAAACCCGTGGGATAGCTCAGGCGATCGCGCCACTGCCGCCAGGGCAGTCGCGCCATGGCATATAACCCCAGGGCAAACCCCAAAATCAGCGGGGTCAATTCCCATTGGTCCACCACGGCGATCGCGATCATTAATCCTGCCAACCCCGCTATTTTGCAACGGGTTTCCCAGCGATGGAGGGGCGATCGGCGGGGACAAAATAAATCGAAAGACCGGCTTGGGAGGGTGTGGTGATGGTGGGATACAGTTCCGAATCCAGCCTTGCCCATAGTGATGCTGTCTCCTGTCTACATTCCCTTCTATGTCCTGGATCGGTTCGCTCTGTCAATGCTTTGTCAATGCTTATCCAACGCTTATCATAAGTAAGATCGATATCTCTTTGCTTCCTATTCGTTCCCCAGGCCCACCGCGTGACTGTTTCTCCCCATTCGAACGATTCTTCCGGTGCCTTTCAGGGACCTGATCCCAAGGATATTTTCCCATTCCAGTTGGATGAATTTCAGGAACGGGCGATCGCGGCGCTTAATGCGGATAAGTCAGTGGTGGTGTGTGCGCCGACGGGTTCGGGGAAAACCTTGGTGGGGGAATATGCCATTTATCGCGCCCTCAGCCATGGTAAGCGGGTCTTTTATACGACGCCATTGAAGGCGCTATCGAACCAAAAACTGCGGGATTTTCGGGAGCAGTTTGGGGAGAATCAGGTGGGCTTGCTGACGGGGGATATGTCCGTCAATCGGGATGCGCCCATCCTGGTGATGACGACGGAAATTTTCCGCAATATGCTTTACGGCACCCCCATCGGACAAACGGGGACCTCATGCCAGGATTTGGAAGCGGTGGTGCTGGATGAGTGCCATTACATGAACGATGCCCAGCGGGGGACGGTGTGGGAGGAATCGGTGATTTATTGCCCCACGGAGGTGCAGTTGGTGGGGCTGTCGGCGACGGTGGCCAATGGCGGGCAGCTTACAGATTGGATTGATAAGGTTCATGGACCGACGGAGCTGATTTATTCCAACTATCGCCCGGTGCCCCTGTCCTTTAGTTTCGCGAACTATAAGGGCATGTTTCCCCTGTTGAACGACGCGAAAACGGCGCTCCATCCCCAGTTCAAAACCCAACAGAAAAAGCGTCGTAAACCCCCGGGGCAAGTGCGTCGCGACCTGCGGGCGGAAACCCCAGAAATTGGATTTGTCCTCTCCAAATTGGCGGAGCGGAATATGTTGCCCGCCATCTATTTCATCTTCAGCCGCCGAGGGTGCGATCGCGCGGTGAATGCTGTGGGGGCCATCCGTCTAGTGAGCGACGCCGAAGCAGCCCTACTGAAGCGGCACATTGACGCATTCCTGGAGACCAACCCCGACGGCGTTCGCGATGGTCAATTAGACGCCCTCTATCGGGGCATCGCCGCCCACCATGCCGGCATTTTGCCCGCCTGGAAAACCTTGGTCGAGGAACTCTTCCAAGCGGGTCTGATTAAGGTTGTGTTTGCGACGGAAACCCTGGCGGCGGGGATCAATATGCCGGCGAGGACGACCGTTATCTCAACCCTGTCCAAGCGGACGGATCGGGGCCATCGATTGCTGCACGCCTCAGAGTTTTTGCAAATGTCGGGTCGGGCCGGGCGGCGGGGTATGGACACCCAGGGCCATGTGGTGACCTTGCAAACACCCTTTGAGGGGGCGAAGGAAGCGGGACATTTGGCTACATCGGAACCGGATCCGTTGGTGAGCCAATTTACGCCGACCTATGGGATGGTGTTGAACTTGCTGCAAACCCACACCATCGACGAAGCGCGAACCTTGGTGGAGCGTAGTTTTGGGCAATACTTATCGACCTTGAGCCTGGGACCGGACCAGGAAGAGGTGGAGGCGTTAGATGCGGAGATTCTCCAGCTCCATGCCCAGTTGGAGGATGTGGATCTGGATGATTTGGCCGGATACGAAAAACTGAATCAGCGGCTGAAGGCGGAGCGACGCTTACTCAAAACTTTGCGGGATCAGGCAGCGGTGGTGCGTGGGAAGCATTTGTCGGCGGCATTGCAGTTTGCGGTAGCGGGGACAGTGCTTAAGCTGACGGGGTTTGGTAAGGGGGATCCCCCAGAGACAGCGGTGTTGATCTTGAAAATTGCCGGCACTGGCAACTCCCCCCATTTGGTCTGTCTTACTGATGACAATGTCTGGCGAGTGGTGAAGCTGGCGGATGTGGTGAGTTTGCATGGGGAATTCCCTCGGGTTTCAGCGGTCGATGGTTTGGAAGTGCCTTTTGATTTGAAGCTGAAGCCCGGGTGTGATTTGGATGGGGCGGAGGAATTATGGGCGATCGCCGATCAAATTCCCGAGGTGCCGGATATTGAGGATGCGCCGGAGGTGATTGCCCAAGGGGAACGGGTGAGCGAAGTGGAACAGCTCTTGAAGGCGCATCCGGTGCATCAGTGGGGCAATCGCAAGACGCTATTTAAGCGGATCAAACGACTGGATGAAATGGAGGAATTCTTAGCGCAAAAGCGGCGGGAATTGCGGCGGCGCACCCAGCTTTATTGGGATGAGTTTATGGCGCTGATTGAAATTTTGACCGCGTTTGATTGTCTGGAGGATTACAAGCCCACGATGTTGGGCGAGTCGATCGCCACCCTGCGCGGTGAAAATGAACTCTGGCTAGGGTTAGCCATTACCTCGGGGGAATTTGATGATTTAGATCCCCATCACTTAGCGGCCGCCTGCGCAGCGCTCCTGATTGAAGAACCCCGCCCGGATACGTGGAATGATTGCCATCCGACGGAGCGATCGCTCAATACGGTGCAGGGGTTGAAGGACATTCGGCGGAGCGTCTTGAAAACCCAGCGCCGCCAACAGGTGATGATCCCGGCATGGCTGGAACCTCAATTGATCGGCATTGTGGAGCAATGGGCCCTCGGAGCCGATTGGGGCGATCTGTGCGCGCGCACCAGTCTCGATGACGGGGATGTGGTACGAATTTTGCGGCGGACGCTGGATTTATTGGCGCAGCTCAAACATATGCCCCATATTCCCGAGACCATCAAAGATAACGCCAGCCGAGCGCGATCGCTCATGGACCGCTTCCCCGTCGCGGAAAATGTGGTTTAGCCCTTAAACGGTATCGGGATCGAGATAAGGACTTCTCGATCCTGATACCACTGATAGCTGAAATATACGGTGATGGTCTACTGCGCCAGCGACGCCACGATGGACTGAATCTGGGCGATCGCCCCTTGCTGCGCCTCGGATGGGCCGCCAGCCCCCTCCAAATTGCCTAACAGTGCCTGCAGATGCTCGCGCACCCCGTCCAACTGTTCCTGAACCGGCTGAAGCACCTCATCCGTCAGACCCAACTTACCGCGCAATTCCCCCAGGGTGACCTGTTGGGTATGCAGTTGTTCCGCCCGCCCCTGCAACTCGTGCCAAGTGGTATCCTGGCTCGATTTCCGCTCCGTCACATTGGCTTCGATGGTCTCCACTTCCCCGGTCAACTTCGCGATCGTCTCCTCCACGGACTGAAGTTCCGTCTGTAGCTTCTCCACCGTTTCATTGACGCCGCCAATCACCGGGGTCAAATCGATCGCCCCGTCAGCATTTTTAGGAGACAACCCCTGACGCTTACGCAGAACGCTCTCATGGATATGAAACACCTCCTCCCGCTCGTTTAAATTGCGGCGGCTGCCCAGCAATGATTCATTCAGGCGATCATAGTGCTCCTTCTCATCGGCCAACTCCGGCTCCATTGCAATGCGATCAAACTCGCCCGCTTGACGCATCTTCTCCTGAACCTCTTCGATGGTCTGGCGTTGGTACCCCAGCTCCTCCTCCTGGTCACTCACAAACCGGGACATCTTGTCAAAATCCTGCTTGAGCTGGCTCACCATCCCTTCCAGGGCCCCCAGCTCCATCCCCTCCAACTCGGCAATATTGACCCGCTCAGACACGGAAACCTCACCGGAAGCCAGCCCTTCCAAGGTCGCTCGAAGCTGCTCCTGCCCCTGGATACGGGCCGACAAATTATCCCGCTTGCCCTCCATAAACTGCAGAGACGTGCGCTTCGCCTTCAGCTCGCACTGTTCTCCCACGAGCGCCAGCGTATCCTCCCGCCACTGATCGAGGGACTCACCCAAGGCGCGCACCTCGGTCTCAACCCAATCTTGAATCTCCCCCAGACTCTGCTTCTCCGCTTCCACGGCGTCCCACCGCCCCATCAGGATCGCTCCCTGGGTATCGGCAATCTGTAAACAGGTCTCCACCGCCGGACGCAGGGACGACGCATCACCGCCCCCTTCAGCCACTTGCTGCACTAGGGTCTGTAGGGTCTGGGCCTGCTGGGGATCAATGCTAGGGCTTTGCTCAATCTGGTCCCGCTCCTGCTTCACCCGCTGCTGCTCACCCCGGAGTTGATCCCAGGCCTGCTTCAATTCCTGATTTTTATGCTCAATCTCCTGATTCAGCCGCCCCACTTCCTGGCGCTGCCGCTCCAGATTTTTGATTTCCTGCTCAATTTGCTCCAATTCTTCCCGCCGGGATTCCATCTCCATTTCCCGTCGGTTCAGCTCCTGACTTTGAAAGGTCAGGGACTCCATCCACTGTTGAATCTCTTCCTCTTTACTCTTGGATTTCTCCTGCTGACGGGAGTAGCTCTGGAGTAGCGTCACAATCTGCCGCGCCCCCTCTTGGATGCGCTGGCAGCGGCGATCGCCCCCACTGCCCGCCACCTCGACCAACACCAGGGAGCCATCCTTATAATTGCCAGCCTCATCGGTGGCGATCGCCGGTTCATTCACCCCATTCCATTGATCCCCCTTCTGGCAAGCCAAGAGCTTCAGCTCCCCCTTGCTACCCATCAAGCCCCGTTTCTGGACGACCTCTGCTAAATACAGCACGCTGCCCTTTCCTCTTGCGTCAATACTCAGTAATCGTTCGTGATCATTGCGATCGTCCGAATGGCTGGTCAGGATAGATAACCAGCCTCACCCTTGGCTAACGCAGCATCATCTATACCGCGACACTCGAAACCGGCTCAGGAGACCCAACCACTCCATTCCGAAACTCGGCAGGCAGTTGGGGGCAGGTACCGACTCACCGCTCCGATAGGGGGTGAATTCAATGAAGTGCGATGCCTTGATCAAGCTAACCTATTTTTCCAACAATTTGCCCCAATTGTTGCCCGAGCAATGGGATACCACACACTTTAGCAACAATCACTACTCCCGTACGACTCCTTCGCATTTTGAGTCCACTGCCCCTGCCATTCTCCCCAATCCCCACCCCACCCATACTGGGGGAAAGGCTACAATTTAATCGCATCGGTCCGTTCGCATCCGCCCGTCAAAAAGTATTCCAAAATGCTTCGCTGAGCCCCCAGCGATCCATCCGCCCCCGTTTTCCTTCCCGGTCAGACCCACCATGCACGGCAACCTCAACGAAATCGACATCCGCAGCATTCTCCAACTTATTCAACTGGGGCAACGGACCGGAGAATTGTTCGTCGAAACCTATCAATCCATGGGGTCTGCCTATGACCGCCAGCGGGGAAACCAATCCCCCTGGGAGCGGCGGCGATGCTGGTTCGTCTTTTTCCTGAATGGACGCATCATCTACGCCACCAACGCAGAGCAAAATAACCAGCGTCTCAAGGACTATTTAGGGCGGTATCAACTAGAAGACACACTCAATGAGTTAGACATTCCCGAGTCCCCCACAGCGGACAACCTCGAATACCGCTCCCTGTGGATGCTCCTGGAGAACCATAGCCTGGATCCGGCCCAGGGACGCACCATCCTAGACGGCATGATTCGAGAAACCCTGTTTGATTTGCTAGGGCTCCATTCTGGCAGCTTCTCCTTCGAAGTGGGCCCCGCCCTCACGCCCCAACTCACCACCTTTGACACCGGCCAACTCGCCTCCCAGGTGGTTCGACAGGTGCAACTTTGGAAGCAGTTTTATCCCCACATTCGATCGCCCGACCAATGCCCGCTTCTCATTGATCGGGACGAAATCCAGGAGCGCCTCGCCGAGCAAACCCTCCAGACCCTCAGCGACTGGGCCACCGGCCATATCGCCATTCGCAAAATTGCCCGCACCCGTAACCGAGATATTCCGACGGTGGCTCGGGTCATTCTGCCCTATGTCCAGCAAGGGATTATCCAGTTGATTGACCCCCCTGCGGCCCGCGTTGAATTGGATCGACAGGCCGTGGCCCAGGGGCAAGATGCCCTGCCCCTCATTGCCTGCGTGGAAGACAGTCAAACGGTCCGGCGAGCCATTGAAAAAACCCTGCAAGCCTTGGGCTATCGCACCATTGGCTTTCCCGACCCGATCGCCGCCTTGGGGGGTCTATTCACCGCCCGCCCGGATCTGATCCTCTGTGATATCACCATGCCCGAACTGGACGGCTATGAGCTATGTGCGATGCTGCGCCAGCCCACCACCTTCCGACGAACCCCCATCATTATGCTGACGGGGCGGGATGGATTTTTAGATCGGGTCCATGCCCGCACCGTCGGCGCAACGGACTATCTGTCTAAACCCTTTAAGAAACATGAACTCCGGGCCCTGGTGGAACGGTACGTGGGGCCCGGTCATCGGGAAAAGATTTCTACCCCGGCCCGCCGTGAGGGGGCATTGCTCCCCTAACCCCGCCGGAAGGGGATTTGAGGACTTTTCCAGAGGCCGCGATCGCGCCATCACAGCCATATCACAGCGCCGCCACAGCGCCGTCATCACGCCGTCATCGCGCTAAACCAGCGGTGGGGAAGTGAGGGCCAATTCCTGGACTTTGGCATTTCCTACGATTTCCCTGGAAGGCCAGGCGGTCCCGGCGACAACCTGTTAGAGTGGACCTGCGATGCACCCCACGGATTGGTTCCCAGTAAGGGTTTGCCCATTGTCAAATGATTGTCAAACGCTTCAGAACTGAATCGGTTAGGCCTCCTGTCGGCAGCTAACTGGATGATGGGAAAATCATGGGAAATCTGGGTCACCGACTGGATTACAGGATTTTTTTGTCACCGAGGCGACATCCTGGCTATAACCTAATCAGTTGCGACCCGATGTAGTCCCAGTGAGATTCCTAGCTCATTGGTCTTGTCCCAGGATCCGGTTGCCATTACTACTTCCCCTTTCTGATAGGGCAGGGAAACGTTGCGAGCCACTATGAGCACAGTTTTAGTCGTCGAAGATAGTATCGCCCAGCGAGAGATGATCACCGAGCTGCTCAAGGGGAGTGGGTTGACGGTCAGTATTGCTGGGGATGGGGTTGAGGCTTTGGAGAGTTTGCAGGATCAGAAGCCGGATTTGGTGGTGCTGGATATTGTGATGCCTCGGATGAATGGCTATGAGGTGTGTCGGCGGTTGAAGTCGGATCCGACCACTCAAAAGGTGCCGGTGGTGATGTGTTCTTCGAAGGGGGAAGAGTTTGACCGCTATTGGGGTATGAAGCAGGGGGCGGATGCGTATATTGCGAAGCCGTTCCAGCCGAAGGAGCTGGTGGGAACGGTGAAGCAGTTATTGCGAGGATAGGGAGGGGCTTATGGTAGGCAACCCAGATTTTCTGACGGGACGGGGCCCGGAGCATGCTCCGGAGTTTCAGGAGCTGGAGAGTCCTGAAGGTGAGATGCACCTCCGATTTTTTGTGGGGCCGGAGCAGGAGTTTGCTTTGCCGGCGATCGCGATTAAGGAGGTGACGGAGTCTGCGCCGGAGCGGATTACACCGGTGCCGAATGTTTCGCCGCTCCTATTGGGCACTTTAAATGTGCGGGGACAGGTACTCTGGGTCGTCGACTTTGGGCAGTTTCTCGGGGAGTCTGGATCGATCACGACGGATCGGGCAGATATTCCGGTGATTGCGATCGAGGACCAGGAGACGATGTTGGGCTTGGCGGTCACAAAAATCTCCAAAATGGATTGGCGGGATTCGGATGATCTGGTGCCGCCATCGGATGCTCCAGACACCATCCGGCCTTTCCTGAGGGGAGAGTGGCCCGCCAATACCCCTGGCACAGCCCCGCTTCGCTTGCTAGATTATGGGGCAATTCTACATTCAAGCCGCTGGGGTGGCTCTGACGCATGATCAGCCCAATTCTTATTCTCGAGTCTTCCCCCTCTTACACCCTTTAGACCCGCATTTCCGGAGACGGTAGATGGCACCTAGCATGGACTACAACCAGGAATATCAAAGGGCCCACTCGGCCTATGTCCAAGGGGACTATTCGGCGGCGGCGGAGATCATTGATCGCCTGGTGGTCGCTGAGCCTGGGGATGCCAATGCGCGGCTGTTGCGGGGGCATATCTATTGCTATGGCTTACAGCAGTATGGGGTGGCCCAGGATGATTACCAGGCGGTGCTGACCCTGACGACGGATTCGTCATTTTTGGAGTATGCCCAGACGGGGCTTCAGGATGTGGCCCAGGGGTTGGGTCAGGGGGATCCGGCGATGAATGGGAGTAATGGGAGTGGGGAAGCTGGAGACGCTCAGTTTGCGGATTTTGATTTCGAGGAGACTGGGGCCAAGAGCGGGGCTGCGGTTGAGGGGTCTGCGTCCCCTGAGTCTGGGGAGAGTAGCGAAGGGTTTGGCATTGCGAGTTTGGATGATCTGGAGCTGGGGGAGGATGTGGATACGGGGCTGAGCCTGGGGCAGTTGGGCGCGGCTGAGGAGATGGGCGGTGTGGGCCTGGCGGAGTTGTCCGGCGGACCGGAGTTGGAGGATCCGTTGCAAGGGTTGACGGGGGCGGCTGAGGAGGCTGAGGATCCGTTTGCGGCGATCGCGGGGACGGAGGAGGCTGCGCCGATGGATTTGGGTGGTCTGGAGGGGGATGATCCCTTTGCGTCGATGGATGCGACGGATGCGATGGGGATGGGGACGGAGACGAGTGTGGCGTCTTCGTCGGATGTGGGTTTTTCGGATGATCCCTTTGGCGGTACTACGGAAGGGGCGATCGCGGATGGAGATAGCGCCGGAATGGCTGATGGGGGTGACGATCCCTTTGGGTTGGGGGCTCCGGTGGAGGAGGATCTGGGGGCGGCGGCGATCGCGGATGTGGGGGATGGGGATGCGGATCCCTTTGGATTGGGGGAAGCCGGTGCGGATGAAATGGCGGCCCCGACAGGGGATGCCGATATGGAAGGTGATCTGGGGGATTTGGGGGATTTGGGAGACCTTGGGGATTCCTTTGCGGCATTGGATGCCGATGGGGATTTGGGTGCGGATTTGGGCGAAGTGGCAGATTTGGGCGAAGCGGCAGATTTGGGTGAAGCGGCAGATAACGACTTGGGCGATTTAGGGCTGATCTCAACGGATGGGGAGTTTGAGGAAGATCTGGGGCTAGGAGAGACGCCGGGGGCGACTGGCGAGGCAGAGGGGCTGGGAGAGGAGTTGGGAGAGATGGATCTGGGGGAGATGGATCTGGGCTTTAGTGCGGCCGATCTGGGAGAGGCCCTGGAGGAAGAAGCGGAGGGTCTGGCGGAGCCGGCCGCAGGGGCGATCGCGTTAGGGGAAGACATCGGAGAGGGGGACAAATCTTCCTGGGATTTGGCGATCGACGAAGGGAATGGGGGGGAGATAGGCTCCCCTGAGACCAACGAGGTGTTGGGGAGTGACGCCTTTGCCCATCCGGATGATAGTGATGCAGACTTCTTGCAAGATGTGTCCTTCGCCAACGGTGAACCGTTTGGGGATTTAGATGATTCGATTTCTTTCGGCACCACGCCGGCGGCGGATGCGAATGGGGCTGTGCCTGAGGAGAGTTGGGCGGACCTTGGGGGAGAGGCGTTAGATGCCGAAGATGCCGATGCTGATCCTGTTCCCGATGCCCTGGTGATGGACTCCGGATTTGCAACGGAGTCAGAATCCTTAGGGATGATAGATCTGGATTTGGGCGATATGGAAGACGCGATGGCAGAGGAGATAGCAGAGGAAATGGAGGATGCCAGCCAGCCGGATAGCCAGCCTGACTTAGACGCGGCCGGGTTTGGGGAAGATTGGGTGCCCGATTCGTCCGATGGGGACGGGGGAGAGGGGATGGATGCGAATCCTTTTGGGGCCGTTGAAGCGGAGGACAATCCCTTTGGCGGTGATAATCCGTTTGGGGGAGACCCCTTGGCGGACCTCGCTGATGAACCGGTGCTGTCGGAAGATGATGTGGATGCGATGGTGCAGGCTGAGCTGGAAGGGCAGCCTTTTGAGGGGGGGGATGATCTGTTCCCGGCAGAGGGGTTGGATGTTGAGGCGGATGCGGTGACCACTCAGGATGGGGACCTGGCTGACCCTCAGGGTGGTGGCGATGACGACGAGGAGGATTCTATTTCCGATTTTCTGCCCGCAGCAGTGGGGGGGGTGAGCGAGGATGGCGATGATCGCACGGAATTTATGACTGAGTTGATGGTGGATGAGGGGGAAGAACTGACGCCTCCCGTCGTCTCCGCCCCTCGCCCCCTATCGTCCATGCCGCCCCTCCCCGATGGTGAGGCGGGAACCGGTGAAGAGACCCTATTTATGATGCCCCAGGGGGCCCAGGCCGATGAGGATCTGGGAGTTTTTGGGGAACTGGGCGCGATGGGGGATACGGATGGAGATATGGGTGGGGACCTGATGGGCGGGGGCATGGATGACGATGATGATGCCGATGCCTTTGATTTGGGGGAGGTGGCCGATGCCCAAGCCTTTGCTCCCTTGCCGGAGGAGGAGAGCATCCAGGAGGAGCAGGCTCCCGTGGACCCTGGGTTTGGGGAGTTTGCCGAGGCGGGGGATGCCAGTGATGAAGAAGATGCCTTTTCCATGGATGAACTGGCTACCGATTTGTCGTCCATGTCTGCGATTACGGATGGGCCGGCGGCGGGCAGCGATTTTATGGATGACTTGGACGAGTTTGATGACTTAGGTAGTTTGCCTGACTTCAGCTTGACCAATGCGAATGCGGACTTTGCTGAGACGGATGATGATGGCTTTTCGTTGGGGGATGGCGGAGGCTCCTTCAATAATTTGGCGGGGGGCGACGATGAGATTTTCAATATCGGTAGCTCCAATGCCGGGCAAGAGGAGCTGCTGACTTTTGACCAGGCGGAGAGTCGGGCCGCAGAGCCGGTGGTGGCGGTTGAGGGGAGTCTGCTGGCACCGTTTGATAATGCTCGGCTGAATATGAAGCAGCTGGTGACGGCGTTGGCGGCGGGGTTGGTGTCGACCATCAGTGTGTCTGGGATGGCGTATTTGGGGATGAGCTTCGCGAAGGATCAGGGGGCGAATGGGGAGACCCTGGGGGAGATTCGCCAGATTGGACTGTTGTCGGCGTTGATTGCTGGGGCCAGTAGTGGCGGTGTGGCGTGGTTCTTGGGGCGGCGGGCGTCGCGACAGTTGGATCAGTCTACGGTGGATTTGCAGGTGCAGTTTGATTCCGTGTGCCAGGGCAATTTGGGGGCGACGGCGAAGGTGTTTGGGGATGATGAGTTTGGGGATTTGGCCAATGGCTTTAACCAGATGATGCGGGTTATCTCCAGCACCATGGGTGAGGCTCAGCGGAAGGCGCAGGAGCAGGAGCAGGCGCGGGAGGATTTGCAGCGGCAGGTGATTCGGCTGCTGGACGATGTGGAAGGCGCGGCTCGAGGGGATTTGACGGTGCAGGCGGAGGTGACTGCGGACGTTTTGGGAGCGGTTGCGGATTCGTTTAACTTGACGATTCAGAACCTGCGGGAGATTGTGCAACAGGTGAAGTCGGCGGCGCGGAAGGTGAACGAGGGGTCGTCTGAGAATGAGGCGTTTGCTCGGGCGCTGTCGTCGGATGCGTTGCGGCAGGCGGAGGAGCTGGCGGTCACCCTGAATTCGGTGCAGGTGATGACGGATTCGATTCAGCGGGTGGCCGAGAGTGCGTCTGAGGCGGAGGAAGTGGCACGGTCCGCGTCGTCTACGGCACTGAAAGGTGGAGAGGCGGTGGAACGGACGGTGGCCGGTATTTTGCAGATTCGAGAGACGGTGGCGGAAACGACGCGGAAGGTGAAGCGATTAGCAGAATCGTCCCAGGAGATTTCCAAGATTGTTGCTTTGATTTCGACCATTGCTTCGCGGACCAACTTGCTGGCGTTGAACGCCAGTATTGAGGCGGCTCGTGCGGGCGAGGCGGGTAAGGGTTTCGCAATTGTGGCGGATGAGGTGCGACAGCTGGCAGACCGGTCTGCGAAATCTTTGAAGGAGATTGAGAAGATCGTGATGCAGATTCAGGGAGAAACCAGCTCGGTGATGGCCGCAATGGAGGAGGGCACCCAGCAGGTGATTGAGGGGACGAAGCTGGCGGAACAGGCCAAGCGATCGCTGGACGATATTATTCAAGTGTCCAACCGGATTGACGTGCTGGTGCGATCGATTACGGCGGATACGGTGGAGCAAACGGAAACGTCCAAGTCTGTGGCGCAGGTGGTGCGGTCCGTTGAGAAGACGGCGCAGGATACGTCCCATGAAGCGCAACGGGTGTCCGGCTCGCTGCAAAGTTTGGTGGGGGTTGCCCGTGACTTGCTGACGTCGGTGGAGCGTTTCCGGGTGGAATAATGGGAGCCGGATTGCATCCGGGATTGGAACGGGGCACGCCTGGGTACGACTGCTCCCAATCGGGTGTTTCTGGGCAATTTTTAACCCTGAGCTACATTAGGAATTAAGTAAATCAGGACGGTTATGGAAATTCTCCTAAATTCTCCTAGCCGTTGAAGAGGCAATTTACCATGCAAGACCAACAACAGCGCATCATGGGGTACTTCATTGAGGAGGCCCGTGACCACCTCAATACCCTAGAACAGGGGTTGTTGAGCTTGCAGTCGACCGTTAATGATCCGGAGATGATTAATGAGGTCTTCCGGGCGGCTCACTCGGTGAAGGGGGGGGCGGCCATGTTGGGGCTGGGGAGCATCCAGCAGACGGCGCACCGGTTGGAGGATCATTTTAAGGTGCTCAAGGAGCATCCTATTTCGATTGATCGCGACCTGGAATCCTTATTTTTAAAGGTGTTTGACACCTTGGTGGAGTTGTTGGACCACCTTCAAGGGTCCTTTGGGCTGACGGAGGAGATTGGCGATCGCATTTTGAAGGAGGCGGAGCCGGCGTTTAATGCGTTGAATCTGCGGCTGAGCCAGGAGATGCAGGCCCAGGGGCTGTCGGAGGAGGAGACGCCGACGGTGCTGAGTCCGTTTATGGCGGATGAGTCGCCGGAATCGCGCCTGGCGAAGGTGTTCGAGCAGGAGGTGTCTCAGTATTTGCGGCAGCTGTTGGATCAGTTCAAGCAGAGTGATGATTCTACGGGGCGCTTTAATTTAGGACAGCTTTGTCAGCAGCTTCAGGATTTGGCCCAGGGCTATAATTTGCCGGGCTGGACCCAGCTATTGAGTGCGGCGAAGCAGGCGGTGTTGATTCCTGAGAATTCCTATCGGCAGTTGGCGCCGGTGCTGATTCGGGATATTAAGGCGGCTCAGGATTTGGTGATTAGTGGCCAGGGGGAGGCGATCGCCGTGGGGGCAGAGCTGCAAACCCTGGCCCAGTCGAGCTTGGTGGATGAAACGACGGAGGTGTTGCCCTTTGAGGATGTGCAGGCGGCCCTCGGGGTGGAAGGGGAAGCGGTTGAAGAATCCCTGGAGGAGCTGTTCTCAGAGGAAGATAATACGGCGGCGATCGCCTCGGAGACCCAGACCGGGGGCAGCTTAGACTTCGATTGGTTATCGACCTCGTCTACGGGGGTGGCGACGGGGATTGATGGCATTGAGTTGAATACGGGGAATCCCCCCAGTGCTCCGACCCAGGAGTCGACCCCCATGGGCACGATGACGAATGGCCCTGAGGTGGGGGATAGCGAGCTGAATACCCTGGCCGATTTGTTTGAAGGGGAAGTGTCGGAGCTGGAGGATGTGTGGAAGACGGACGAGATTGATAGCTTTGACCAGTTGGATGATGCTCCCACTGGGGGAGATGGGGATGGGTTTAGTGATTTCTCAGACCTCTTTTTTGAAGGGGATGCGGAGGGGGCAACCCCGTCGGGGGCGGAGCTGGATGATGGGGGCTTTTTGAATGATGACTTCCTGGATGAGTTGGTGATCCAGCAGGGGGTCAGCGAACTGTCTGATATGGGCGATGTCATGCTCCAGGGGGATAAGGGGCAGGCGGTGGACGAGGATCGCCCGTCGGGCGCTGCGGATATGGAGGAGCTGCTGGCGGTGGAGGAAACGCCGTCGGGGTTTGATGGGACCGTTCCGGATAAGACGGATCATGAGGATTTGGATGTCTGGTTTAGCAACGCGGGGACTGATCCGTCGGAAGGGGGGGTCGGACAGGGGATTTCTGGGGGCAGTGCGCTCTTGGGAATGGAAGACGATGATGAGCTGGGGCTTCCGGTCGACGGGGACGGGGCTGAGATGTCAGAGGCGGGGGCGTTAGAGGCGGAGGCGTCAGAGGATGCGGGGGAATTGGGCGACCTGTTGGGGGCGCTGGATGGGGATGCCAGTCAATCTGAGGCGGGCGACGGGGATGACGGGGGGGATGATGGAATCGATGGAATGCTGTCGGATTTGGGTCTGGACGAGGGGGATCTCGGCGGCCTGCTGATGGGCGAGGATGGGGGACTGGGGGATGATACGTCTATGGTTTCGGACGGGGAGGGGTGGTTAGAGACGTCTGCGCCGGGGGATTCGGCGGTGCAGACCACGGGGATGCCTGAAGAGTCGGGGATGGAGGACGTTTCGGCGCTGCTGGATGGCGGGGATCTGCTGGGGGCGATCGCTGGGGAGGGGGCGATGGTGACGGAGGACGTGGATGAGGACGCTGAGGGCGATGAGCTGGATCTGCTGGGGCTGGACCTGGATACGGATTCGTTGGGATTGAATGAGGGGGCCGATTTGTCGGACCTGGAGCTGGAGGCGGCGATGGGGGTTGAGGTTGAGGCGATCGCTGAGGAGGGGACCGAGGATGGCACCTCAGAGGGTCTGGCGGCGTTGGGCATGGGGGATTTAGAAGAGCTGGACCAGTGGCTGGTGGATGAGGATGAGTCGGGAATCCCGGTCAGTGGCAGTGAAGAAATGGAGGGTCTGGAGGGATTGGATGATTTGGATGCCCTCCTGGCTGAGGATATTGATCTAGACGGTTTGGAGGACGGAACGGAGGACGCGGCGGTGAGTCCTTCTGAGGAGTTGGCGGATATTGCGGTGCCGGAACTGAGTGATCCGAATGTGGCCCTGGATTTGAATGGGGCTAGTTTACGGCGGCAGGGCGTGTCGCCCCAGGATGATAATGCGCTGGCGGATCTGTTCGGCAGTCAGGGACCGGGGGACGAGGCGTCGATGGGAGGAATCCCCTCTGGGGAGGGGGCAATGGAAGATTTGGCCGCCCTGGAAGGGCTAGAGGGCTTAGGGGAGCTGGCAGGATTCGATGGGGGCGGGGATTTGGGCGAGTTGGGGGATTTGGGAGATCTGTCTGAGCTGATTGGCCAGGAGACCGAATTTCCGACGGGGGAGTTGGAGGGCTCAAGGATATCGGCGGAGGGGTTGGTTGTGGATGACCTGGGAGGGGGGTCGGCGGATGCTCAGGGGGATGGGACTTTGGAGGGTCTGGAGGGTCTGGAGGGGCTAGAGGGGCTCCTGGGAGAGGGGGCTGAAACTCCGAACCCGTCGGGGGCTGGGGATTTGGGGGCGTTGGATGCCCTGGCGGCTGATTTGGGTTTGGGGGATGATTCCGGTAGCCTTGGCAGCAGCGGTTTTTCGGAGTTAGAGCAGTTGTTGGACTCTAGCGAGGCAGCGGAGGAGGAGAAAGAGGAGCTATTTGAGGAGCTGGAAGGGATATTGGGCACCACGGGTGCGCCCCAGGCTGGGGGGAGTGGGAATGCGGCGGCGGGTTTCGAAGATTTGGAGGCGCTGCTCGAGGGATCTGAGGGGGAAGGGGAAGAGCCTGACAAGGACGGGGAAGCCATTACCCCGGATGTTCTTCCTGCGCCCTCGGCGATGAAGGCACCGGAGCGCGCTAAAAATCCTAAAAAGTGGCGGTTTGAGGAAACCATCAAAGTGCCGGTGAAGACCCTGGATACCCTCAATAATTTGGTGGGGGAGATGGTGGTTAACCGGAATAGTTTGGAGCAGAGTCAGGAGCGTCTCCGGCAGTCCCTGGAAAATCTGATGCTGCGGGTGCAGCAGTTGGGGGATGTGGGGCAGCGGATGCAGGATTTGTACGAGCGATCGCTGCTGGAATTGTCCCTGTTGGCGAGCCGTAATAGCAGTGTGGGGCACCATCACCCGGGGAGCTATGGGGCAGGGCGTCCGGTGGATGACACCGTTGGGACCCAAGGGGGTGGCGGCGGTGATCATCGCATGGGCTTGGGAGAGTTGGAGTTGGATCGCTTTACGCCGTTCCATACCCAGTCCCAGGAGATTATTGAGCTGATTGTGCGAGTTCGGGAATCCGCGTCGGATATTGATTTCGTGGTGGAGGAGGCGGATCAGCTGGTGCGTAATTTGCGGCAGGTGAGTACGCAAATTCAGGAGGGGCTGACGAAGTCGCGGATGGTGCCCTTTGCCCAGACGGCGGATCGGCTTTATCGGGCGGTGCGTAATGTGTCGGATAAGTGTGGCAAGGAAGTGGATCTGGTGGTTGAGGGTAAGAACACCATGATCGATAAGTTGATTGCGGAGCAGCTTTACGATCCCATTACTCACCTGGTGAATAATGCCATTACCCACGGGATTGAAACGCCGAAGGAGCGGGAACAGTCCAAGAAGGGGCGTACGGGGCGGCTGGTGATTAAGGCCCTGTATCAGGGGAACCAGACCATTATTTCGGTGACGGATGATGGGGCGGGGATTGATGTGACCCAGGTGCGCGAGAAGGCGGTTAAAAAAGGCTTGATTACGGCGGCGACGGCGAAGAATCTGTCGGAGCAGGAGGTGTATGAGTTACTGTTCCAGCCTGGGTTTACGACGAAGGAGCAGGCGGATGATTTCGCGGGGCGCGGGGTCGGGATGGATGTGGTCCGGCGGAATATTCAGGAGCTGCGGGGCAATATTGTTACGGATTCGAGGGTTGGGAAGGGGACGTCGTTTACGTTGCGGCTGCCCCTCAACCTGAGCATTTGCAAGGCGTTGCAGTGTTTGAGTGACCATGCGGCGATCGCCTTCCCCATGGACGGGGTGGAGGATATGTTCACCACGACCCAGGATGTGGTCCAGATGAATAGCCAGGAGGTGCGGTGTATGCCCTGGCGCGATCGCCTGTTGCCGATTAATCCCCTGTCGGATCTGTTGCGCTATAACCGGCCCTTTGTGCGGAGTTCGGTCTATGGCGGCGGGCAGGATGAGAATGAGCTGGCGGTCGTGATTCTGCGCAGTGCCGGGGAAGTGGTGGCGATCGAGGTGGATCAGGTCCTCGGGGAGCAGGAGATTGTAATTAAGCAGCCGGAGGGGCCGATTCCTAAGCCGATGGGCATTGCGGGGATGACGGTGCTGGGGGATGGGCAGGTGATGCCGATCGCCGATGTGTTGGAGCTGATTGATTTGGCGACCGGTCGCGTCCGTCGGGATCCCCATGGCACTTGGAGTGATGAGGAACGGCCGCCGGTGGTGGAAGCGGCCAGCGCCAAGACCGAGCCGATGGTGTTGATTGTGGACGATTCCATTACGGTTCGAGAGCTGTTGAAGATGACTTTCTTGAAGTCGGGGTATCAGGTGGAGCAGGCTCGAGATGGTCAGGAAGCTTGGGAAAAGCTACGGTCTGGGCTGCCCTGCGATTTGGTGTTCTGCGATATTGAGATGCCCCGTATGGATGGGTTGGAATTCCTGTCGCGGCTCCAGAAGGAGGAGAGCCTGAGCCATTTACCGGTGGCGATGCTGACCTCTCGAGGGGCGGACAAGCACCGGCAGATGGCAACGTCCCTGGGGGCGCGGGGTTATTTCACGAAGCCCTATTTGGAGGAGGCGCTGTTGGATGCGGCTCAGCGGATGCTCCAGGGTGAGGTGTTGGTGACCACTAATGCGTAGCCCATGTAGTGCGTAGCCCATGGCAGGTCGTGAATGAAATAGCAGGTCGTGAGACGTGTTAATCACGGCTGCGTTTGGGCACCCTGAATTTGGGGATTCTGGAAAGGTAACTAAGTTTGTTCGTTCCGTTCCTATGCTCTCCGGTGCCCGTCTAGTGCATCCTAGGGGGCGCTGATCGCGCTTTCTTATTGATTGATATTTGCGTCCTGACTGCCATGGCTGTTTCTGCGTTTCGCCGAGCCCGCGATTTTTTGGGTCAATTGCCTGCTCCGGTGCCGGAGGAGTCGATCGCCTTGCGGGTGCTGGTGCAAATTGTGGTGAGTTTGGGGATTGTGGCGACGGATGTGGCGGCGGGGACGAGTTTGAGTTGGTGGGCGGTGCCGGCGGGGACTGCGGGGGCGGTGTGGAGTTGGCGACAGCGACGGGTGCGCAGTGTGGGCACTCAGTTTGGGATTTCCATCGGGATGTTGGTGGCGCTGGGGATCTTTTTTGTGGGGTTGGTGGAGAGTTTGGGGGATACCCGGCTCACCCTGGCCACGCTGTTGGTGCATCTCCAGGTATTACATAGTTTTGACCTGCCCCGGCGGAAGGATTTGGGCTATTCCATGGTGATTGGGCTCATCCTTGTGGGGGTGGCGGGGACGTTGAGCCAGACCCTGTGGTTTGCGCCGGTGCTCGTTGTTTTCCTGGGGGTGGCGCTGCCGATGTTGGTGTTGGATTATCGATCACGCCTCGGGATCAATCCCCGGCGATCGCCCTTGCAAATTCGCCAGGCGATTCCCTTGAAACGATTGGGGATTTTGACGGTGCTGGTGGGGGCGTTGGGGATGGGCTTATTTTTTTTAATGCCTCGGTTTCCGGGGTTTCAGGTGCGCACGTTGCCGGTGAGTTCTCCCATTGATTTGTCGACGGCGGAGTTTAGCGAGGAAGGGTTGGGGGGCATCGATAATCCGGGGTATGAAGAGGATGGTCCAGGGTTCGGCGATGGGGAATCCGATGGCAACGGGGGACGGGTGGATGAGACGTTTTATTACGGGTTTAGCAGTCGCATTAATCAGAATTTGAGCGGGGAGCTGGTGCCGAAGGAGGTGCTTCGGGTGCGATCGCAGGCGAAGGGGTTTTGGCGGGTGCTGGGGTTTGATCGCTATACGGGGGAGGGGTGGGAAATTTCCCGGCGCGATAATTTGGCCAATCTGACGCGGCCGTTTTGGTCCTATCGGTTCCTGCTGCCCCCACCGAATGCCCTTAGGGGGGGCTATCAGGAGGTGATTCAAAGTTATACGGTGGTGTCGACGTTGCCGAATTTGATCCCCGCCATGGCGGCACCGGGGGAGGTCTATTTTCCGACCCGGGAGATTGGCTTGGATTCGGAGGGGGGCTTGCGATCGCCCCGGGTATTAGACGAAGGATTGACGTTTTCGATTATTTCTCGAGTGCCCTATCGCGATCGCAAGGCCCTTCAGGGGGCGGGTCAGGAGTATCCCAAGACCATCCGGGAGAAATATTTGACGGTGCCGGATGGAATTCGCGATCGCCTGCGGGCAGAGGGGGAGCGGCTGTTGGCGAAGGCGGATCCCCCTCGGACGTCTCCCTATGAACAGGCGTTATTTTTGGCGCAATCCCTGAAGCAAACCTATCGGATTCAAACGGAGCTGCCGCCCCTGGAAGAGGGGGAGGATCTGGTGGCGGCGTTTTTATTTGATCGGGAGGGGGGACAGCCCGATCAATTCCCGACGGCGTTGGCGATGATGTTGCGATCGCTGGGGATTCCGGCACGGATTGCGGTGGGGTTTAGTCCTGGGGAATTCAATATTTTTACCGGGCTCTATGAGGTGTACAACACCGATGCCCACGCCATTACGGAGGTGTATTTTCCGGAGTATGGCTGGTTTGGCTTTGATCCCATCCCCGGCCATCCTTTGGTGCCGCCGTCCGTGGAAGAGTCCCAAACCTTTTCGGCGCTGGAACAGCTTTGGGCTTGGATTGCCGGCTGGTTGCCCACGCCCTTGCGCAATGGGCTAGAGGAGTTGGTGGGGGCGATCGCTGCGTTTCTCACGGGCGCCATTGGCACCCTGTTGGGATGGTTCGGTCAAGGTTGGATCGGGGCGATCGCCGGGGCCATCAGCTTGGTTGTTGTGGGGGCGATCGTCTGGTTGCTATGGAAATTCTGGCGCGGGTGGCGCTATCAACAGCGCCTCAAGCGGTTGCCCCCGATGGAGTCCCTCTATCGGCAATTTATCAATGCCCTGGCGCGGGACTATCCCAAACGCCCCTGGCAAACGCCCCTGGAATATGCCCAAGCCTATGAATCCTGGGCAGCAAATGAACCTCAAGGATCCCCGGGGCGATCGCAACGGGTGGCGTTGCTGCGGCAAATATCCCAAGCCTATGTGAATTGGCGCTATGGCCCAGATACGCCCCAAAATACGCCCGATTTGGACCAGCTTCAGCAACAGTGGCAGCAACTACGGCGATCGCGATCGTGGCGTTAATGATGGCGTCAATAAGGGGGGATCCCCGTTAATGCCCGCCCAAAAATGATTGTGTTACGATCATCGCCAGCGCTAATCCCGAGTCATTCGGTCAGGCATCCATGGGCAAAGTTCTCGTCCTTAACGCATCCTATGAACCGCTGAATGTGACCAGTTGGCGGCGGGCGGTGGTCCTGCTGCTGAAGGAAAAAGCCGAACAGTTGGAGCATAACGGTCGAGTCATTTATCCCGGTATGCCCCTCCCCAGCGTCATCCGGCTACGTCACTACGTCAAAATCCCCTACAAGCAAATTTCCCTGACCCGTAAAAATATCCTGAATCGGGATAATCATACCTGTCAGTATTGCTCCTATCGAGGCGATGACCTCACCCTCGACCACGTCATTCCGCGATCGCGCGGGGGCGGTGACACTTGGGAAAATATGGTGGCGGCCTGTGTTCGCTGCAATATTAAAAAAGGGAATCGCACCCCCCAGGAAGCTGGGATGCCCCTGCGCCGAAAGCCTCGGCGTCCCCATAGCAGCCTGTATTTTGAGCTGACGAAACAGGTGGACAGCGGTCGCCATCAGGAATGGCGGAAATATATTATTGGTGCTTAATCAGGGTCGTTCCGGTGTCTGCCCTAGAGCATCAGTAGTATTCCGACCCCTAGCACCAACCAACTGAGAAAAGCACTTCGGGTTAGCTGGAGTGCTTTTTTTACGGTGTCTTGGGAAATTACATTTTCCGCAGTCCCTAATAGAGGTTTGGGTCGCTTCTGCCCTTGGTAATAATTTTCGCCCCCTAACTGAACCTCCAACGCGGCGGCATAGGCAGCCTCACTCCAACCGGAATTGGGGCTGGGATCTTGCGGTCCATCCCGGCGGGCGATCGCCCATACCCGTCCTGGCTTTCCCGACCATAGGGCCACCGTCAACACCCCCAACCGACAAGGAATCCACGTCAGTCGGTCTTCAAGCTGGGCACTGAACCAGCCGATGTGGGTATACGGCGATCGCCGGTACCCCACCATCGAATCCAAAGTACTGGCGGCTTTGTAGGCTAACGTCACTGCGGCGATCACCCCTGGCGCTGCTCCAACAAATCCAGTCCATGCGATCGCCGTGACCAATGCCCAAAATAATGGTGCCAACACACCATCAACGGCATTCTCCGCCACCGTCTCTACGACCGCTCGAAAAATTTCCGGCTCGCTTAAAGTTGCCGTGTCACGCCCCACATAGTTGCTTAGGCGCGATCGCCCTGCCTCTAGTCTCGATTTTTCCAGAGCATTTAATACATCCCATGCCGCATCCCGTAAACTACGCCCCGCAAAACAGGAGGCTAGGGCGATCGCCTCTACGGCAAATCCCAAGATTGGATGAACGCGGTGAACGGTTTGGATTACCAATGCGGTAATGATTCCGGTGCCGGCGATCGTACTGATACCGAGAAAGATTCCTCCCCATCGTTCGAGCTGGGGCGATCGGCGATTTTGACGATTAAGTAACGGTTGCGAAGGATCCCCTCCCAGTACCCATCGGGTAACGCCCTGAATCCAAACCCCGATGGCTTGCACCGGATGATACCAATGCCACGGGTCGCCAATGATCCAATCCAACAACGCCGCCAATAACAATAGCCCTCCAGCGCGTGAAGGGCCATTGTTTAACCAACTGGTTAGGGTGTCCGTCAGCGTCACGCCCTAGCGGCCACCAACGGTGATGTTGTTGACCTTGATATGGGGTTGTCCCACGGTCACATAGACGCTGCCGCTCACGGAACCGCAGAAGCCGGCTGCCAAGCCCACATCCTTTGAGGACATGGAAATTTCCTGCATCACGTCCACCGCTTCCCCAATCAAGGTCGCGCCCTTCAAGGGCTTGGTGATTTTGCCGTTCTCAATCAGATAAGCCTCATCAACACCGAAGTTGAACTGACCGGTCGCGCCAACGCTGCCGCCGCCCATCTTCTTGCAATAAATGCCCTTGTCCACCGACGCGAACAGGTCATCCAGCTCGTAATCACCGGCGTCAATGTAGGTATTCCGCATCCGCGATGCCGCCGCAAACGCATAGCTCTGACGACGACCGCTACCGGTGCGAGGGTGTCCCGTCCGCATGGAACCGGCGCGATCGGCTAGGAAATTTTTCAGGATGCCGTTTTCAATCAGCAGGGTGCGCTGGGCGGGCATCCCCTCGTCATCCATATCAATGGTGCCGAATTCGTTATCCGTCAGACCCTCGTCCCAAGCGGTCAAATTCTCGTGGGCAATTTTCTCGCCCTTCTTCTCCATAAAGGGCGTCGTCCCCCGCTCAATCTGGGTCGTCTCTAACAAATGCCCACAAGCTTCGTGGAAGATCACGCCCCCAAAGGAGTTCGCCATAATCACCGGATAGCTACCGGATTCCACGTAATCGGCGTAAAGCATTTGCCCTGCCGATTCAGTGATCTCGCCCACCGTCGCCCCATGGTCCCAAGTTCGTAGGAAACCCGGATCGCTGCTGCTGCCCAAGCGCTTACTGATGGACGACCGATTGGCTCCATCCGCACAGAGCAGGGTGCTGCCCACGGATTGGGTCAGGCGAATATCCCGGGCAAAAATCCCATCGCTGGCAGCAACTAAAACTTCTTGCCAGTCCCGGAAGTAGGTGGAGCGGCGGGACTGCACATGGCTGCCCTGCTTAATAAGGCCGTCATTGGCCGCCAGCAAAATATCTCCCATCTCCCGCATGGAGCTGCACGCCGTCAGCCAGTTGCCTTTGCCCTTCGCAGCGCCGTAATCCCGGAACATTTCCAAGTTGATTTCCGGGACAAATGCATTGGGGCTGGGCAGCAACAGTCCCAAGATTGACAGGGCTTTTTCCAGGGCACTGCGCAGTCCAGTGAAGGATAAGTCGTTGGTGCTGACGTAGCAGTCTTGCTTGCCGCGGAAGACCCGGACCCCTGCCCCCGTGGAGAGGCTGGGGGAAATGCTGGTGATCGCATCATCCTCTGCCAAGCAACTGATGTAGTTCTTGCGCTCCAGGAAAAACTCGATGAAATCTGCACCGGCGGCCCGTCCCAAGCCCAACAGGGTAGACAGCGGAGCCCGCCAGCTCTCATCAAAATGGTCCCCAGCGGGGGTGTAGCTGAGGCTGGGCACTTCTTTGGACAACAGCAGGGTTGCTACCATTCTGGTTCTCCTTGGGGACCGTTAAGAAAGTTTACGGTTGGGTCTGTTGACCAGTCTAGCAAAGGCCTTTGGTTTCGGGGGAGGGGCGTGGGGTGTGGGTAGCACGATCGCAAAAGTGCGGCACAGTGGAGACAGTACAGCGTTGAGGTGGGGGCAAGGGGATGGCAGACGGGACGGTGACTAAGGCGCAGGTGCTGGCGATGCTGGCGGATTGCAACCTAGGCATTGGTGAGTCGGCAGCGCAGCGGGAGGAGCGTTTGGCGGCGATCGCGGCGTTGGAGCCCCAGAATCCGACGTTGATCCCGACCACTGCGGGCGATCGCCTGTCGGGGGATTGGGAGTTGCTTTACACCACCAGCCGAGGCATTTTAGGGCTCGACCGACCGCCGTTCCTTAAGTTGGGGACGGTTTATCAGTCCATCCGTGCCGCGGAACAACGGGTTTACAACATCGCCGAGGTTAACAACCAATGGTCTGCCTTAGCGGGTGTCGTCAGCGTCGGCGCAGGATTTGAAGTGTTGTCCCATAAGCGGGTTCAGGTCAAATTTGAGCGGGCGGTGGTCGGGCTACAAAGTTGGATTGGCTATGGCGGTCCTGCTAGCTTTACCCAGCGTTTGGACGATCCCAAACGATTTCCTGCGCTGGACACACGATTCAATGCTGAGGTGCAACAGGGATGGCTAGATATCACCTATTTAGATGACGATTTGCGTATTGGTCGAGGCAATGAAGGCAGCGTTTTTGTCTTGAAAAAAGTGTAGAAAGCATGACTTAGGTTGGGGTTAACGTTGCCCTTCCCTAGGAGCGATTACGGTAATGGAGTAGGAGATAATTCTGCAATTATCTGCCGCATACAACGGGCATCGAGCAATCGTTGATCCTTTTGTTCAACGGCAGTGCATCGCTCAAAAAAGATAGGAAAGATCGGTTCCTGCCCCGACCTTAGGCCGTTTAGCACTTCACCACTGACGGGATCAAACTGCCGTAGTCGGGTACTCTTTTGAAACTCCTCTGCTGAGAGCTTCCAGGGTTCTATGAGCCAGTAATCAATTCCATACCGATCCAAGAAATCACCAATAACCGTTAAATCATCGCTGTACTGGGCAATAATTGTTTCTTGAAAACGCTGTCTAAGTTGACGGTAATATCCCCAATGGTAGGGAATCGCATATTCCGACGCGGTCAAGACTGATCGCTGTCCAAAGGTGGGAATATTATCTGCTTCCTTAGCCAAAGATGCGACGAGGGTATCTTTAGGAGTATCTTGCAAAAACTCATAAATATCCCCTAGGCGTCCCTTGATTTGTAGATGGGAGTAGACGGTGAATCCCTTGGATAAAGGCAGCCATCCTAGTGCGATCGCCCCAATCAATAAGAACACTGCACTGAGCTGCACCCAATGCCATTTTTGGTGGGCGATCCATCGCTGCCCAGCATGCCACCATCGCTCTAATAAAATTGCCGTCGCAATGGATCCTAGTAATATCAAGCTAATGCGAAAGGAATAGTAAATATAGCGAGCGGGAAGATGTAGTTGGAACAGTAAAGCATGGGCTGCCACAAACATTAGGCAGGATGCTCCTAAAAAGTATCTGATCCGCTTGATCTGAGGATTGAGGGATTTAATGATTAGGGACGGCTGGGGCGATCGCAATAGCCAAGGCAATGCAAAACTGCTCAATAATAGAGGGTTTAAAAAGCCTATAGCGAGGAATCCACTTCTTGGGGCAAAGAGCCAGAAGATAATGGGGTTGGGATAAAAGAATAAGGAGCGTCCATACTCACCGTCGACAGTGCCTAATTCGGATAAGCCTTGCCCTGCGGCTCGAGAAAGCACTGGACCAAAATCTGGGCTATCCCCTAGCGATCGCCCGATAACTAATGCGCCTAAGATACATAAACCCATTAACCACGGAAAGAGAGCTTTTCGTAAATGATCAATATCTTGCTTATTCTTGAACTGAGCTAGGCGGATCCGGTCGACGATGGCACGAATGATAGGGAGGGTGAGGGTGGCGATCGCTAACAGCAAAGCCTGGGGATAAAATAGGGCCGCCAATCCCATATAAATCACGGTGAACTGAGTCTTTCCTCCCAGAAAAGCGTCTAGAAAACCGATCAGACAGGGATAGGCAAAGGCTCGGGGAGTTCCTGAAATAATACCGTCTTCAAACCATAATGCCTGGTTGAGGAAGATACATCCTAAGAGTGCCACTACAGGGACAGGGCTAATTCTTAGAATGAACCGAAAAAACAGGAGCGTGCTAATAAAAGCGATTATTCCAGGTAGGATTTTAGCGGATTGCAAAGGGTCAAAAGAAAACCAACTGAGCGCTCGATAAACACTCTGATAGCCCCAGGGGGCAACACTTTGAAAATAATCCGCAATTAAGTCATTGGGAAATAGCTCAGAATCTAGCCACCGTTGCATCCAAAACACATGTTGGCGGGCATCATCTTGAACCATATAAGTCCTAGATGTTCCATACTGAAACGCTTGGGCTGCTTGCCAAAGACTGAGGCTGAGGCTGGCAATGCAGTACGGTAAGTTTCTGCGGTCATACCATCGACAAGAGGTGGGGGTGAACAGCGCGGTTAGCCCTTCCCTCAGCCTTTGCTTCGCGCCCCACAGTTTCATCATTCTCCATCCCTGGCACAGCCCTTTCAATATCTCTCATCATGGCGACAGTTCAAAGAGTTCAAGGGTTTTAATTCGATAAGGTGTTTCACTGGGCTCGAATTGGAGTTTCCAGGGCGATCGCAATTCTGCGGATTGAACGAGAAAGGACAGATCGTTTTTTCCTTCTTTCAAATCAAAGGAGATTCGATGGGATTCACTAAACTTTTGCTTTTGACTATCAGGCTGATAGTTAGACCGATAGTAAAGGGTGACTCGACCCGCTTTAGAGCTATCCATCGATAGCTTTAATTCGTATGCGTGATCGGATTTTAATCTCAGATCCTTAAATTTTAGATAGGGTTTGGATTTTCTGGAGGAGATAGAAAACCCCTCGCGGCTGATTTGAAGGTTCGTTTTATCGCTAGCATCAATGATCTCTTCAGAGAATCCCTGTTCCTGATTAAAAACTAATCTCTTATTTTTGGCGTCTGGGCTGCCAGGATATCTCGGCAATTTTTCTAATAAGGAAAGGCTGTTGCGCTCCACTACTGTAATAATGATTCGGTCATAGGTATTGACGGAGTTTTGTAAGATTTCTTGGGACACGGCATTGGCATGAAGATAGTCAACTTGTTCAAAATATTGTGCTAAATTAGCCTGCTGACTGGTGCCTAAAAATGAATCTCGTATTATCAGTGTTCGTCCTGGAATTAAAGTCTCCTCGTGATCCGGTTGCACTTGCTGAATAAACGTCAATCTCTTTAATCTCTGATCGCGATCGCCGTTTTCCAGCCATTGGTCGACTTCGCGAAAGGATGAGAATTGAGTGTTCTCAGTTGAGATACTCTGGGTGATCACGCCCGGTCGATCAATATAGAAAACCGGCAATCCTACATCAGGCTTCGCCACTGAATATCCCAATACTTGTTTGAGATCGCTTCCCCAGTAGGTGTTAGATTGCTGCTTCACCGCCTCAGGATTCCATAAATTGGGCGCTAGGGATTGGATCAGAGATCGGATCAACGTAATTCCTCCCCAGCTAGAGTGATGGGTATCTTCTGGAAAGTAGAGAAGATGGGGCGATCGCTGTTTTTCTTCGCGGTAGAGATGCCATAAATTCACTAGCGCGGGGGAGTTGGGAGACTGAAAAGCCTGATACATCAGTTGGGAAGCTGCCTGTGTATTGGCGATGTCTTGCTTCCCTTGCTGCGATAGGTATTCAGGGTAGATTGTATGTTTATTGGGCGCAATTAATACCCGGACTTGCCGTCCCTTTTGAGTTTGCCAATCCACAAAAAGATTTAGGCTCTCTAGAGCATAGTTAACCCGTTCCTTATCAAAGCGATCGCCATCACCAATCCCTTCTCCGCCATAGCTCATGCGGTAGTATAGCCAGCCCTGTTTGCCAATATCAACCGTTGGAAAACGTGATTCCCCCAGAATATTTTTCGCTAATGCGACTTGGCTTTGAATGGCAATCCCTCGAAAGGGAAGTCGATCTCCAATAAATTCATCCAGTTGGGAATAATTTCGCTTCCGAAACCAGGCGTCTAAATAGGTTCTCTTGGGGAAGGGGTTGGGATCACGTTGTTCGACGGTGGCAAAATAGTGCGAGTCGAATGGAGTACTGAATAGTTTTAGAACGGGGTAGGCTAGGCAGCTTAGGCAAATTAATCCTGGAAGTATTGGGAGTAGTTTTTGGTTGAATGACATGGCTCAGAAATCTTGCCTAGGGAATGAATGATTCTTATTTTTGAAGTGACTAAAATTGGAAGTATAAGAAGGCTGAAAACTGGTTGGATATTGTTAGGAGTAATGCGAGCGGAAATCCGATGCAGGCAACCCCAAATCGAATGCCTGTCGCGAAGGGGGAATGGGACTGATCAAGGTAGGGGCCTAGGGTGAAGTGATGGGGTAAGAAAAAGATGGAAGCGCCAAAAGTTAGGGCGAGCTTGGCTTGGTTATTCCAGGCATTTTGTAAGTCTTGGGGCCAGGGTAAGCCTATATTGATTCCGCCATTAATTCCGTTATTGATTCCGCCAAGGGCTTGGTAATAGGTCACCGCATCTACCCAGGTTTCTGAGCGAAACAGAACCCATCCCGCAATCACAATTAATAGGGTTATTGTCCGACGTAGGATTATTTTGATGCCATTGTCTGGGACCTTTGCTAATCCTAGCCATCGCTCAACCATGACCCAAAACCCGTGGTAAATTCCCCAGATTATAAAGGTCCAATTCGCTCCATGCCAGAGACCGGTGAACAGAAAAGCGATCGCTAAATTCCGATAGCCTTTGGCTGATCCCTGGCGCGATCCACCAAGGGGAATATACAAATAATCGCGGATCCACTGGGATAGGGTGAGGTGCCACCGTCGCCAGAAGTCACTGATGCTGGTGGCGGAGTAGGGGCGGCGGAAGTTTTCGGGCAGGTCAAAGCCAAAGAGGCGTCCTAGACCGATCGCCATATCGCTGTAGCCGGAGAAGTCGAAATAGAGCTGGATGGTATAGGCGATGAGTCCTAGCCAGGCGGCGGAGGGGGAGAGGGCAACGCCGGGCTCAAAGGCGGCATTGGCGACCTGGGCGATCGAGTCGGCGATGATTACTTTTTTGACTAAGCCATAGGCGAATCGCATCATGCCTTGGGACACCCGAAACCAACTGTGCGATCGCCGTTCCAGTTGGAGCGCAATATCGCGATATCGGACGATGGGACCGGCGATGAGCTGGGGAAACAGGGCGACATAAAGGGCAAATTGGTCCCAACGTTTCTGGGCGGGGGCGGCACCCTTGCCCACGTCAATGACGTAGCTCAACGCTTGAAACGTGAAAAATGAGATGCCGATGGGGAGTGTTATGTCGTCCCAGTCGGCGAGGAGTTGGGGGGCGATCGCCCCCGTTTGTTCGACTATGAAATTGGCGTATTTGTAATAGCCCAGGAGTCCCAAGTTGAAGACCCAGGCAGAGACTAGGGCAATTTTTTTAAGGGAGTGTTGCCGCGGAGACAGGGGTTGGCCATCCCCAGAACGATAGCGATCGACCCATTGCCCCAGGAGCCAGTTCACCGTAATGGAGATCAACAACATGCCGGTAAAGCGGCCGCCTCCCCAGAGGTAAAAGAAGAGGCTGGCCGCCAGCAGGATCAGGTTTTTTGCGCCTTTGGGGCTGGCGAAGTACAGGATCAGCGCCAGGGGGAGAAAGACGAAGAGGAAAGCGGTCGAGGAGAAAACCATCGGGCGATCGCCTCCGATTCTGGGGCAGATGACCTGGGGGACAGGCGGCAAGTGTCAGGCAATGCCGCTATCAAGCAACGCTCCGAAGATATTACAGGCTTTGGGGCGCAACTCGGTCGCCCCACGGGTTAACGAATGCATTAACGAATGCACTAATGCATTTCATATCCAAATTTGCTCGGGTCCACCCCCTCAAAGGTCATGTCGCTGAGGCCATATTCCGCCCAGCGTTGGCTGACCTTTGCGGCGATCGCCGGGTCGGATTCCAATGGCTCTCCCCATTCGTGGTCCGTCTCGGGATAGGTTTTCGTGGTGGCATCAATGCCCATCCGTCCCCCTAACCCCACCTTGCTGCTGGCGAAGTCCAGGGTATCAAAGGGGGTTTCCGGCAGGATAAATACGTCACGGGTGGGGTCCACCTTGGAGGAAACCGCCCAAACCACCTGGCGAGGGTCACGGATATTAATGCTGTCATCCACCACAATCACGAATTTTGTGTAGGTGAATTGGGGCAGGGCACTCCAAAAGGCTAGGGCAGCGCGGCGAGCTTGGCCCGGATAGGCTTTTTTGATGGAGATAATCGCTGCTTTGTAACTCAGGGCTTCCATGGGCAGGAAGAAATCGGTGATTTCCGACACCTGGTTCCGCAGGATCGGCGTATACACCCGGTTTAGGACGATCGCCATCATGGCGTCTTCCTTGGGGGGGCGACCGCTGAAGGTGGTGGTATAGATGGGGTCTTTGCGGTGGGTCATGCAATGGAAATGCACCACTGGGGAGTCTTCAACGCCGCCGTAATAGCCCATGTGATCGCCAAAGGGACCGTCGGGCAACACTTCTCCGGGGGTGATGGTCCCCTCCAGGACAATTTCGGAATGGGCGGGCACGTCCAGGTCTACGGTTTTACATTTCGCCAAGTGGACGCCGGCTTTGCCATAGAGTCCCGCAAATAGCCATTCCGACAGGTCAACGGGAATGGGGGTTGCCGCCGCCATCAAAATGAGTGGATCCACCCCTAGGGCGATCGCCACCTCCAATTTTTTGCCCCGTTCCGCCGCCTTGCGCAGATGCCGTGCCCCCCCTCGGACCGAGAGCCAGTGGACGGTCATCGTATTTTTAGATTGGAGCTGAAGCCGATAGACCCCCACATTAGGAATTCCGGTCTCGCAGTCCTTAGTAATCACCAACCCCAACGTGATTATGCGCCCCGCATCCCCCGGATAGGGACGAATCATAGGAATTTCCGACAGGTCAAATTCGCCATCCTTCAGCACGACCTGATGGCAGGGGGGAAATAAATCTAAATCCGGCTTTGCCCGCACCACATCAAACAGGATTTTGCCGAAATCGACCGCCTGGGCAATATTTTTAGGGGGCTTGGGTTGTTGTAGTTTTGCCAGCTTGCTGCCCAGGGCTTCCAATTCTTCAGGGCTTTCCATATTCATCGCCCAACAGGCCCGCTCTTGGGTGCCCATCAGATTCACCGCCACCGGTGTTGAACAGCCCTTAACTCGCTCGAATAGGAGAGCCGGCCCCCCACACTGCAACATCCGGCTCGCAATTTCTGCAATTTCCAGATCCGGATCCACCTCAGCCGTGATGCGGCGAAGTTGACCGCGGGTTTCAAGCTGTTTTAAAAATCCCCGTAAATCCCTTGGCATAGTCTGGCACTGTCCTGAACGCTATCCTGGCCGCAGAACAAGTGTAACGCTATGTAACGTGCGTTATTTCCCGTGATCTCCCAGGATTTGAACTGCGGCTAGGGCCGGCGCAAGGGGGCGATCGCCGATAACATCCTCAGAAACACCACCAGAAGCCCCCCAGAAGCGAAATCATCAGGTCACGTTGGGCACATGTGAGCCAGAGTAGCGATTGATAGCGATTGACTCAGAGGTGGCTCAGAGGTGGCTATTCAGATGCAGCTAAGCGAGCCTCTCCCCCAGGATTGGCTTCCCCATTCCCGCCCCCTTCAAATTCGGGGGCAGAGGACTGAAGGAGGGCGCTGACCTGGGACAACACATCGCCGCCAGACTTGCTGATAGGCACCCGCTCGGGGCCAAATTCTGGGGTGGCTTGGCTTTGGCTAATCGCCTCGTTAACCTGCTTGGCAATCAGGGACTGTAGCTCTTCCTTGGCGCGCGATCGCTGATAATTGGCCCCTTCTTCCGTGGTGGCATAGAGGGGGGGCAATCGATTCAGGGCGTAGGCGGCAATATCGCCCACATCTAAGGCGCGCTCGCTAGTGGTTTCGATTTCGGCGACCCGAGTAATCGCCTCCGTCAGCACCAGCTCCTCCATCACGTTGATAAATTGCTTGCGGGGCAGAACGACCACTTCCCCAGTAAGTAGCGCCCCCATCAAACGGTCCAGCGCCATATACTCCTCAATGGACAGCTCAGAGGCTGTATCACAGATGCGCCCCACCTCTGCCTCCATGGCCGGAGTCAGATAGCCGTCTCTCAAAGCTTGCTCAACAATTTTTTCGATGCTCATAGGTCAACTGATTTGGTTAAATCCCGCTTGTCCTGCCGTCGGGGCATGGGGGTGTCCGGAGCTGAGGACAGGTCCAGGATAAAGGAATGAACGGGGGCGATCGCCACTATCCTAGCTTGCCTCTGCGGCCATAAGAATGCCCAGCCTGATCGATCCGATCAACTGGGCATTTATGTAGTCAGGAAAAAGTTAGGAAAAATTACAGGGGACATAAGAGCCCCCTTACGTTCTTCTACTTCTCCTAGGAAGCTTGGCGCTCTTTTGCTTCCTTGATCACTTCCTCTGCCACGTTGGCGGGGCAGGGGGCGTAGTGGTCAAACAGCATGGAGAACTGACCGCGACCGGAGGTCATGGTCCGCAGGTCGCCGATGTAGCCGAACATTTCGCTCAGGGGTACATCTGCTTTGATGCGGGCACCGGTGGGGGTGGAGTTCTGGGACTTGATCATGCCGCGACGGCGGTTCAAGTCACCAATCACGTCACCCACATAATCATCGGGGGTGAACACATCCACCGCCATAATCGGCTCCAGAAGCTGGGGCTTGGCCTTGGGATAGGACTGACGGTAGCCTGCCTTTGCTGCAATTTCAAAGGCGATCGCCGACGAGTCAACCGCGTGGAACGCGCCATCCATCAGGGTGATCTTCATATCCTCGCAGGGATAGCCCGCCAGGAGACCTTTCTCCAAGCTTGCTTGGAAACCCTTCTCCACTGCCGGCCAAAATTCCCGAGGCACGTTACCCCCGGTCACCTTGGACTCAAAGACAAAACCAGTACCGGCTTCGCCGGGCTCCATGACGTAGTCAATCTTGCCGTATTGACCCGAACCACCGGACTGCTTCTTGTGGGTGTAGCTGTCTTCCAGGCGCTTGGTGATGGACTCACGGTAGGCCACTTGAGGCTTACCGACTTCCACTTCCACACCGTGGGTCCGCTTCAGGATGTCCACCTTAATATCCAGGTGCAACTCACCCATTCCCTTCAGAATGGTTTCGCCGCTTTCCTGATCGGTTTCAACCCGGAAAGACGGATCTTCCTGGACCATCTTGCCCAGGGCGACGCCCATCTTCTCGCTGCCGCCTTTCTGGACGGGCTTCACGGCGATGGAGATCACCGGGTCGGGGAAGACCATCGGCTCCAGGGTTGCCGGCTGCTTGGGATCGCACAGGGTGTGACCGGTTTGGACGTTCTTCATCCCCACCAGGGCAACAATGTCGCCCGCCTGGGCGGAATCCACTTCCTCCCGGGAATCCGCGTGCATTTCCACAATCCGACCAATCCGCTCGGTCTTGCCGGTGGCGGTGTTCAGGATGGTGTCGCCCTTGTTCAGGGTGCCGGAGTACAGACGGGTAAAGGTCAGTGCGCCGTACTTGTCGTCCATAATTTTGAACGCCAAGGCCCGTAGGGGCAGTTCGGGATCGACCTTGGCAAAGTTGCCGGTTTCGTTCCCTTCCAGGTCCACTTCGGGTTGGGGAGGCACTTCCTCAGGGTTGGGGAGATAATCCACAACCGCATCCAACACCAACTGCACCCCTTTGTTCTTAAAGGAGGAACCGCAGTAGGTGGGGAAGAAGTCGAGGTTACGGGTGCCCTTACGGATGCAGCGCTTCAGGTCCTCGATACTGGGCTCTTCGCCGTTCTCCAGGTACGCCTCCATAAGGTCGTCGTCCTGCTCTAGAACCGTTTCAATCAGCTCTTCTCGGTAGGCCGCAACGTCGTCAGCCATATCGGCGGGAACGTCGCTGATCTCATAGGCTTGGGGATCCCCGGAGTCATCCCAGGTCCATGCCTTTTGGGTCAGCAGGTCTACAACGCCCACAAAATCGTTCTCAATCCCGATGGGCAGAACCATTACCAGGGGGGTCGCCCCGAGGACTTCCTTAACTTGCTTCACTACGTTATAGAAGTCGGCACCGGTGCGGTCCAGCTTGTTGACGTAGATGATGCGGGACACTTTGGAATCGTTGGCATAGCGCCAGTTGGTTTCGGACTGGGGCTCTACGCCGCCGGAACCGCAGAACACACCGACGCCACCATCCAGCACCTTCAGGGAGCGGTACACCTCAATGGTGAAGTCCACGTGACCGGGGGTGTCAATGATGTTGAGCTGGTGCTCTTTCCAGAAGCAAGAGGTTGCAGCGGACTGAATGGTGATCCCACGCTCCTGCTCTTGCTCCATGAAGTCCGTGGTGGCGGCGCCTTCGTGGACCTCACCGATCTTATGGATCTTTCCGGTGAGTTTCAGGATCCGCTCGGTAGTGGTGGTTTTACCCGCGTCGACGTGGGCAAAGATACCGATGTTGCGGTAGCGTGTGATGTCTTTACTCATAACTGCTCTCTACTGTTGGTGCTGCTATCCGTTTGGGGACCAACCTTGGGGCTGGTCAGGGGATAGGGGGTGTGGCTTGTATTGCTGCTGTGGCAAAGGTTTGGCCAATAGGGATGATATTTAACCTGGGAGGTTAGTATCCCTGACGACAGCACGAATTTTTAAATAGTAGAGTATTTTGTTGCGATCGTGTAAAGAGTTATCCACCCCGGGGTAGACCGGTTATCCCTCGGGAGGTTGGGAGATGGGATCACAGGTCAAAGGGCGGGAGCTGGGAGGCTGGGGCGATCGCCCAGCAAGTCCGACGATTTTTCCTGGGGCCGCGGGTTAGGACAGGGTGTTGGGGAGGGTGGCTTGGGTGCGCAGTTTTAGCCACTCTTTGACGGCGAAGGGGGGCAGGGTAATGTCTATGTCGCCGGCGGCCAGGGATAGGGTGAGGGTCATGGGGCGGCTGCGCTCAAGCGATCGCATCATTTCCGCCGCGTCGTATTCACCAATGTTGCCCACTTCGCTGGCGGTGCGATTGGTCAGATCGAATACGTCCGATAGTTCCCAGGTTTGAGCGCCTTGGGTTACCACTAAGGGTTTGGAGCGATCGACGACGGTGCCCGGAAAGCCGGCCAAGCGGAGATGAACGTTGGTGACTTGGTTATGGAGGACGTTGAAGAACATGACGACCTGCCAACTGCGATCGCGATTATCTCGCAGGGTCTGGAGCGATCGCACCATGGATCCGGTTTGGGGGCCGTTTTCTAAGGGGTAGGTATGGATAGACGCCTGGGCGGCAACAGCGGGGAACCACAGGGCGACGGCGAGGACGACGGCGATCGCAATTTTGGATAGGGTGCGGAATAGGGCGCGGGATAGGGGGGCCATGGGCTTAGCTCGGTCGAATTTAGCTGGGTAGGACATTGGCGCGCCTCAATTGATCAACAAAAAATTTCTCGAGGGATTGGCGTTGGCGATTCATGCTGAGGAGTTCGCCCCCCATGGCCGTCACCGCGCTTAAAAAGCCGGGAAGTTCCTGGCTTAGGGTGCCGTGCCACCAACCATTCTGAAAATCGATTTCCCCCAGCCAAGGTCGGAGCTGCTCTAGGTCGCCCCCCCGCCCGCGCACGTCATAGCGATCGCCCAGGGTCAATAGTTCATCGAGGGTACCGCAGCACAGCAGCTCCCCCCGCGCCAAAATTGCAATGCGATCGCACACCCGCTCCACATCAGACAAAATATGGCTATTGAAGAAGATCGTTTTCCCTTCTCGCTTCAGATCCAAAATAATCTCACGGATTTGATAGCGCCCGAGGGGATCTAAACCGGACATGGGTTCATCCAAAAACACTAAATCCGGGTCGTTAATCAAGGCCTGGGCCATGCCTACCCGCTGCAACATCCCCTTGGAATATTGCTTCATTAGCTTTTTCTTCGCCGCTTCCCGCGAAAGCTGCACCCGATCCAGGACTTCGCCGATGCGGCGCTGGGCTGTTTTCCGAGGCAACTGAAAGATAGCCGCCGCATGTTCCAAATATTCCCAGCCCGTTAGGTAGTCGTAGAAATAGGCATTTTCCGGCAGATAGCCTAGCTTTTGCTTTGTGGCGCGATCGCCCAAGGGTTTCCCCAGCAGCGTCCCCGCCCCCGCCGTTGGCTTGGCGATGCCCAATAGCAATTTGAGGAGGGTGGTTTTACCGGCACCGTTGGGGCCCAATAGCCCGAACGTCTCCCCCTGGGGCACCGATAGGGACACGCCCTGGACCGTTGTCACCCGTTGATTCAGCCAAAATCCGGTGCGGTAGCGCTTCGTAATCCCCGATACGGTCACCGCTGGCGCGGGGCTGTCCCCTGGCATGGGGTTAGGGTCTGGCCGACCTTGGGTTACGTCTTGCTGGGAAGAGGGTAGAGGATCTGGGGAAATTGAGGGGGGCATCGCACCGTTACTCCAAACTCATTCGTCGAATTCATTCATCGAACTCATTCATCGGTCGGACTCATTCATAGGTTGGGGCGGCGGGGCTCGAAATCAGTCGGAATCCGTCGCGATCGCCCCAACACACCGGTCAGCGGGTCCAAATTGTTAACAAACGTCGCTAGGTCTCCCATTTTGTCATCCCGGATCACCGCCATAGGACAGAATCAGTCAAAATGGAATGCATTCAAACCAATAAATTGGGATTTATAGCGTAGCGTAATGAATCGATCCAAATGGGTGGCGATCGCCACAGGGGCTATTTCTCTCCTCCTCGGCGTGGTCTATCTCCTCATTGTTCAAGTTTTGGACTTTCGGGGTGAAATGATTCCCGCCCCGGTGGATCTGGGATGGCTTCCTGGGGCAAGTCCCGTTTCTTACCTACGGGCAATCACTGCTCTACCCTTCCCGTTCTAGTTTGCGCTCCCTGGATACCGTCCCTTTCTGACCTTTTCTGTCAAATTCCGTCAAAGCGATTCAGCCCCTTACCCTTAGCTCCCGACGTTTGCCCGCCTTGACGGTCAACCTCACAGAGCCCCCAGGCTGACCGCCCTTGGCGTTCCCTGAAACCTATGACAACCACCCCCGTTACCCCTCCTACCCTTCGCGATCGCCAGCATCCCACCATCGCAGCCTTGGCGAATTGCATTGAAGCGGCTTGGTCGACCCATTTAGACCTAGAGCCCTATGCCATGCCGGCGGACCTGGGGTATGTGGAGGGGGTGTTGGAAGGGGAAAAGCTGGTGATTCAAAACCAGTGCTATCAAACCCGTACGTTCCGGAAGCTCCACCTGGAATTGGCCCAGATCGGTAAGTCTTTGGATATTCTCCACTGCGTTATGTTTCCGCGCTCAGAGTTCGATCTACCGATTTTTGGGGCGGATCTGGTGTCAGGGCGAGGGCAGTTGGCCATGGCGATCGCCGACCTGTCGCCGGTGCAGGAGAATCAACAGCTTCCCGATGCCTACGAGCAGGCGCTCTCAGCTGTTCCCCGCTTTGAGTTCCGCACCAAGCGCCATTTCCCCGAGTGGGCGGATATTTTTTCGGACCATTGCCTATTTGTTCGTCCCGAAGGGGAGCAGGAAGAACAGGCATTTGTGGGGACAATTGAGCGGTATTTAGCCTTGCATTGTCAGCAGGCGCAGGCCGCCCAGCCCGTCTCGAGCGATCGCCGGGACCAGATTCTGGCGGCCCAGCAGCATTATTGCGCCCAGCAATTGCGCAACGATAAAACCCGCCGCGTCCTAGAAAAAGCCTTTGGGGATGCATGGGCAGATCGGTATATGACCACGGTTTTGTTTGATATCCCTATTCCCGTTGAGCAGGCAGTTGCCCACGGTTAATCCGGGGGACGGTTCTTCGTCTGGCTAGTCTTAGGTCGCCGTCCCTACCCTCGCCCCAGTCCCCTCACGAGATATCCCACCCCCGCCAACAATCCAAATCCCATCACCCCCGCCAACGGGTTTCCACCGATGCCGGTGATCCATTCCGGCACTGCGCCTGTGGCAGTCACGATGCCGGCGCTTTGGTTGACGGTGACGGCGCACACCCAAGCCCCATGTAGGGCAATAGGAGCCGTTAAGGTGCCCTTGGGCGCATGACCGAGCGATCGCCCCTGACCCAAGACCCATCCCAGCAAAATCAGACCGGGGAATTGGGGCCAGGTGGCCAAAATGACATCCAGGGGCTTCAGAAAATGGAGGGCGGCAAAAATGACGCTGCTGTAGATCAACGTGGGAGACAATCCACAGGTCCATCGCAGCTCTGTCCATAGCCATCCCCGAAAGACGAGTTCTTCCAAAAAGGCAACGCCTGCCCCCAGCAGCAATCCATTCAGCCAAATCCAATGCCAGGGGTGGGGCTCCAATGAAAACGTGACCCATCCCAGCAGGGCTTCAATGCCATAAAAAATCCCCATGCTGATCACGGCGATCGCGATTCCCAATCCCCAGTTAGAATCCTTCGTTGACCAATGCCAGCCGTAAGCTCGCAGGGGCGCAGGATATTGCCGCACGCACCGTCCCCAGCCCCAAATCACCAGCAGCAGCACCAAATACAGCGATACCCCGGCGGCGATCGCGGTGCCGTTGCCGTCAAATCCATTCACCGCCGCCACTGGTAACACCGTAACTACGGCGATCGGGAGCCATAGGACAACCACGGCCCCTAAGACCAGTAGCAATCGCCAGCCAATGGACAGTTGACCCAGTTGGGGCAGATTTTTGACGAGTTGCGATCGCGGTGGGAGGGACGGCATCGGGGATGGGGGCAAAAATTCGTTACGATAGGTACTCTGACGATATCTTTGAGCAGTGGCTAGTATGCTAGCCTGCCCACATTCCTATAAGACTATCCCTTAGCCCATGAGTCCCGCTGTCCTCGTTGCCAAAAAGAAGGTCAAAAATCCGCCCCTGGAGATTCATACCCTGGGCGATCGCGTCTTGCGTAAGCCGGCCAAGCGTATTGCGAAGGTGGATGATGCCGTGCGCAAGTTGGTGGAGGATATGTTGGTGACGATGTATAGCGCTGATGGCATTGGGTTGGCTGCGCCTCAGGTGGGGGTGCACAAGCAGTTGATGGTGATTGATCTGGCGCTGGATGATCCCAATGAGCCGCCGTTTGTGTTTATTAATCCGGTGATTAAGAAGGCGAATAAGGATTTTGAGGTGGACCAGGAAGGGTGTTTGAGTATTCCTGGGGTGTATATGGATGTGACGCGCCCGACGGAGATTACGGTGTCTTATAAGGACGAGACGGGGCGACCACGGACGTTGGAGGCGTCGGGGTTATTGGCGCGCGCGATCCAGCATGAGATGGATCATCTCAATGGGGTGATGTTTGTGGATCGGGTGGATAATCAGCTCCAGTTGACTCAGGAACTGAAGAAGAATGGGTTTGCTTATAATGCGGTTCGCCCGGTTTAGGCTCTGCTCTCAGGGGCTTTGCCCCTGAAACCCCACCAGAGGATTAGCATCCTCTGGACTCCCGTTTTAAGGTCGGTTTAGTAGGGTTTATCTAGGTTTTGATTATGGGAATGACCCCGAAGAGTGGCATTTTTTTGGCCCTGTCCAGCATTGCCGCGATCGCTGCGGTGGGTTCGGTGTTTGAGTTAACGTCTGGCGATCCCGATTTGGGTAGCACGGTCACGACGGCGATCCTCGCCCTGAGTATTCCGTTTGCGGGCGGTTGCTTCTGGTTCGCCATCAAGAACGCGGAACAGTAAGGGTCTTTAGCGCCATAAAAATCCCCCTTAATCGTCAGGATTGAGGGGGATTTTTCAATGGAATTGAGGCGGCGGATTAGCTATCGGATTCTGGTCCGGTGCCATTACCTGCGGTAACGGTTTCTTCGCTGGCCGTTGCTTCAGCTTTGGCTTCTTCTTTGGCTTTCGCTTCTTCCTTGGCTTGAGCCCGCTGCTCACGCTTCTTGCGCTCTGCTTCCAGGACATCCTTCATGGTTTCCTGAGCCATGGCCAGCTTTTCTAGATTGCTGCGATATAGCTCAAGATCCTTGGTTAGCTTGTCGGTCGGCAACTTCAGGGCATCGCAAATGCCGCCCAACTGTTCCGCCAGCTTTTCCTTGTCCCCAGCCAGCTCGCTATCGCACGTCTCCAGGAGGGTAAAGAGACCGATCCCCAACAGCCGGGTATATTTAGTCGGCGTATCGCCATCCAGAAGGGGCGCGATCGCATCCTTGACGACCTGAGCAGAGCCATCCCCGTCGCCTTGGAAGGCTGACATCAAACTCCCCAGAGACAGGGACTTCGCCCCCTCTAGCAGAGCACTGGCATCGCTCCGGTATTGGCTGCTATCGATTTGGCTTGCACTGTGGCAGATCGCCGCAAAAATGGAGTCGCGATCGCTCTCCGGCTCATACCCCGTCATCGCCCGGTCGAAAGTGGTCACCACCCCCAATGCGTAGATGGGGCTGTAGGAGAAGCCACTTCCCACCGCCAATAGGTGCATCTCCACCATCAACTCCTCGACCACGCGTCGGTACAGGGAGTTGATGGGACGGGTATGAGCGGCATGGAACGCTCGCTTGGTATCAGAAACAGTCCGAACGTTATTCACAGATCGCGCCATTAAGAGTCTTTCGGTTTAACCTTCTTAATTTTCGCGTCCGCCGGTGCTTTTGCCAAGCGCCTTTTCTGCGATCCCCGGTACGGTCACCGCGACGATCCCCAGTACGGTCACCAACACAGGCACCCTTTTCCTACAGTCGATATAACTCCCACACCGCCGCCTGATCCCCGTCGCCAGGGTTCAGATGGGCTAACTTCCAGGTTTTATTTTCCGGCTGTCGCTGCAAATAAATTTCAAAGGGCGATCGCCGCTGGTGGGTTTCCCACCCATCCCGATCCAAATCTAAATCGTAGGTGCCACGGATTTTAAAACCCGGGCGATCGCCCACCGTCAGGGGCAACCGTTCCTGGACCCGAATATGACGCACCCGCACCCCCAACGCCGTCGACACCGCCTCCAGGGTATCCACCGCCACCGGAAAATCCGCCGGCAATCCCCCCGATAACGGTCCCGACGAGTCCGCTAACGCTGGCTCTGATGATGCTTGCGGTGATCCGTTATATTCCTGGGCGATCGCCACCTGAGTGCGCAATACTTCCAAAGTCACAGCCCGCTGCACCAGGGCATCCGCTCCCATAATCCGTCCACATCCGGTCTGGGTGAGCAAGAGTCCCATCAGCCCCACCCAAAGCACCGCCATGCACCACCGTCGAAATCCCTTCATGTTGCCCACAGGAAAGCTTTCCTTCAGTCTTTAACGTGGATTGTGAAGCCTAGCCAATCCAGCCTTAAGTCTATCCTCCATTCCCAGCTTGGACCGCCGTCCCCTGGGCAACTTAGGTCGACTCGTTCCACTCAGGCTGTTCGATGGGAATTTCGATACAAAATGTGGTGCCTTGCCCCGCCTTGGATTGACAGGTCAACTGCCCCCGGTGCTTCTCCACTACAATCTGATAACTGATCGATAGCCCTAAACCAGTGCCCTGCCCCACCGGTTTGGTGGTGAAAAACGGATCGAACAATTTGGCGACCACCTCCGACGGAATGCCCGGACCATTGTCCCGAATCTGGATCCGTACCCGATCGCCATCCAGGGCCTCCGTCGCGATCACAATCTTGGGGGCTGCCGGTTCCGGCGATGCGATCGCCGTTCCCCCGGGGGCTGTCTCCGGATCCCCCATGGCCCGCAATAGGGGGCGATCGCCATTCAGGGGCATCTCCGCCGCCAAAGCCCCTTCCAGGGCATCTACCGCATTGCTGATGATGTTCATAAACACCTGGTTCAGCTGTCCGGCGTAGCACACCACCGACGGCAAATCCGCATACTCTTTTTCAATGGCAATACCCGGATAATGGCTATTGGGCTTGAACCGGTGTTGCAGAATCAACAGGGTATTATCCAACCCCTCATGGATATTCACCGGCTTCATTTCCGCCTGATCCAGCCGCGAGAAATTGCGCAGGGAAGCCACAATTTGCCGAATCCGATCCGCCCCAATTTGCATCGAGGACAGGGTTTTCGGAAAATCGTGCAGCACAAAATCAAAATCAATCTCGCTCAGCATTTTTGCCACGTCACCGTCCGGATCGGGATATTGTTCGCGGTACAGCGTCAGCAGGGTCAGGAGATCCTTGGCGTAGGAACGGGCGTAGGTCAGATTGCCGTGGATAAAGGTGGTGGGGTTATTAATCTCATGGGCAACCCCGGCCACCATTTGTCCCAGGCTAGACATTTTTTCCGTTTGAATGAGCTGGGTCTGGGTGGTTTTCAGTTCCTCTAGAGTGCTTTGCAACTCCTGTGCCTTTTGCTCCGCCTCCTGGGCCGCCGATCGCGCCCGAGAATAGAGCGCCGACTGTTGGATGGCGATCGCGAGCTGCTCTGTCACCGCCCGCAACAGTTCGATATCACTATCGGTCCAGGTGCGCACCCGCAGACAATCCCCACATTGAATCACCCCCAGTTGCCCCTCCTGGCTCACCAGCGGCATCGCCAGAATTGACATAAATCCCTGCTGCTCAAACAGCGATCGCAGGGGATCATCCAGTCGCACCACATCGCTCGCCCGCAGGAGCTGATCCACCGTCAACCGCTCCACAAATGCGGTAATCCCCGTCGACGTCATCTCCTGGGGCAGGGGAAGCAACGTATCGCTATAGGCTTCGCTGACCACCTCCAGCACCTCATCCGGTCCCGCCCCATTCAACTCCTCCGGGCGACACCAGGCAAACAAACACCGATCCACCTTCAACAGATTTCGAATGCCCACCACCGCCGCTTCCAAAATGGTGGTCAAATCCAACGAATCGCGGATCTGGCTCGCCAACTGGAACAGCAACGCCTCCCGCCGGCTGACCAGCTCCTGACGGGCCCAAGATCGGTCAATGCCCACCGCGATCGAGCTGGCGACCCAGCCCAACACATCGTAGGCGTCATCACTTAATTCCCGAGGACTGTGCAGGGTCATAATCCCCAATAGACGGCCCTCCACCACCAACGGATGGCCCACAAACACCACCGTATTGGACCGGGTTTCAGCGGACTCGGTGGCCCATTGCAGCGCCCCTTGCCGGAACACCGGGCGCAGGGTCTGAGCAATTTCCAGGAGGGGCGAACCGCACTCTTCCTGGGCGTCTAGGGCCAAGGGCTCCTGGGGTAACCGCACCGTTTCCTGAAGGGTTTGGGTCAACAGCGGCGTGGACCGATCCAGCTCACGGGCTTGGGGATGGGGGGTATAGGCTTGCAACTCCAGGCGATCGCTATCGGGCCGCACCGTCCAAATGTGGGTAAAAAAGCACTCCAGCTGATTCACCACCAGATCGGTACACGATCGCAAAATCGCCCCAATCTCGCCACTGCTGGACAGCAACACCCCCACTTCCGCTTCCAAAATCGACAGCCGCGATCGCTCCAACATCGCCTCCTGCGATCGCTTCTGCTCCGTAATATCCTCAACGGTGCCCTCGTAATACAGGAGCTGTCCCGTCTCATCCCGCACCGCCGTCGTATTCTCCATCACCCAAATGCGATCGCCATTGCGCCGGAACACCTCCGACTCCCGCGAAATCTGCCCCCGCTCCTGCAACAGGGCCAGCAAGTCCTGAAACCGATTCGGCTCCACATAGGACGGCCCCGAGGACTGATTAAAACTATCAATCAACTGCCCCTGGGACTCATAGCCATAAATCCGCGCCAGGGACGGATTAGCCGCCGTAAACTGCCCCGTCGCCGTCGCCTGGAAAATCCCCTCAATGGCATTTTCAAAAATACTGCGGTACCGCCCCTCCGCCTCCCGCAACGCCGACACCGCCGCCCGCTGCTCCGTCACATCAATCCCCACCACAAACGCCGCCTGATTGTTGTTATACTTCTGCGCCACCACCAGGTAATTTTGTATCCCGTGGGCCGTCACCCGCTCGATCTCACAGCGCCCCTCCGTGCGACGGCTTGCAAAAAATGTCTCCATAAAAGTCCGAAAATCCTTGCCATAGCCCAGGAAGCCAATATCCTTCCCCACAAACTCATCCACCGACACCCCAAAGGACGCCGCCAAATGGTGGTTGACCTCCAAATAGGACAACTGCCGATTCACCCGCGACACACTGCCCGGCACCGCCTGTAGGATGGCCTGCAACCGCTCCTGATACCGCTGTAACTTCCGCTCGGAGGCCTTGCGCTCCGTAATGTCCTCAACGGTGCCCTCAAACAAAATCACTTCATTGTCCTCGTCCCGCACCGCCCGCGCCGACTCAGAAATCCAAATCATGTGGCCATCCCGGTGATGGACTTGGGCCTCAAACTCCTTCACCGATCCCTGCACCATCAGCATGTCCATAAAGGTGCCGCGGCAAGTGGGATCCACATAAATCTGTTTGGCATTCACACTGGCTTCCATGAATGCCTCAGCGGACTCGTAGCCATAAATGGCTGCCAATGCGGGATTCACACTCAGATACTCCCCCGCGGGGGTGGTCTGGAAAATCCCCTCAATGGCATTTTCAAAAATGCTGCGATATTTCGCCTCCGCATCCCGAAGGGCCACCTGGGATGCTTCCACCTGGTTCAGGGTGCTATTCAATACCGTGACCAACTCCGCCAGCTCATCGGTCCCCTCCAGGATCTCCACCCGCATGGACACATCCCCACTGGAGCCGATCGCCCGCACATCGTCACTCACCCGCGTCAGTCGAGCCAACACTAGCCGCTCCAAGAGCACCAGGGTAATAATCCCAAATACCAGGCCAACAAAGACCAACAGCACCAGCAAATAGCGCAAGCTCAACTTGCCTTGGGCAAAGATCCGCCGATCCAGTATCGTCCGCACCAAGATCGCCGGCTGATGGTAAAGGTTGTCAATGATGGCATATCCAGCTGTTTCCCTAGGATTCAGGGGCTGCACCAAAATCGTCGGTCCATGGGGAATGAGCAAGTCCTCGATCGCCTGCTGATCCTGAATATCGTCATCCCGCTCCAACGGGTGAAGGGTGACCGGAAGCTGGGTTAACCGGGTCAGTCGCTCCAGCTCCCGACCGGTTAAATACCGTCCCATAATTAATGTCCCCCGCACGGGGCCGGTGCCATCACTGGTCACGATGGGGCGCGACGCCACCAATAGGGGCCCTTCGGGCAGAACTAACAACCCATTGCTGCGGAATTCGGCGGCATCGGGATCGCTCAAATCCGGCAAAAGTCCTTGCACGGTCAGATGCTGATCAAACTCCTCCGAAATATCGGTCACCTGGTGGGTGTCGAGGTCGTAGCCCTGGCGAAACACCGGCTGATTCTTCAGGTCCAGAATCACCAGCATATTCAGCCGCAAATAATCATAGGTGCGGTCCAGAAAGTTTGAGCGCAAAAACGCGGGATTGCGATCGCTCATAAATGCGTAGGTATCATCCCACTCCGCATAATCCTGAGCCGTCGCATCCAAATCCAGCGCATCATCCGATAGCACCCCCAGTGCCCGCTGCACATCCAGCTCGACATCTTGGGTTTCCAGAGTTTGAAAATCACGGAGCAGAAGGCCCGATGCAGTGCTAAATAGCACCACATTTAGGCACACCACAGCCAAAGCAACAATGGCTAAGGTCTTGACTCGTAATTTCATTTCAGGCTCTCCAGTCCGTCCATGGTTTCGATCCCCCCGCCAGTCCATCCGGTCTGGCAAAAGGGGGAGCTGCTAGAGGTTATGTGGGGATATCGGGCGTGGATGTTGGGGAGGTTGCGGAAACACAACGCCTCAGAACATGGCCCAGTAGCCGAATCTAGCCCTTAAACACCAATATTCCCCAATACTGGATGTTGTTCCAAAAGGGATGTCATAAACTTCATGGTTATTTCCCGAGAATCGGGAGACTCCTTCAAAATCCCTTAAGGTCATCCTTCAAACACCGAGGAGCGACCCGTCCTATACTGCCCCAGGGATGGAGCAGTCGTCCCAAGGTTCAGGACGATTGGGTAGATGCAGGGGAGCCGCATACGGCGGTAGATGCGCAGTAGATACACTGGGAGGAACGCCCGTCCACGCTTAAGGTGCGCCTGGGGTGACGGAGTAGACCCTTCAGCTCGAGGTTTACAGAGCCGTTGTCTCCACCTCTGATGGTAATGGATTACTCCCGTTTGACAATCAGTGGACTTTACATCTTGTGAATGGTTGGGCTGAATTGATCTGCCATTCATCTGCCATTTACTAAGGGCGAAGTCCCATTCTCCATAGGTCGAGCGCGGGATTGGCGATCGCCGTCCCTCCATTGGCGGGCAATCCCCCCCCGCCAGAGTCTAAGTAAGCGAGGCATAATACAAAGCTAAGGCTGATACACCGGTACCCATGCCCTCTTTTTCCGATCAACGACCGACTATTTTAATTATCGACGATTGCGCCGTTACACAAACGCTGTTGCAGCGACTCTTAGATAACCGCTATCGCGTCCTAGTCCAGGGCAGTGCGTTAGAGGCGTTGGCCCTGGTCGAAAACGGGCAAAAAATTGATTTATTTTTGCTGGATGTCACGATGCCCGGGATGGACGGACTCGAGTTTTGTCGAGCCCTACGCCAGCTACCGGGATATCGACAGGTGCCCGTGGTGGTGCTGACGGCCCGTACTAAGGCCTTTGACCGGGTCCAAGGGGCGATCGCGGGAGCAACAGCCTACCTCACCAAACCCATTCAGCCGTCCCTGGTCCTAGAAACCCTAAATCGCTACCTGGGGGGAGCCGTCCGTCCTGGGAATGGCAACAGCTAATCAATGGCAGCTAATAAAGGCAGCTAAACCTATTTCAAAAAGCTGGCCAGTTCTTCCACCTTGCCCCAGGCTGCGCCGCTGCTGATCACCTCCTGAGCGATCGCCAACCCTTCCTGATGGGCAGCCAAGGTCCCCATCTCCTGGGTCACCTCCCCCACCTGCAACGCCAACGACGCATTCAACGCCACCACATTCCGCTGGGCTGGGGTCCCCTTCCCCTGCAAAATACTACGCAAAATCTCCGCATTCTCCTGGGGCATCCCCCCCACCAATGCTGACGTTGGGGCCATCTCCAGCCCTAGCTCCAGCGGATCCACCACCGATTCCGCCAGCCCATCCTCTGTCAAAATGGCCAGGTCAGTTTTATCGGCCAACCCCGCCTCATCCAATTTCTCGCGACCGTGCAACACCACCGCCCGCTTAGCCCCTAGGGATTGCAACGCCCCCGCCATCGTATTCAGTAACACCGGGTCGAAGGTGCCAATAATTTGCCCCGTGGGCCGCAATGGATTTACCAACGGTCCCAGCAAATTAAACACCGTACGAATTTTCAACGCCTTCCGAAACGGTACAACTGCTTTCATCGCGGGATGCCAACCCGGAGCAAATAGGAACGTAATCCCCACCTCCGGAATCGCAGCCCGTACCTTGGCCGGCGCGGCCCCCAAATTAATCCCCAACGCCTCCAACACATCCGCCGACCCAGACTTACTGGAGGCAGCCCGATTACCATGCTTAGCCACCGCGACCCCGGCCGCCGCGCAGACAAAGGCAACCGCAGTGGAAATATTGAACGTAGACGCCCCATCGCCGCCGGTACCACAGGTATCAATCATCGGCGTCGGCAAGGGCTCCCCCTGTTCCACCGCCGTCGACTGGCGCTGCAACACCCGGGCCATCCCAGCCAATTCCGGAGCAGTGACCCCCTTCGCCTGAATCGCCGCCAAAATCGCCCCGGACATGACCGGCGTCAGCGCTTCCTCCAACCACCCACTCATAAGAGTTTCCGCCTGGGTTTCCGACAGGGATTGACGATCCAGTAATTGCTTCAGCAGTTGGGACCAGTCTTGCTCAGCGGGGGCGATCGCGGTAGAAGTCATGGCGGCTGCGACTAGAGATTGAGTAGGAAACGCGAAAATTGGAGACGCAGAAACATCGGTGTGACGGTTATTCACATCCAACGACATTTTAATCTTCCAGTGCTA
>CAZZMD010000012.1:0-89482 GCA_964655355.1 uncultured bacterium
CGGTGTATTCCGCGAAGCCCTGGTCCACTTGGATATCATTCAGGCGAGTGACGATATCGCTAAACGTAAAACCCAGTTGGGGGATGGGGTTGCCGGTGAGGGTCTGGGAAATGGCGATCGCCGGAATGAGGTAGGCGACGATCAACACACAATATTGGGCGACCTGGGTCCAGGTAATGCCCTTCATGCCGCCGAGGATGGCGAAGAATGCGACGATGACCATCCCAATGACGACGCCGGTGGAAATATCCACCTGGAGGAAGCGGCTAAAAACAATGCCGACGCCGCGCATTTGTCCGGCTACATAGGTCAGGGATACAAAAATTGCCGCGATCGCCGCAATCAGTCGGGCGAATTTGGAATAGTAGCGATCGCCGACAAAATCCGGCACCGTATATTTGCCAAATTTCCGGAGATAGGGGGCCAGCAGCAGGGCCAATAGCACGTAGCCACCGGTCCAACCCATGAGGTAAATGGAGCCGTCATAGCCGAGGAATGAAATCAGACCGGCCATGGAAATAAAGGACGCCGCCGACATCCAATCCGCTGCCGTGGCGGCACCGTTGGCGAGGGCGGGTACCCCCTGGTCCGCCACAAAAAATCCTTTCGTATCTTTGACGCGCGATCGCCAGCCGATATAGAGATAAACAATAAACGACAGAATGACTAAAATTGTCGTCCAAACCTCAACGGTCATTTCTCACACCTCATCCCTATCAATGTTTTTTTTGAGTAGTTATTTTGAAACTGATTTTTAGGACTAATTAGGGGGGCGATCGTCGCTGCCAGGGCGTTGATCGGGCATTTGACTAAATCGGCGATCCAGCTTGTCCATTTGGACGGCATAGATAAAAATCAGCACGACAAATACATAAATAGACCCCTGTTGGGCCATCCAGAAACCGAAGGGAACGCCCCCGAATTGAATGTTATTCAGCAATTCCACAAACAGGATGCTGCACCCAATTGAAACGAAAGCCCAAATCAGTAATAGGTTGCGAATGAGGGTAATGTTGGCTCGCCAATAGGCAGACGATTTTGAACGACCTGAACGGCTCATGGCTTCTCCCAAGTAGCGCATTGGCGTCACGATCATCCTTCGTTAGCTGATCTCGTTAGCTTTCGTTAGCTGATGATCGCAAGCGCCCTTGAAACATCAGGAGTTTGCCGCAAAAGTCGCCCCAAAATAAGGGCGATCGCCGATTTCGTAGCAAATAGCAATGTCAGTGGGGGATATCCAGGGGGCAGCGGTGCAAAGATTTCACTCGATTTTTCCCGAGGCGCTTAGGTGTAAGATTGCTTAGAATTTGAAGTGTTTCCCTTTGTCTGGGGGAGCGTTTTTGGCTCAGTTGAGATGATTAGGGGACGTTAAGCCGCCGTGAACTTCCAAGATGCGATCGCCACGCTCCATAAGTTTTGGGGAGATCAAGGTTGCCTGATTGCCCAGCCCTACGACACGGAGAAAGGGGCGGGTACGAAAAATCCCCATACATTTTTGCGGGCGTTGGGACCGGAGCCTTGGGCGGTCGCCTATGTGGAGCCCTGTCGCCGTCCGTCTGATGGGCGCTATGGGGAAAATCCCAATCGCTATCAGCACTATTACCAGTATCAAGTCCTGATCAAACCGTCGCCGGACACGATCCAGGATATGTATCTGGATTCCCTGCGGGCGCTAACCATTAATCCCGATGACCACGATATTCGTTTCGTGGAGGACAACTGGGAGGATGCGTCGGTGGGGGCCTGGGGCGTGGGCTGGGAGGTATGGCTAGACGGGATGGAAGTCACCCAGTTCACCTATTTTCAACAGTGCGGCGGTTTAGATTGCAATCCCGTGGCCATTGAAATTACCTATGGTCTGGAGCGTTTGGCCATGTATCTCCAGGGCGTGGATGCGATGGCGGATATTCAGTGGAATGACACCCTGACCTATGGCGATGTGCACCTGCAAGGGGAAATTGAGCAGTGCGCCTACAATTTTGAAGCTTCCAACCCGGAGATGCTGTTCTCGTTGTTCGAGCTATACGAGAAGGAAGCCATCAGCCTGGTGGAAAAGGAGTTGGTGCTGCCGGCTTTGGATTATGTGCTGAAGTGTTCCCATATGTTCAATATGTTGGACGCGCGGGGCTCTATCTCGGTGATGGAGCGGACTCGATATATCGGCCGAATTCGTGGTCTGGCGAAAAAGGTGGCGCAACAGTATGTGCTCAAGCGTGAGGCGATGGGCTTTCCGCTGTTGAAGGCGTCCCAGGCGGAGAAGCTGGAATCTTTAGCCGCGGTTTAGGGGATAGCGCTGTGGGTGTTTTGAAAGAAATTCTGCGCCAGGCGATCGCCGCGATCCTTGGGATTACCCTGGGAGCATGTTTGCTCTGGCTGATTTTGTATTGGACCGTTGGTGCCTTTACCTACGCCAATATGGCTCAGGGATATTAGGTGCTTTATTGATGCGCTTTGTTGAGGGCTTTAGGGTATTCCGCCATAGCGCTCTTTCGGTACCCCCCCCATGATTGGGGTGTGATTTCCCCTAGCTAGAGAGATTGACACCATGCGAATGCTCCACACCATGCTCCGGGTCGGCGATTTGGATCGCTCCCTCCAGTTCTATTGCGATGTGTTGGGGATGAAGCTGCTGCGGAAAAAGGATTATCCTGGCGGCGAATTTACCCTGGCGTTTGTGGGCTACGGCGACGAGGCGGATAATACCGTCATTGAGCTGACCTACAACTGGGGCGTTGAGTCTTACGACCTGGGATCCGCCTATGGCCATATCGCCCTCGGCGTAGATGATATTTACAAAACCTGCGAGGCGATCGCCGATCAGGGGGGTAAGATTTCTCGCGCGCCCGGTCCAATGAAGCATGGCAAGACCGTCATCGCTTTTGTGGAAGATCCCGATGGCTATAAGGTGGAGCTGATTGAGCTGGGCAGCCGGGGCTAGGCGATCGCCCTTCATTTGCTACCCCCATGGGGTCCCACTGCCATTCCCGCTGTCGCCCCCGACATCTCCCAATCCCAGAGAAGCCTTCTGCCCTGGGGATTACCCGAGGGAGCCCTAGGAAGACGGCGGCGGTGAATCATAACCTAGGGTGATGGCAAGAATGACAGGTCTGTAACGATATTTTTAGAAAATGCCGTCATTGTGGTTAATTTTTGTAAATCAAATTTGCTAGGCTAATAGCAGAGCAACTGCATTACCGGTTTGGCTTCTTGTTGATTGGGTTTTATGTCCCGGCGAATCAACCCAGTTCAGGTTACTGCTTATGTTTGGCGGCGCAATGATGTTTCCGAATGCTAGTTCTCCGGAATGGGGTAAACAGCTCATTAATACGGTGGCGACTGAGGCCCTGCGGCGCATGTTCTCGGCGAGCGAGTCCCTGAGCGTTGATGTGCGGTGCCAGTCCCCTGCGCAGCTTTTGCAGGGTAGTTTGGATGGTTTTCGTATGGAAGGGGCGGGGCTGGTGATCCGTCGCCAGTTCCGCACGGCGTCGATGGGCTTTGAGACCGATGCGGTCGCGATCGATTTTGGCGCGGCGATGCAGGGGCGCTTGGCTCTGAAGCAGGGCACCCAGGCGATCGCGAAGGTGACGTTGGCGGAGGCGGATCTCAATCAGGCATTCCGCGCGCCGTTGGTGACCCAGCATTTGATCAACCGTCAGGAGCCGGCGTTGTTGGAGGCGTCCGGTGGGCAGCCCGTTTCCTTCGGTGGCATCAAGCTGGTGCTGGGGGAGGAGAATTCGGTGCAGCTATCGGCGACGGTGGAGGCGATCGGCATGGAGGCGATTCCGGTGACGTTGGATGCCACGGTGGAAGTGGTGCGACGGCGGCGGATTGTGTTTGCCAATCAGAAATTTGTGGCGGAGAAAACCCCGGAAGAGTTGCGCGATCGCGCGGCTGTGTTCGCGAAGGTGTTGGGGGAGTTGCTGGATTCGATGGTGGATCTGGATCGGTTTGGGCTAGATGGTTTGACGTTGCGCCTGAACCGGTTGGAGACTCGGGATAAGACCCTGGTGTTTAGCGGTTATGCCCAGATTGAATATATTCCTAAGGTGAACCAGCAATCGGTGGCCGCATAATCGCCGCTCTGGAGCGCTGGGCATTTGTCCTGTTCGCCATTTCAGCCATTGTGGGACAATAGTCCCCTAGCGTGATCCATCCTGACGGAATTTGGGATGGATTTCATCTTTAAATATCGCTAAATATCGCTGTACCAAAATTAGTTACCCGAGAATCGCCGTGACCACCGCCGTTGCTACCCCGCTTAATTCCTCTGATATTGCCAAAACTCGTCGTGCTGTCTTTCCCTTCACGGCAATTGTTGGACAGGAGGAAATGAAGCTGGCTTTGATGCTCAATATTATTGATCCCAAGATTGGTGGGGTGATGATTATGGGCGATCGCGGTACCGGTAAATCCACGACGATTCGGGCATTAGCCGACCTGTTGCCGGAGATTGATGTAGTCGCGGACGATCCCTTTGGTAGCGATCCCACCGATGCGGAGTTGATGAGCGATGAGGTGCGCGATCGCATTGCTCAGGGTCAGTCGGTGCCTATCGCCAAGAAAAAGGTGGAAATGGTGGACCTGCCCCTGGGGGCAACGGAGGACCGGGTGTGCGGCACCATCGATATTGAGAAAGCGTTGGCGGAGGGTGTAAAAGCCTTTGAGCCGGGGCTGTTGGCCAAGGCGAATCGCGGCATTTTGTACGTGGACGAGGTGAATCTGCTGGATGATCACCTGGTGGATGTGCTGTTGGATTCGGCGGCGTCCGGTTGGAACACCGTGGAGCGGGAAGGGATTTCCATTCGTCACCCGGCGCGGTTTGTATTGGTGGGATCCGGTAACCCTGAGGAAGGGGAATTGCGTCCCCAGTTGCTGGATCGGTTTGGGATGCACGCGGAAATTCGCACGGTGAAGCAGCCGGATCTGCGGGTGCAAATTGTGGAAGAGCGGGGGGAGTTTGACAGCAATCCCAAGGCTTATCTGGAGAGCCGGCGCACGGAGCAGGATGCGTTGCAAGCCAAGCTGGTTGAGGCGCGGGAGACTTTAAAATCGGTGGAGATTGATCGCGATTTGAAGGTGCAAATTTCCCAGGTGTGTGCCGAGTTGGATGTGGATGGGCTGCGGGGAGATATCGTGACCAACCGGGCGGCGAAGGCGTTGGCGGCGTTTGAGGGGCGCACTGAGGTGACCGTCGATGATATTAAGCGGGTGATTGTGTTGTGCCTGCGTCACCGTCTGCGTAAGGATCCTTTGGAGACCATTGATTCCGGTGATAAGGTCCAGCAAGTGTTCAGCAGCGTCTTCGGGGTTGCCTTGGACTAGGCTGAAGTTGGCTGAAACGTTAAGTACCCAGTGCTTTTAACTTGGGGGTTGGTTTCCGGTGATTAGAATGGAGGCCAACCCCGTTATGTTTTTAGGGCGCGATGTTGCTAGTGCGCCATTTCCTGGCTCCCCATGACAGATAATCTTGCCCGTCCCCAAAAAACGCACCGTACGACGCTCCATGAGGGGGCGCTGGGTATTGTGTCGACGGCGAGTTTTCCGGCGATCGTGGGCACTGCCGATATGATGCTCAAGTCGTCGGGCGTTACTTTGATTGGGTTTGAGAAAATTGGTAGTGGCTTTTGTTCGGCGATCGTTCGGGGGGGGATTGCGGATGTGCGGATCGCGGTGGAGGCGGGGGCGGAAACGGCGCAGAATTTTGGGCAATTAATGGGCCAGACGATTATTTCTCGCCCGGATCAGAATATGGAGGCGATTTTTCCCGTCAGTCGCCGGTTTATGGAGATGGCGTTTGAAGCCAATGAAAGTCCGTTTTCTAATCAGGCGGTGGGGCTGTTGGAGACCCGCGGTTTTCCGGCCATGGTGGGGGCGGCCGATGCCATGTTGAAGGCGGCGGAGATTCAGTTGTCGTCCTATGAAACCACGGGCGATGGGCTGGTGACGGCGATTGTGCGGGGATCCATTGCCAATGTGGCGGTGGCGATCGAGGTGGGGATGATGGAGGCGGAAAAGATTGGGGAGCTGCACGCCATGATGGTGATTCCCCGGGCGTTGGGTGATTTGGAACAGACCTTGCCCCTGGCTCAGCATTGGCTGGATGAAATTGCGGCGAATCGACCGATTCCGGTGGCGTTGCCGATTTCCATTAAGCAGCCGGAGCGGGAGGAGATTGCGTTGCCGGAGCTGGAATCCCAGGCGATCGCCCAGCCGTTGCCGGAATTACAGGCCCAGGAACCGGTCCCTGTAGAACCGGTCCTAGACGAACTGCAAAACCAATCCCCGGAAGAATAACCCCTCGACGGTGACCTTTTGCCCCTGGGGGCAGACCCTGGGAGCAGACCCTAGGAGCAGAGCGGAGCTGTGGCACTAATGGCGGTGCTCAGATCGGGGGTCAGGGTGAGGGTGTAGTCGAAGGGGGAGGAGCCGGAGCAGCTTAAGGGGGTGCGATCGATATTTAGGGGAGAGAAGAACGAATCGGCACCGACCACGACATTGCCGCTGGCATCAAACGACAGGCTATCCACTACCAGGGTGTTGGTGTTGCCATTGCTGAGTTGCGATCGCAGGTAGGTGGCCGCGGTGATATCGCCGGTGCTGGCATCCAGGCGGGCGAGGACTGATACCTGGGGACCGCCGCCCTGACCATAGCTGGTCAGCCAGCCGTTAGTGGCAAAACGTCGATAGTCTTCACTAGCGGTTCCCTGGGCTCCGTCGATGCTGAACACGGCGTACAAGTTATCGGCTCCATCCCAAAGGAATCCATCAGCTTGGCTATCTGCGCCGGTGACTTCGTAGTCGTCGCGGAACCAGGTTTGGGTGCCGTTGTCGTAGCGGGCAAGGCGGGGATCCTGGTTGATGTTGCTGACCTGGGCGAAACCGGCAGCAAAAGTTGTGTTGCCCTGGGAGACGGTGGTGTTGCCACGGGCCGTTACGTCGGCCAGGGTATCGCTGCTGGACAGGGCGAGCGATGAGCTACCCACATTGGATAGGGAAGTGGTGGGGGTGCCGCCGGTGCCGCCGGTGCCGACAGCGGGGGTGGTAGTGGGTTCGCCGAAGTCGCTGCCGGTGAGTTGGCTGGCGCTGATATTTTGGATGACGCCGAGGATTTCGCTGGTGGTGTTGCGGCGGATAACGGTGTTGGTGGCGCTACCGGTGGCGATTTCTAGGGTGACGTCGGAGAGGGTGAGCCCGTCGCTGAAGTTGATGACGTCGGTGCCCTGGACAAAGTCGGCGATGATGTCGCTCAGGGCTTCAGTGGCGTCGCCAGCGCCGCCCCGCAGCAGGAAGGTGTCGCTGCCGTCGCCGCCAATTAGGGTGTCGGTGCCGAGGTCGCCAGTGATAACGTCATTGCCGAGATCCCCGAAGACGGAGTCGTTGCCCTGACCTCCGAAGACAAAATCATTGCCCTGACCCCCAAAGACAAAATCATTGCCCTGGTTCCCAAAGACAAAATCATTGCCCTGGTTGCCGTTGACGATGTCTGCGCCGTCGTTCCCCAACAGAAAATCTTCGTTGGCTCCACCAAATACGGAGTCAGCGCCCGCGTTGCCGAATAGGGAGTCGTTGCCCCCATCGCCCAGGAGGAGGTCCGCACTGGCGACGCCTACCACTGAGTCATTCCCGAGACCCCCCATAATCGTGTCGCTATCAGCGGTGCCGGTGAGGATATCGTCGCCGTCGGTGCCGAAGGTGTTCAGGCTACGGCGCGGACTCCCGGAGAGCGATCGCCGAGACGCGAAGGGATCCGTGCTGGAGGGGACGGGGTCGAAAGTGGGGAAGGGGGTTGCGTCGAAAAAGTCCACGGGGTTACCTCTGAGCCGCTGGTGAATGGTAGATGAGGGGGAAAAGCCTGACCGGAATCGCTGGTCAAAAATGGGTCAAAATTGCCTGTGCTGTGGGACGGATTAGGCAACGGGGCACCGCCCGCCATTCTGAGGGGCGCTTACCGCTTATTCAGTATGATTTGCGACACCGGGATTCGTCACCACCGAGGGATGACAATCTGAAAGAAGAGCGATCCGAAAGAAGGGCGATCCGAAAGAGGGGCGATCGCACGCCACGGTGCGAGGCCATGCTTGGATTACGCTACATCTTTCAAAATCTTTCAAACCGATCCTTGAATGATTGCAGCGATCGCCCCATTGAGCTCATTCTGGGGAATGGTCAGTTTCTCAAGGCATAATGCATAGTTAAACTCGACGTCATCTAAGCGCCATTTGAGCTCTTTCGCATTATCTTCAAAGGTAAAGAATCGAAATCCTTCATAGGCTTCACAGCTTCTCTCCACAATAGGAATTGCGCCACAGAGAATAGCCTCAAAAAAGCGATAAGACCATATGTAGTCTCCACCAGGGCAAAGAACAAACTTCGAGTTGGCTAGCACTTTAAAGTACTTGTCATCCCATGCTTTGATGGGAAAACGTCTACCTCTGTCAGATGACCAAAGCAAGAAGTCACCAATTTCAACTTCTATGGTGTGGTCCAACCCGAGCTTTGACAAAAATTTCTTGCGAAGTCTGTATCGTCGACTATTGGTGTTGGGAATCTCTCGCTTTCCAATTTGTTTCCCAAGAATGTTTTTACTCAGCCACCCTTCAATCAAAGGCTTTCGTTCGTTGGTGACTAAGCCTTGAAAGGAGTAGTTGATCGTTCTGTTTTCTTCCCAAATCGAGCGGCAATATTTTGTGACTATGGTTGGAAATATTAGAGTCCTTGAGAGCTTCCCAATTGAGGTCTGAGGTTTGCTATGAGATAAGCGGACTTGATGGGTTATATCAATGGCGTTGGCGCGATCATGGGCATTGGCAAAGCTGAGTCCAAACTTGTTGATTAAGATCGAAAATTTTTCGATTTCTGTTGGGGGGATAGCTACACTATAGTCAGACTCAGAAAGAGCATGAATCACTCTAATCATCTGAATCAATTTGAAAGATTTATTGATCAGCAGTGTCTTTTTCATGTACAGCTAACTCTTTTAAAGTAGTGAAGTAGTGCTTTGCCTGGCGTCGAACCCTAGTCGTAAATTGACTGTACTTGCGGTCTAATTCCCCTCAGTGGCGTGTTCTTCAGCTTTCTTAGGATAACTCCGCCGTCTTACGGGGGGCAGGACTGCTGGAGCGTAAACGCTGAGGCGCGTATAGGGTTCCAGCAGTCCATGCCTAAGAATAACCTAGGTAATGATGACTACCTAAGGGGCGACCTAAGGGGAAGAAAGGGGAGGGCGTTAGGGGGATGGGGGAGATGCTAGGGGCAGGGCAAAATGAAACGTGCTGCCTCGGCCGGGTTCACTGATGACGGCGAGTTCCCCCTGGTGGCGTTCCACCAGTTGTTGGGTGATGGCGAGACCAATGCCGGCTCCGCTGGTTCGTCCCTGGGAGGGTTGCGATAAACCTTGGCGATCGCGCGAGATATCCCCCCGCCAAAATCGCTCAAATACATGGGGCAAATTTTCCGCCGGGATCCCCTCCCCGGTATCGGTGACCCCAAACCAGGCCATGGCCGCGTGATTTTCTCCATCGATCGCGGGGGGCTGAAACGGCTCTATGAAATGGGGAGGCGATCGCCGGACCCACAGGGTGATGGTGCCGGTGTGGGTATGGCGGATCGCATTGCCCAGTAAATTTACAAAAATCTGATGCAGGCGATCGCCATCCACGGCTACCGTTGGCAATGTTTCTGGGAGGTCCAGCCTCAAACATAAATCTTCGGAGAGGATTTGGTCTTGGAATTGATCCCGCAGTCGAATCATTAATTCCTCGAGCGATCGCCCGTCCATGGGAGCAATATGCAGCGGTAAATGCCCCGCCTCCACTTTCGATAATTCTTGGGTGTCCTTGACCAGTCGCTCCAGCCGTCGGGTTTCCCGCAACAGTCGCTGATATAGCTCCGGCGAGGGGGCGATCGCTTCGCTGGAGAGTTCTTCTAAATAGCCGCGCATCACCGTTAGGGGCGATCGCAATTCATGGGTTAAATCCCCCACCAACTGCCGCCGCCGTTGCTCCACCCCCGCCAAACTGTCCGCCATCCCGTTAAAACTTTGCCCCACCCGATCCAGCTCCGTGATGTCGTAGGCGGGCACCCGCGCCTCCAAATCCCCCGCTGCTAATTGCTGGGTCACCGCTTCCATTTGTTTGAGGGGTTTGACGATTCGCCGCGATGCCCAATAGCTGACGCCCCCCGCCGTCACTGCCCCCGCGATCGCCGACCAAAAACTACTTTGCCGCCATACCAAATCAAATCCTCGCACCAATTGCCGCCGCGCCCGCTGTAGACGAAACCCCGCAATCTCCAACTGTTCCAACTGCACCACAAATAATCGCGGCGAGGACACCAAACCCACCCCCACAAAAATCCCCAGCCCCACCACCAATACCGCTAGGTGGGACAGGAGTAATCGGGTTTGCAGGTTTCTGGTTTTTGCGGGGTGGCGATCGCGGGGCATGGGGGGCACGGTCTAGGCAATATCCGGTGACATCCAGTCTAGCGATTGACCCGATTGGGGGCTGAATAGGGGGCGATCGCCGTGGGATAACCCAATTCTTGTTGCATCGGCAACAGTTGCGCAACAAAGACTTACGCTTGCCTATTGCTAATTATTTTCAACTGTGGTGAAATGGAGCGTAATGAATCTAATTCTCAATAAGACAGCTCTTTTGTGGCTTGAATTTGGGACTGGTTCATTACGCAATATTCCTTAGATACTTGCTGCAAATCCTTGGAGGATACGGATGCAGACCTATGATAATCCCAAGGTTACGTACGACTGGTGGGCGGGTAACGCCCGGTTTTCCCAGTTGTCTGGCCTGTTCATTGGCGCTCACGTAGCGCAAACTGCTCTCATTACGTTTTGGGCGGGCTCCTTCACCCTGTTTGAGTTGTCGACCTACGATCTCTCCCTGCCGATGGGAGAACAGGGGCTGATTTTGCTGCCCCATCTAGCGACCCTCGGTTTGGGGGTTGGCGACGGTGGTCAAATTGTTGATACCTATCCCTATTTTGTTGTGGGTGCGGTTCATCTGATTTCTTCGGCGGTCCTGGGGGCCGGTGGCTTATTCCACACCCTTAAAGGGCCTGAGGATCTCGGCACGGCGACGGGTCGGGCGAAGAAGTTCGATTTCAACTGGGAAGACCCCAAGAAGTTGGGCTTCATCCTGGGGCATCACCTCTTCTTCTTGGGGGCTGGTGCGTTGCTCTTGGCGGGCAAAGCCATGTATTGGGGCGGGCTCTATGATGCCACGACCCAAACGGTACGGATGGTGTCCCCCAATTTGGACCCCCTGACGATTTATGGCTATCAAACCCACTTCGCGAGCATTTCTAGCTTGGAAGATTTGGTGGGTGGTCATATCTATGTCGGTCTGATGCTGATTGGCGGTGGCGTTTGGCACATTCTGGTTCCCCCCATGAATTGGGCCAAGAAGGTGTTGAGTTTTTCGGGGGAAGCGATTCTGTCCTATTCCTTGGGCGGTATTGCGCTCGCCGGTTTTGTGGCGGCCTATTTCTGTGCCGTGAATACCTTGGCTTATCCCGTGGAGTTCTACGGTGCGCCTCTGGAAATCAAGCTTGGCGTCGTGCCCTATTTCGCCGACACCGTTGACGTGGGCTTTGGGCAACACACTGCTCGCTGCTGGTTGGCGAATGCCCATTTCTTCCTGGCGTTCTTCTTCCTGCAAGGTCACCTATGGCACGCGCTGCGGGCAATGGGCTTTGATTTCAAACGGGTGGAACGGGCATTGGATGCCGCTGGCTCCTAAGCCTGACTGCCTGATGGGCGATCGCCCGATACCGGGGTTAAATATCTCGGGGCTTGATTGGGGCTTGATTGAGGCGATCGCCCTTAGACCAATCCTTTCACTAACATTTTTCGGGGAATACCCGATCACACTAAATCCATGGCGAAAGTTGGACTCTTTTTCGACACCCAAACCGGCAAGACTGCTGACGTTGCGGAGCAAATTCAAACGGCCCTCGGGGGTGAGTCTGTTGTCGACGTGCATGATATTAATGATGTCGAGTTGGACAAGCTCGGGGAGTATGAGTGTCTGATTGTGGGCTCCCCCACCTGGAATGTGGGCGAACTGCCCGACGGTTGGGGCAGCGTGATTGATGAGCTGTCGGACCTCCCCCTCAGTGGCAAGAAGATTGCCTATTTTGGCGTTGGGGATCAGGTGGGCTATGCCGATAATTTCTTGGACGCCATGGGGCTTTTGGAAAAGGAGCTGTCCCAGACCGGCGCAACGACTGTGGTGTCTTGGCCCACCGAAGATTACGATTTTGAATCCTCTGAAGCCCAGCGAGGAGATACCTTCGTGGGTCTGGGTTTGGATGAGGATAACGAGCCGGAAAAAACGGGCGATCGCATTGCTGCCTGGGCAAGCCAGGTGAAGGCGGAATTCGGCCTTTAAAGTCTTGACCTGGGGATGCTGGGAGTTTCAACGGGACGTAGGTTGAAAGTCGCGCTAAACAGAATCCCCTTTGCCTGCTTGGGTCTCGTTCATACGTCGTCTCGCTCTCTAGGAAGAGCTCTCTTCTCTCTGAAAGGTCTCATGTAGCAATAGGTGCAGTGCAAGCAGGCAACACTTATTGCTACTTTTTTCTATTTATTGCGGATTTGTCTGGGTGTGTTGTCCGTCGGGAAGGGCGGTCGCGTGTTGTTTGGATTGCTCAGGTTATTGTTGTTCGGATTTTTCTATGGCTACTGTTCAATTTCGATCCTATCGTCACTATCGTCAGCGGCCCTCGGGGTTGGAATTGGTGGCGGATTCTGTGGGGACGGTTCGCCGTCCGGCGATCGCCCCGGGAGGTACAGGAAGCGTGGGAGCTTGGAGCAGTACTCACCGAAATTTTGCCCGTCGGGCCATTTTGCCGTTGGCGGCGGATCAGCTTTGGCGCATTGAACAGGGGGTGGTCCGGACCCTGGCCCATACGCCCGATGAGGAGGGGGTGATGGCGTTGGGCTTTTGGGGTGAGGGCAGTATTGTGGGGTTGCCGTTGGCGGGGGATGTGGCGTTACAGGTGGAGTGTTTGACCCGGGTGCGGGCGGCGCTGGTGACGGCGGAGGTGTTGGAGGATCCTCAGATTTTATTGGCGCATCTACGGCAGCAGAATCGGTTGATGACGATTTTGCGGCGGGGGCGGATTGGCGATCGCCTCCAGGACTTTTTGGAGTGGTTTGCCCAGGAGTTTGGTTATTCGACCCCTGAGGGCTGGGTGGTGCCGCCGCTGTTGACCCACCAAGAAATTGCGGAGACGTTGCACTGTTCTCGGGTGACGGTGACGCGGCTTTTGAATGCGGCGGTGAAGCGCGGGACAATTCGGCGATCACACGGTGAGCTGGTGTTGCTGTCCCGGGATTAGGTTGGGGACGTTAGGTTGAAGGCTCGTCGGGGGAGGTCTCGGTTAGCTGATAGAAGCTGGCGAGCTGACTGGCGAGTTCAATTTTTCGTTCGGTGGAGGTGGCTTCTCGGGTTAAGCGCCGCAGGAGGTCCGTTGCTTGGTGCAGATAGGTTTGCATGGGGGCGGGGCAGTTGGCGTCGCGGCAGGTGATGATGGCGTCCTGCAGGACCTGGAGATGCCACTGGGTATAGGCGTCGGGGGTCAAAATGCTGAGGGCTTGGTCAAAGCAGGCGATCGCGGCTTGCCAATATTCCAGCGGGTGATCCTGGGTGGTTGCGTATTGGGAATGGCCGCGCCCTTTGTGATAAAGCAACATGCCGGCCCCCAGGCGATAGCTGGTTTCGTTGGGGCGTAGGGAGGTTAAGCCCGTCTCCCAATTTTCAATGGCGACCCCGTAGCCTTGGTCTTTCCATAGGCTCCAGCCGCGATTCACCCAGGCACGCCAATATTGGCGATCGCTCAAAATTAGGGCTTGGTCAAAGGCCTGAACGGCGCGACGAATATCCCCCAGTCCATCCAGCGCTAGACCGTAGTTATTCCACACATCCGGTCGCTGGGCATCGCAGGCGAGGGAGTGTTCGAAGGCATGGATGGCATCGGCTAGGTTGCCCTGGTGCTCGAGGGCAATGCCGCGATTATTCCAGGCATCTCCGTAGGTATCGTCGATCGCTAGGGCTCGGTCGTAGCTGGCGATCGCGTCCTCATGGCGGGATTGTCCCTCCAGGACCACACCCTGATAATTCCAGGCTTCCTTATGGTTGGGGTCTAGCACGACCACTCGACTGTAGGCGGATAGGGCCGCTTCCCGTTCCTGTCCCCGGCGACAGAGGGTGGCGTAACCATACCAGGAGTCCACCAGGGATTCGTCTAACGCCAACGCCTGTTTATAGGATTGTTGGGCGGCTTCGTGGTCCGCCAAGATCTGATAGGTGGTGGCTAAGTGTTGCCAAGCCATGGCCCATTTGGGTTCGAGCTTCAGGCATTGTTGATAGGCTCGCAGGGCTTCTCCATGGCGATCCAGTCCGGCGAGGGCATGGCCATAATTGCCCCAGACATTGGCGTCGCGGGGGGTTTGAGACAGCAAATCTTCCAGGATGGGAATGGCGATCGCAAAGGATCCCAGTCCGTTATGGGCGATCGCCTGGCCGTGGAGGGCTGGCACGGCGGTGGGGTCAATGTTGAGGGCTTCCCCAAAGGCTTCCAGCGCAAGTTCCCAGGATTCCGTTTGGCAGCGCTCCCAGCCCAGCATTAGCCATTGATCGAACAGCCAGGCTTCTTCGGGCGGCTGTTCATCCATCGGTGCATCGATGACGGATGGATTTAGATTTTGCTTCCAAGGATCCTGGGAATTGCTCCCCGACTCCTTGGGGTATTTGGCGTTGTTGAAGTCGCTATTAAAATCATTGTTGGCAAAATCATTGTTGGCATTCATGGATTAACCCCAAGCCAAAATGGTGCTGGATCTGCTGGATCTGCTGGATCTGAGGTGAATGGTGCGATCGCCCATCAACCTGACTGGAGTTGTGCTCGGGGGTGGTCCCGGCAACTCGGTGAAGTGCGCCCCGATTGTTACATGGTAGAGCAACCCATCTAGACCGGCTGTAATCTCTGCTATACAAGCCCTGTTATTAAGCCTCTATGTAAAGCCTCGTGCTGGGGCTTCTAGTCCTACCGGCGGCGGGGGCGACGGCGAGGGGGACGACTGTCCGGGCGGCGACTATCTGGGCGACGGTCTAAGCGGCGACTATCTGGGCGACGATCTAACCGGTTAGCGGGCCGAGGTTGGGAGGGGCGAGGGTCACGACGGTTACGGCGATCGCGGTTGGGCGATCGGGGGAAGACCTGTTCTGCGACCTCTAAAAAGGCATCCCGTTGCACGCAGGGATAGTCACTCACCCAAACCCGACGGGACGGCAAATATAAATCTCCCACCAAGCCAATTCTGCCTAAATCCCCATCATTGGAAAAGACGATCATCTCTGCCCGCTGACCGGGGGCGATCGCCTTATGCTCTCGCCGGAGGGGAGCCTGGACCGTCACCTCAAACCCGGAACGGTCTTCCACCACCACATTGATGCACCGCTCCCGGTTCTCCACAATCACCAGGTCCCCCAATGGATTGGCCATTTCCTGCTGGTTGAGCAATTCCTCGGTGACAAAAGTCTCGACGACGCGCCCCGCCAGTAGACCGCAATAGCGATATTTACGATAGGTGCCATTGCGCCGGCTGGCTAGAAAAACCGGGACCCAAAACCAATACAGCGCCGCCGCAAATCCCAGTGCAAACGTAAGTCCGCCAAACCCCTCCCCCAGAATCAAGCTCAAGAGCCAGACCACTACCAGGGCAACGGTGGAAAAAGCTAAGCGCCGCAGAAAATCCGACGCCTTGCCCCAGTAATGGCGATATTGGTCATAGGTGGCGATGCGGGGCACCAATTGCTCAAACGCATCCTCCGTCAGCGGCACTAGCATGGCTTCGATTCCTCGCTGATCTCGCTGCTCCCATTGGGCCTGTCATGCTGACCTTGGACGCCGTGATAATCGCAATGTCTACAGCAACTTATCAAGGCCATATACCAAACATTTCAGGTCCATCACCTTCCGTACCGTTAGCAAGACCCCCGGCATATAGCAGGCGCGATCGCTGGTGTCGTGGCGTAGGGTATATAGCTCGCCCGGTGCCCCAAATAACACTTCCTCGTGGGCAATGAGACCCGGCAGGCGGACGCTATGGATGCGGATATTGTCCTCGCTGACGCAGCCCCGCGCGCCGGGCCAATGTTCCGTTTCTTCCACTAGTTGCGGATTAAAGGCTTTGCCGGTCATGCGTTTGGCCGTTTGGATCGCGGTCCCGCTGGGGGCGTCGGCTTTTTGGTTATGGTGCAGTTCAATAATTTCCACATTGTCGAAATATTGGGCGGCTCGCGCGGCGGCTTCCTGCAAGAGCACCATGCCAATGGAAAAGTTGGGAATAATGGCGCAACCGGTGCTGGCCTTGTCGGCAAAGTCCGCCAGCTCCTCCAGTTGTTGATCGCTTAAGCCCGTGGTGCCCACCACCGGACGGATGCCATAGGCGATCGCACTGCGCACATTGTCATAGACTCCATCGGGATGGGTGAAATCGACCATGACCCCGAGGCGGGGCTCCTGACCCGCCATGGCTAAGGTTTCCTCTAAGCCGTTCAGCACCGGCACTTCTAAAGGACCACAGCCCGCTACTTCACCGGCATCCTGTCCCAGCAGCGCGGGATTTGTGTCGACCGCCCCCACCAGATTCATATCCTCCGCGCCGGCGATCGCCTTAATCACCTCGCGACCCATCTTGCCGCCGGCACCGCTCACCACCACCGGAATCGGTAAATCCTCTCGTCCAGCCAATTGCTCTACTCCCGACGCGCCCTAGGGGCCATCCAAAATAATATTCAATCCTTTGACTTCAGGCACCTCGATCAAAAGCACCCTGATTTAAAGTATATGGATTTAAGGTACATGGGGCGTCGAACCCCAAGCAAGCGATCGCCCAGGGCTGGTTACGGCCTCGTTTCTTTGATCGCTTTGGGGGACTGAAGGGTAGGGGTACCAGGGGCACCCAATTTTTGAATGGGCAGCTCGAGGGTAAAGGTGGTCCCTTGCCCTGGGACGGACGTACAGGAGAGGTTGCCCCCATGGTTACCGGCCACAATTTGGTAGCTGGTGGCGAGGCCCATGCCGGTGCCGACTCCCACAGGCTTGGTGGTGAAAAAGGGGTCAAAGATTTTGGCGCGGGTCGCCTCATCAATACCCGTCCCATTGTCCCGCACCATCACGCGAACGAGGTTCTCCCCGAACTGCTCGGTTTGAATCTGGATGAACCCTTGATATTGCTCCGTCTGATTTTGGTCCGTCCGATCTTGCTCTGTCTGATCTTGCTCTGTCTGATCTTGCTCTATCGCGAACTGCGCCTGACGCTCCCGGATAGCATCGATCGCATTTTCCACCAAATTCATAAAGACCTGATTGATCAGCCCGATATAGCAATCCACCGGGGGCAGTTGGCAATCATAGTCTCGGTGGACGGTAATCGGGGAAGTCCCCGCCGTCCCTGCCAACCGACTTTGCACCAGGGTGATTACGCTATCAATGTTTTCGTGGAGATCGACCTGTTTGTGGGAGGCTTCGTTGAGGCGGGAGAACATGCGCAGGGAATCGACGATGGTCTTGATGCGATCGGCACCATTGCGGATGGACTGAAGCAGCTCGGGGAAATCCTCGATCAGGTAGCCAATATCGTTGTCTTGGATAAAGGTGGTGATGGTTTCGTCGGGCTCAGGATAGCGGTTTTGATATAGCGTTAATAGCTCGATAAGGGTGTCGAAATAGTGGCTGGCGGGGGCGAGGTTGCCAAAGATAAAGCTGATGGGGTTGTTGACCTCGTGGGCGATGCCCGCCACCAGTTGCCCCAGCCCGGACATTTTTTCCGCTTGCACCAGTTGCAATTGGGTGTCCTTTAGCTGTTGATAGGAGGCTTCTAGCTCATGGGTTTTGGCTTGGGATTCTTCGTATAGGTGGGATTGATTGATGGCGATCGCCATTTGTAGTCCAATTTCCTGCAAGAGTTCGATGGCTTCCGGCGTCCAATCTTCTTTGTGGTCCACCCGCCCGAGTTGTAAGAGTCCGACCCGATCGCCATAGGCTTTCAACGGTAGGCAAATGTAGCTGGAGACCCCGAGGTCCTCCAGAAAGCGTTGCTCTGCGGCGATCGCCTGTTCCCCCGTCGATCGCTTAACTTGGTAAATCTGCTCTGTGGCGATCGCGTACCGCAGGGGGGGCACAGGGGTGACGAAATGGACGCCAGTCCAGCTAGGAGCCTCCTCCGCTTTTGCTTCCGCCACGATTTTTGCTTCCGCCACGATGGAGCAGGTGGGGTTATCCCCGGTGATGTTATCCCCGCCCGCTTCGTACCAGCCAAAGGCACAGATATCCACATCGGTCCGCTTGAACAGGGACTCGACGGTATTTTGAACGATGGTGCTGAAGTCCAAAGAAGACCGCACCGCAAAACTAATTTCGTGGAGCAGTTGGGTTTGGTTGAGCAAGGCTTGAGTTTTGGCTTCTGCCCGCTCCCGCTCGGTAATATCGCGACACACACACAGCAAGAGGCCATCATCCAGCAAGGTGAGGGAAAATTCTGCGGTAAAAATGGAACCATCTTTCCGAAGGGAGGGGCTTTTCCCGCTCCACCCTTTTTGGGCTTGGACAATGGGGAGCACTTCCTGCTCGATCCAGGCAAGCTGCTCGGGGGTGTAGAGAATGTCATAGGAGCGCCCCAGCACTTCCTCAACATCGTCGTAGCCGAAGAAGTCGAGATGGGCGCGGTTCATGTACTGGAACCGACCATCCTGAAGGATGGCAATCCCTTCCACGGAGGCTTCCATGGCCGCTAATTGTCGGGCGATCGCTGCGTCTGTTGCTTTACGCTCTGTGATGTCTCGACAGACACAGATGATCAGGTCATCCTCCGCGGCCGTCAGGGAGAGTTCTTGATAGAAAGTGGATCCATCTTTGCGGGTCGCTAGGACTTCCCCCTGCCAAAATCCTTTTTCTTGGACGACGGGCATGGCTTCCCGCCCAAGCCGGGCATATTCTTCCGGGGAATATAGCGTTTGGTATGAGCTGCCCACCAGATCGTCGGGATGGGTGTAGCCGAACATGTCTAAGTGGGCCCGATTGACGTAGATAAACTCACCGTTCTGGGCAATGCCAATCCCCTCCACTGAGGCTTCGATCGCCGCTGACTGTCGGGCGATCGCGGATTCCGCCTCCTTTCGCTCCGTCACATCTTGGACCGTGCCCACCATCCCAATGACCTCGTTGGCGGCATTCCGTAAGGGAGCTTTATTGGTTTCGAGGTAGATGATCTGACCGTCTGCTGCCTGTAATCTTTCGGCGATGCCCAGCTTGGGTTGCCCCGAGGTCATTACCAAGTGATCATCAGCCTGGAACTGCTCTGCCATCAGGCGAGTGGCTTCAAAATCGAAATCGGTTTTGCCCACGACGTCATCCAGTTGCTCCTGACCCATGATCGCCAGGCAAGCCGCATTGACACCGAGGAAGACAGACTGCCGGTCTTTCCAAAAAATGGGGAAGGGGATCGTATCCAAAATGGTTTGGATGAAATTTTTCTGCTCCTGGAATTCTGTCGTCCGGGCTTTCACAATCCGTTCCAGGGCTTGATTCAGGTCTTCTAGGATGGCTTCGGCTTGCCGTCGTCCTTCCAGCTCCTTTTGGGTCTGCTCATAGGCTAGGGCTTGTTTGATGGCGATCGCCCCATGGCGAGCCAAATCCTGGGCCCAGGTAACGTCCTCGGATCGCCATTGGAAGGGTTTGCCCTGATAGCTGCTGATCATCAGCCCCCACAGGGTTTCATCCACCACGATGGGGACCATCATTTTGGCGCGAATATCTAGGTCGGCCAGCAGCTCCTGGTGGCATACGCTCATGGCGGCTTTCTGGATATCTTCGATGATGCGCACCCGCCCCAAGCGATAGGGCTCTAGCATCTCGGGATTGAGGCAGGGATCATGGACCTTTGCGTTGAGGCATGATCGCCCCCCTGGGATGATGGATTCCGCGACCACGACGCCGCTGAGATCGTCCCGTAACTCGTACATGATGACGCGATCGCACCCCAGCAGCCGGCGCATTTCTGTGGCTGTTGTCTCCAGGATGGTGGAGACGTCTAGGGACGAGTAAATTTGCTCAATGATGGTGGACAGGGCCTGTTCCCGCCGGGTGAGCATGTCTAGCATGTCCGACAGTTGTGCAATGTCTGGCCCCTGGCCTGGGTCGGACGCTGCTGAGGGACGCCTTAGCTGCTGGAGGATCAAGCCTTGGCGTAACCCCTCACGGTTGAGCAGCCCGGTCAGACGACCGGCTTCATCGACCAGGGGCATGTAGGTCACCCGGTGCTGCTGCAGAAAGGTGTAGGCGCTGGCGAGATCCCGTAAATTACTGTCCCGCATGACCAAGGCTGGTCCCTGGAGCGCATCCTGGAGCGGGGTGTCCTGGAAAGGGATTCCTTCTGCCCCCAACTGCATCAGCTCTTCGACGGTCAGCACGCCCAATACTTGCTGGGTCTCATCTGTGGCGATGATGCAACTGGCGCAGGCTTTGGCGTTGAGATCCTGGACGGCGGCGAGGGATAGGGCTTCCGGAGACTCAAAATTGGGGTCGAGGGCGTTGAGGGCGGTGGGGGGACGTCGCTCCCGCTGGCGCTGCTGGATTAGCGCTGCAACCTCGGCCAGAGGACACTGGCCTGAAACTGCGATCGGATCCTTCGCGATCGCCCACTGGGGGAAAACTGGGCTGGGGAGCATAGGAGACAGTCGGGGCAGAGGGAGTTGAATCTATAGTGATCGTCGAGTGGATCGTGAAGTATGAATCGGTTGCCCCCGTTGAGGCGATCGCCAGCCTATGACCGGCGTCTGCGTCGGTTGATAACACCCTAGAAACCAATCGCTAAATGCCTGTACCAATGCCTGCATTTGGACTGAAGGATACAGAATCCCATAGATGATCTGGAATGAGTGTGCCCATTCATACCCAATTCTATGCAAATTCATACCCAATTCTATGCAGTGACCCGTAGTCTGTCGGCCGTCTGCCTGGGATCCCTTGCAATGTTACCCTTCTGAAGCAATTGCGATCCGCTCAATACTTTGTGGGTTTTGCTGGGGAGTGAAGCGCCACACTACATCATCATGTTTCGGAGGGTGTTATGACCGCAGCCCGCTCTAATCAACGGTTTCCCATTTCACCGCGGCTTTTGATTCAGCGGGGGCTGATTCTGTTGGCTTGGTTGAATTTGGGATTGGTGGCGTTCAATATTTCTTACGTGCCCCTGCGATCGCTGTATCTACGGGCGGCGCTTTATCTGCGCGATCGTGGTGAGGAACAGCCTTGGTTGGGGGACAGGGTAGGGCCGCCGGGGGAGGTGGCGTTGTTCTATGACCCCATCAAAGGGATTTCCCCCGAGCGGAGTACCCAGCGATATCTCAATGCGGTCGACGTTCTGACGGAAACCTTGGAGTTGGAGGGGTTGAACTCCGAGGAAGTGCCCTCGCTACTCCGGGATTTGCGCGATCGGAGTTCGGATATGATCTCCCAAAATCCCTTTGCGACGGCGGATAAAACGGGCACGCTGGAGCAGATTAAAAACCGGATGAGCGACCATATGGAGATCGAATCCTCCAGGCGGGCGTTTGATCGGTTTTGGAGCGTGTCTCATCTCCGGCGAGAAGGGTGGCAGGACGAACTCCAATTCTTCAATGATGAGATTCGTTTTCCGATGCAGACCAACTATTTTCGGAAAACGGGGGAAGACGGTAATCCGGCGGATTTTTTCAGCATTATTGATACGCCCTTTGTGCTGATCTTTGCGATCGATTTCTTCTTCCGCACGATCAAAACGAAGCGGCGTTATAAGGACTTGACCTGGTCCTCCGCCGCCTTCAGCCATTGGACAGATTTATTATTTCTGCTGCCCTTCTGGCGTTGGTTACGGCTTTTTCCCGTTATTTCTCGGAGTAATGAGGCGAATTTTCCTAATTTGGAACCTGCCCGCAAGATGATTGGCCGGAGTTTTGTGGCCAGCTTCGCGGGGGAGCTGACGGAGGTGGTGGTGTTTGAGGTGATTAGCAGTGTCCAGCGGACGGTGCGATCAGGCGCACTGTCTGCCCAGTTCCTCCAGTCGGATGCCGGTGGCTATGTGGAGATTAACGATGTCAATGAGATTCAGGCCATTGGCGATCATCTGCTGACGTTGGCTTTCAATGACGTCTTGCCAGAAATTCGCCCCCAGTTAGAGGCCTTTATCAACCAGCAAATCCAATATGTGATGTCCCAGTCCCCGGCTTATCAGGGGTTAAAGGTTCTGCCGGGGATGGATCAATTGCCGAATCATCTGGCTCAGCAACTGGCCAGCAGCTTGGCGATGGTGGCGACGGGGGCCCCGAAAGTGGCCTATGAAACGGTGACCAGCCCCCTGGATCCCAAATCCCAAGAGCTGTTGGAAGAGCTGATTGAGCAGGGTGGTGCCTCGTTCCGGGAGCAGCTCACCAAACCTGAAACCCAGGAAGAGTTGCAAGGCCTGTTGTGGGATCTGCTGGAGGAGGTGAAGTTGAGCTATGTCCGGCGATCGCCCGAGACGGTGGATTCCCTGCAACTGTTGGAGGAGACGCAACAGTTACGCCGCAAAGCCCGGGAGAGGAGTGCTTAGGGGCTCGGCATCGCGTCCCTGCGTCATCCTTGCAGGGGACGGGCATTGTTTCGGAACCGCATTTTGTACTGGGCTAGGCGCTCAGTGCTGAGGGTGACGGGGGTTTGGAAAATAACCCACTCCACCGTTTCAGAGCAGGGGGGCGTGGTCAGGGAGCCGGCATAGCGATAAAAATGGCGATCGCTCGGCAGTAATTTAGCCAGATGCACCGAGGGAATCACCTGGCGCTGGGGATCCTTGAAAAATCCCCAAACCGGCTCCAAGTCTTTCTCAAAATCACTCATCCCCCGCCCTGATTTATTAGTGTTCTCCTCGACCAGCAGCGCGACCACGACAAATTGTCCGTTGGTATTGCGATGGACGAGGTGTAGCTCCATGGCGGTTGTTTGACTGGCAATTTGATGTTCGCTGGGGGTATGGAAATGAAATTGTTTGAGGTCGTAGCGATCGCCCCCAAGTTCCAAATAAAGTCCTGCGCCCACGTTGGCCTGTAAGGTATAGCCCGCATCAAAAACGTCTAGGTTCACCGGACCATAGCGAAAATTAAGCTGATCGGAAGTACCGTCGAAAAAGCCGATTTTTCTGGCGTTTGTCGTGTCTAAATCGGCAATATTAATCGGCGATTGTCGTTGTCCTGCCTGACACACTTGATATTGATCGGATAGTTCATGCCAATGGTCTGGAGAGTTATCGCCGATATAGCCCCAGCGTAACGATTGAAGGCTTTTTGCGGGGGCGGCGATCGCCTCTTCCAGTGACAAACTATGCCCGACGAGGCTACCTAAACTAACGCCTAATCCCGTCAGTAATTGCCGTCGTTTCATGAACCTTCTACCCGGTAGGCAATTCTGAGTTTGGCAGAGCGCGATCGCCCATTTTCTCGAATTTCTTCCTCGGTGGGATAGAGGGGCTTTTTGGTGATGACTTTTAAGAGTTCATGACCCTTTAAACGATGTTTGAGGATGCGATCTTCCAGGCTATGAAAACTAATTCCTGCAATCCGTCCCCCGGTTGCTAACCAATGGGGCGATCGCTCCAGAAAGGTTTCTAATACGTCCAATTCCCCATTCACCGCAATGCGTAATGCCTGAAAAGTCCGGGTTGCCGGGTGAATCCGACCATGGCGATATTTGCCAGGGACGCAGCCGCTAATGCCATCCGCCAATTCTGTCGTGGTATGCCAGGGACGCCGTTGCAAAATCATCCGCGCAATCCGTCGCGATAATCGCTCTTCCCCATACTGATAAATCGTGTTGGCCAGGGTGGTCTCATCCCAGGTGTTCACAATGTCGGCGGCGGTTAACTCCTGGCGATCGTCCATCCGCATATCCAGTGGTGCTTCGTGGCGAAAGCTAAACCCTCGCTCCGGCGTATCGAACTGCATCGAACTCACACCCAAGTCCGCCAGAATGCCATTAAAACTGGCGGGGTCAAATCCATGGGCTTCCGGCTCAAATTTGGAAAAATTCGATCGCACCGGTTGGAAGCGATCGCCAAATTCTGCCAGCCGTTCCTGGGCGATCGCCAAGGCTCGCGCATCACAATCCAACCCCACCACTTTGACGGTGGGATCCGCTATCAAAATTGCCCGCGAATGACCCCCGGCCCCCAACGTCGCATCTAAATACAATCCCCCCGGTTGCAAATCCAATGCCGCGACACATTCATCCCGCATCACCGAATAATGGCCCCAGGCCTCCCCCGTTTCCGCTGGTTCAGCATTGCCAACATTGGACGCAGGGGGGGATTGCACTTCTACAGAGGATGGCAACGCATCGGATGAATCAGGGGATGTGGGCAACGACATAAATACCAACGAACACCAGGGGGCGGTAATTAGGTAATAATAGTAGGGATTTGTTCGACCCTCCCGCATTGCGCTGGATGGGATTCTGGGCGATCGCCACCCGAGGTATCCGCAATGATATCGGGGATATCGGGATTAATTGGGACGTAAGGACGTAAAACGGGGACTCAAGCCAGCTCAAGCATATGACCAGGATTGAAACCAAAACCCAGCCCATGACGATCAACATGGGCCCCCAGCACCCGTCGATGCACGGGGTACTGCGGCTGATTGTCACCCTGGACGGCGAAAACGTCCTCGACTGTGAACCGGTCATCGGCTATCTGCATCGGGGCATGGAAAAAATCGCTGAAAGTCGCACCAACGTTATGTTTGTGCCCTATGTCAGCCGCTGGGACTACGCCGCCGGGATGTTTAATGAAGCCATCACGGTCAACGCCCCCGAGAAACTCGCCGGCATCGAAGTCCCCCGCCGCGCCAGCTATATCCGCATGATTATGCTGGAGCTGAACCGCATCGCGAACCACCTGCTGTGGCTCGGTCCCTTCCTCGCAGACGTGGGTGCCCAAACCCCCTTCTTCTACATTTTCCGGGAACGGGAAATGATTTATGACCTGTGGGAAGCCGCCACTGGGTCCCGCCTGATCAACAACAACTATTTCCGTATGGGCGGGGTTGCTGCTGACCTACCCTACGGCTGGGTCGACAAGTGCGAAGATTTTTGCGACCACTTTATGCCCAAGGTGGATGAGTACGAAAAGCTCATCACCAACAACCCCATCTTTATTCGCCGGGTGGAAGGGGTTGGCACCATCAGCCGCGACGAAGCCATTAACTGGGGCTTGTCCGGTCCCATGCTGCGGGGCTCTGGCGTTAAGTGGGACCTGCGCAAGGTGGACAAGTACGAGTGCTATGACGAGCTGGATTGGGACGTCCAGTGGGAGACGGGCGGTGATTGCTTGGCTCGCTATCTGGTGCGGGTTCGGGAAATGCGCGAGTCCTGCAAGATGGTGCGCCAATGCCTAAAGCAGTTGCCCGGTGGTCCCTACGAGAACTTGGAAGCGAAGCGTATTGATGCTGGTCCTAAGTCCGAGTGGAACGAATTTGATTACCAGTTCATCGGTAAAAAGCTGGCTCCCACCTTCAAAATCCCTGAGGGTGAGCACTACGTCCGTTTGGAAAGCGGTAAGGGCGAGCTGGGCATTTATCTGGTGGGGAACAACAATGTCTTCCCCTGGCGCTGGAAGATCCGCGCCCCGGATTTCAACAACTTGCAAATCTTGCCCCAGTTGCTGAAGGGCGTCAAAGTTGCTGACATTATGGCAATCCTGGGCAGCATCGACGTCATTATGGGCTCGGTGGACCGGTAATCTAACTCGGTTTGAATGCCGCTCTAAATGCTACGAATGTGCCCCTGGAGGTTCAAGACTTTCAGGGGCATGTTTTTTATGGGTTCGGTTGCTCTCTCGAATAATTGCTAAAGCTGATTGGTCTCGGCCCAGGTTTTGAGTTCTTCTAGGAAGCCGATCGCCGTTCTGCCAAAGTCCGTAATTTCATAGGTGACGGCGATGGGGCGATCGCACAGGACTTCCCGCTGAATCAATCCGGCGTCTTCCATTTCTTTGAGACGTTGACTGATCATTTTTTTGCTCGCGCCCCCAATCTGCCGGGCCAGATCATTGAAGCGCACCGGTCCATCCTTGAGATGCCACAGGATCGACCCTTTCCATTTACCCCCCAACAGTCGCATCCCTCGCTCAATGGGACAGGGCTCTAAACAAGGTTCCGCGACTTGCTTTTGCCGATTTTGACCGGTGGTGATGGTGAGAGTGCGTCCCATGGCGAGCCTGATGATTCAAAAAGGTGGTTACTAAAAGGATACTAATTGACGCTGGTTACCTGTTTTCTTAGCGTAGATCTCAACGGCTCCATCGTCACCTGGGGCATCTGGGGTGATGGGGGATATGAGCATTACGGTGAGGATTTTTTCCATGTCAACGCCAGAAATCCATCTTTATACCGCGTCCACGATGAATGGTTGGAAGCCGGTGATTTTCCTGGAGGAGGCGGAGGTTGAGTACGATCTGACCTACATCGATTTCGGCAAGAAGGAACAAAAGTCTGAGTGGTATACCCAACTCAATCCCAATGGGCGAATCCCGACCATTGTTGATCGCAGTAATGATGATTTTTCTGTGTTCGAATCCGGGGCGATTCTTTGGTATTTGGCGGAAAAATATGGCAAGTTTTTGCCCGCCGATAGCAAGGGGCGATCGCAGGTGTTGCAGTGGCTGATGTTCCAGATGGGGGGCGTGGGACCGATGATGGGGCAGGCGATGTTTTTTCAGCGGATTGCCGCGCCGAAGGGCATTGAGGATGAGTATGCGATCGACCGGTATGTGAAGGAATCTCGGCGGTTGCTTGAGGTGTTGGATAAGCAGTTGGCGGGTAAGGATTATTTGCTGGGGGCGGAGTTTTCCATTGCGGATATTGCCACCTATCCTTGGGCGCGGTCCTACCCTTGGGCGAAGGTGTCTGTGGAGGGGCTGAATCACCTGCAAGCTTGGTTTGATCGCATTGATGCTCGCCCGAAAACCCAGAAGGCGTTGACGATTCCTAAGCCATTCCCGGCCTTTTTTGGCAAGGGCGATATGTCGGACTCCATTACTGAAAATGCATCCCGGTTTAATGCTTAATCCCCAAATCCTAATGCTCCTGAACGCGATCGCTGCTAGGGCTGAACCACTTTGCGATATTTGGCGCGAATGGCGTCGCGGGATAGGGAGAGGGAGGTGTCGGTGATGGGGGCCGAGTCGGGAATTAGGGCGGGGGCAACGTCGTCGGCGATGGGGAGCTGCACATGGAATTGGCTCCCTTTGTCCTTGCCTTCGGATTCTGCCCAGATGGTTCCCCCGAGGCCATTCATGACCTGGCGGCAGATGGCTAAGCCTAGGCCGGTGCCGCCAACGGTGCGGCGTAGGGAGCCCTCCGCTTGATAGAACCGGTCAAAGACTGCTTCTAGTTGGTTGGACTCAATGCCTCGCCCCGTATCAGCTACGGTGATTTGCAGTTGGTCGCGATCGCTGTGTTCTTGGGCGGTAATGGTGACGTGACCGTCCTGGGGGGTAAATTTGCAGGCATTGTCGAGGAGTTTGGATAGGACTTCCACTAGCCATTCCCCATCCGCTTTCACTGGGCTGAGGTTGTTGGGCAGCTCCATCAGAATCATCGGTCGGTCTTGGGGGTCGAGGCGGGTGTAAATCCCACTGAGGGCAAGCTCGACGCACTCTTGCACCGATAGGGCTTCCAAGGTCCAGGGGATTCGTCCACTTTCCAGGCGGGATAGGGTGAGGAAATCTTGGACCAGATAGCGCATGCGATCGGCGTCTGTCAGAGCGGTTTCCAACATGACCTGTCGCAATTCCTGGGCCATATCCGGTTCGGTGGCGAGGCTCTCTAGGCAAACTCGAATGGTAGACAGGGGGGTGCGCAGTTCGTGGCCGGTGATCGCAATTAAATTGCTGCGGGTTTGGTCTAGGGCTTCGAGCTGCTCGTTGAAATTTTCCAGGTCCACGTAGGCTTTAGCTTGCAGCAGTGCACCCCCCAGTTGAACCGCCACCGCTTGCACGAGGTTGACTTCGTCGTCGGACCAGGGATGGGGCAGGCTGCCGCAGTGGTGGAGTTCGATCGCCCCCAGGAACTTATCCCGATAGCGTACGGGCACCAGTAACCAGGAGGTGATGCCCCACTGGTCCGCCAGTCGTTGGGCGGGGTTATCCGCATCGGCAGCTAGGCGCGCATCCTCGCCGGTGTCGGTGATGGCCACCGTCGTAATTTCATCGCCGGCGATCGCCTGGAATAGGGGATTGCCCTCGAGGGGCCATTGACGACCCGCCACTGTTTTTACCTTGGCGGCCAGGGCTTCGTGGATGATTTTGGTGTCCGGATCGCCGGTCTGACATTCATACACCAGACAGCGGCACACCCGAAGGGCTTGGCTTAATTCCTGGGTGGCGATCGCCAGGACCTTATCGGGATTGAGGGACTGGCGAATGGTGGAGGCGATGGAATTCGTTAATCGTTCCCGCCGTTCTTTGCCCGCTAGGTGTCGATAGGCTTTGATCAGCTTGTATTGTCCCGCTTGGAGATAGGTCATCAAGCGCTGGGCAAAGGGTTCCGGATCGCTGTGGTTGAAGGGTTGGGCGATGGATTCGGGGATGGCGGTGATCAGTGGGGCGAGGCGATCGCTCAGCTCGGGGCGATAGTTGCCAATGCGCTCTAGTAATAGCAGGGCGGCCTGGGAGGTGATTTTTCGATCAAAGGTCCAAACCCCCTCGAATCGTCGATTGCGGTCATCGGATGGCAAAATTCGGAGGGCCGATTGGACCTGGGTTTTGGGGTCGAGGTCCGGCGATCGCCGTTCTGAACACAGCAGGCAGGCGGCGTAATGCTGTCCGAGCACCACCAAGTGCCACTCGTTGGCCAGGGCATCGTCTGGGTTGAAGGCGATGGCGGTGTGGTTATTGGGCTGGGTCACCAAGTCCGTTTCCGGGGCCGCCAATACGAATACATGGGGCGATCGCTCGCCGATGCGTTCGTAGCGCCGAGCTTCCTGGCGATAAAACCGTTCCTGCTGGAAGCACGCGATTACGATGGGCTGTTCGTCATCGTTCCCGGAAAGGACTAGGTCCTCCATGGCGTGGGAGAGGGCAGTCAGGGAATTTTTGAAATATATCTGCGATCGCAGGGTCGGGAACTCCGTCTTCAAACTGTCTAGGACGGAGTGGGACAGGGTGATCGGCGAAGGACCGGGTTGCGATGATGAATCCACTTTCTCTGATTCAAAAGCCACGGGCGGTAAAACTCCCAACAATTGGGGTGAAGCTAGGTCTCCCCATCGTGAGTGGATAAGAGAATAGGCGCTGCCAACGTCGCCGATATTTCAGGAAAAGATATTTCAGGAAAACTTGAGGCGCAACGCTACTGTTTAGCCTAGCAGGTCATCGGGATCGGACGATTTGCCATAACGGAGATGTTACAGAGGGAACAGACCACTAAGAATTGAGGGTGTTCAGGACCGCCGCAATCAGACGCTGATTTTGGTCCTCGGTGCGCACGGCGACGCGGAAATGATGGTGTCCTAGCTCTGGAAAGGTGGAGCAGTCGCGGATGGCAATGCGATCGCGACGCAACAAGTGTTGTTGTAACGAGGGGGCGGGCGTCGAGCTTTTTACGAGCAAGAAATTGGCCGCGCCGGGGTATACGGTTATGCCGCCCATGTTTTGGAGCGATCGCCCCAAGGTTGCCCGGGTATCCGGCAGCCAGTGCCAGGTTGTCTGGGCAAAGTCGCGATCGCTCAGGGCCGCCAATCCAGCCACTTCGGCCAAAGCATTGACGGACCAGGGATCCCGCCATTGCTGCCATCGCTGGAGCCGATCCGGATGGGCGATCGCATACCCCAAACGTAATCCCGGAATGCTGTAGAACTTGGTGAGCGATCGCACGATCACGAGCTGGGGATAGTCCGCGATGCAATGAATTAGGTTTTGTTGTTCCTCGGGGGGCAAAAAATCCATGAAGGCTTCGTCAATTGCCACTATTTCAAGGGCGTCCGCCGTGCTTTCCAGATGCTGACGGATTGTCTGGGCCGTCCATAGCCGACCGGTGGGGTTATGGGGATTATTCAGCCAGAGACCGCTATGGGACTGGGGCGATCGCGGCCAGGGTAGGTCAGTGTTGTTGGGGTCTAGGGACAGGGGAAGGGGGGTAATGGGAATCTGGAGCGATCGCAATGCTCGCCCGTAATCTGCAAACGCGGGGACCGGTAAATATACGGTGCTGAGATCCTGGCAATCCCGCGCTATCCAGGTAAATAACTCCGCTGCGCCATTGCCAGGAAAAATCCACGCCGGATCGATGGAATGCCCCTGAGTCTGATGATGCTGGGCGATCGCCTGGCGGAGTCGGGTGTATTCAGGGTCGGGATAGGCCGTGAGCGATCGCCGGGTTTGAATTGCCGTTTGTAGGGCATCAATCACTGACTGGGGCGGCCCCAGGGGATTAATGCTGGCGGAAAAATCTAGGATTTCATCGGGGGAACATTGGGCGATCGCTGCGGCCCAACTTAAATTTCCCCCGTGGGTGGGTGTGGTCAGATCCATCCTCAGCTCCCATCCCTCAAGCTCTCAAGGCACTAGGAATCCCCTTTAGTTCTCCTCAGAATTACCAGTGCGACGCCCCAGTTCGTAGATGCCGCAGGCCATCACGCCAATGATGCCTAAACTGACGGTCCAACCGCTGCCGAAGCTCCACACCACGAGCCAGTTTGCCCCGACCCCCGCCAAGAAAAAGGGAAAGGTGCTAAAAATTGACGCGTAAAACGCATTCTGGGCTTCCCGATTTTCGCGGGTGCGCTCATATTCCGCCTCGGTGGTGTAGAGCGATCGCTCGGCATAATCAAACCACTGGGCAATTTTGTCCATAAACCAATCGCTGACGGGAGAAAACGCCAAATACAACGCTAGCGACCATAAACAGGAGCCCGCGATCGCCTCACCGCTGGCTTCCACCACAAAGGGCACCCACTCCGGCAACGGCACAATAAACCCAGTCAAAACGCCAGCGACGCCCAATCCCACTAAACCCATCCTTGTTTTTTCATCCCCAAACACCACAACTAGGGTAACGTCCCAGCTAGCCCCAAGTCTGTGCCAATTGATTGGTTATTGCATTCTGGACAGTATAGGAATTGTAACGCTTAGCCATCTCCTTTAGCCACACTGCTCCTTTGATTTCGAAGTAGGCTTCTAAACAATAAACTGAGTCTATGAGTGGTTAAGTAATGTCAATGTTTGTGCTTTTTTCGTCTTCTTTGGGCGTCAAAAAAAAGACAATGCTAGCTTTGGTGAAAGTTGTAAATGAGATTTTATTATATGTCCAGCCTAGTTGATCCTAAAGTTCAAGGTCTCCTCGAAGAACTGCGGGGAGAAATAGAGCGATCTAATGCAGATCCAGAAAGACCTACCTACATTGCATTGATCAGTCTTGGGGAGCCAGCGCGCGACAGTATTCTTAAGATTAAAGTGGGAAATAATGGATGTGATGGTACATGGGAGATAGATGAAAATGGTGAGCTTGTATGTAATACGAAAACTCGGAGTCAGAGGTCTCTCGGGGAGATGGCTTAGCCCAGAATCGGTATCGCTCTGTACAAGTCGAGGGCATCTGCATAAGTGGCTTTAAAGAGAATCGCTGAACAGATTTTTCATGCTTCTCGTGGGGGCGGAAAGAGAATCCTTGGTGACCTATATAGGGGAGTGAAGACTTCTCTATATACTATCTTTGTACACGAATACGTGGCTACAGTAGAGCTCGTTGCTAAGAGTATTTGGCCATTGTCTTTGGTTGTGTCTCTCTTATTGTTTTCAGAGCCGATTGGCAATCTTTTTAATAGAGTTGATAAGCTTGTAGTCCGTGAGGCTATTGAGGCTGTTTTCAGAGACACTGAAATTCAGACTATAAATGCATTCAAGAAGCTAAGTCGAGATGAGATTGAGCTTGTGATTTGGATGGCGGGTCGTCCTGTGAATGTGCCAGGAACTAAGTTTGTAGATGTAAACAAAGATGTTCTCCTTGCACTGGAAGAATATGGTTTTATAAAGTTCGAAGGATCGAACAAGCAAAAAGTTCCATTAGAGCAGGCTGTCAAGGTTGTTTCTACAGATTCAGGGCGTGCTTTCTATGATGATATACGCGTTCATATGATAAATCGCTATCTGGAAAGTGTTAGAAATAAGGTTCAAGAAGATGGAAGTTCTTCTGAGTAATAGTTTCTGGTCAGGGTGAGTTATGCAGGGATTCCTGTCTTCTATAGATAGTTTATCTTGTGATTTGTACTAGATGTTCCCAGGTTTCGCTTTGTTTCTCCGGTTGGTGAAGGTTACTGTACTTTGTTGAGATATGGTAAATATTATGCCTCCTTGTACTAGTTTCTCTTCCTGTTTGTTGATGAGTTGGGGTGATCAGGCAATGTAGTTAAGGTGATTAACTGTGGGTAGTTATCGCTGATTGGCTGCCCCATTCGCCCCCTGCCCATGCAAGTCATTGATTGGATTGTTGTTCTTCTGTACTTGATCGCGTCCCTGGGGATTGGGCTATGGCTCTCCCGTAAGGCGTCCAATAGCCTCGAAGACTTTTTTGTCTCTGGGCGATCACTCCCCTGGTGGTTATCGGGGACCAGTATGGCGGCGACTACGTTTTCCATTGATACGCCGCTCTATGTGGCGGGGGTGGTGGCGACGCGGGGGATTGTGGGCAATTGGGAATGGTGGAGCTTTGCGATCGCCCATCTGATCATGGTTTATGTGTTTGCCCGACTGTGGCGACGCTCCGAAGTGGTAACCGATGCGGAGCTAACGGAATTACGCTACGGCGGCAAAATGGCGGCAACCCTGCGGGGCGTTAAGGCGTTTTTGCTGGCGGTGCCCACTAACTGCATTGGCATTGGCTACGCCATGTTGGCCATGGTGAAGGTGGTGGATGCCCTAAATCTCTGGCAAAGCGTGGGCATTGAACCGGCGGATAATCTCAAAGTTTTGAGTGTGATTGGGGTGAGTTTGTTCGTATTACTTTATACGGGATTCTCCGGGCTCTGGGGCGTCGTCGCAACGGATTTTATCCAGTTTTTTCTGGCGCTGTTTGGGGCAATTGTTGTGGCCTGGTTTGCGATCGCCCAGGTGGGCGGCATCTCCGAACTACTCACCCAGGTGCAGGCGATCGGCACTCAGGATACCCTCGCGTTCTTGCCCCTGCAATGGAATAACGGTCCCCAATGGAGCGATGCTGCGGGGATTACGGCCGGCACCTTTGGCGCTTATGTGCTGCTGCAATGGTGGAGTTTTCGCCGCAGTGATGGGGGTGGCGAATTTGTCCAGCGATTGCTGGCCGCCAAGTCAGAAGCGGACGCGGAAAAAGCTGCCTGGTGGTTCAATATCCTCCACTACGGCATTCGCACCTGGCCCTGGATTCTGGTGGCGTTGGCGGCGATGGTGCTCTATCCCGACTTGAGCGATCGCGAATTGGGCTATCCCAAACTGATGCTGGATTTTCTACCCCCAGCGGTCCTTGGATTGGTGGTGGCCTCCCTGATCGCTGCCTTTATGAGCACCGTCTCCACCTCCATCAACTGGGGAGCGTCCTATCTCACCAATGACCTTTATCGCCGCTTTATCTCCCCCAATGCCAGCCAATCGGAGCTGGTGTGGGTGGGGCGCAGTATGTCCCTGCTGGTCACCGTCCTGGGGGCGATCGCTGCCTTTTTTGCCGACGATGTGGCCACCGTCTTTCGCCTGGTGATTGCGATCGGGACGGGTCCTGGGGCGGTTCTGATTCTGCGATGGTTCTGGTGGCGCGTGAATGCCGCAACGGAGCTGGCGTCTATGGTGGCGGGGTCTTTGATTGGCTTCACCACCAGCGTTGTCCCCGTCCTCAAAATTGACGATTTCGGCCTGCGCCTCCTGGTCACCACCGGACTATCCGCCCTGATCTGGGGCACGACGTTGGTGCTAACCCAACCCGAATCCGATGACACCCTAGACCGCTTCTACGCCAAGGTTCGCCCCGGCGGCCCCGGTTGGTCCCGTCAACGCCAACGCACCGGCATTGCCCCCGCCCAGTCTCTACAATTGGATCTACAGCGGGTCGTGGCCGGAATTTTTGTCTTGTTTGGCGGCATGTTTGCCCTGGGAGGATTTTTACTCCTCAAGGGATTGACCGGATTCGTCGCCCTCGCGATCGCCGTCATCGCATTCCAATGGCTTCGTCACCTGACGCGCCAGGCAACCTAGAGCTGCAAAGCCCCACAAGTCAGTACATCGGCAGCACAGTGGCAGTACGTCAATATTACGGAGTCAAATCAACAAAACGTTACAGGGCGTTTTGTGTAATCATTCAAAAGTGAGCTTTCCAAGCCCAACCTCAAAGGGTTCCAGTCCAGACTCCCGGAGCGGCGATCGCCCCGAGTTTGAGACCGATCAACCCGCAGTCTTCAACGGTAATATTTGTTGCATGATCCCCCTCCCTCCGTCCGATCCCCATCTTAGCGCCAGTCCGAAAATCAGTGATCCCTCGTCTCAGCGCCCATTGAGAGAATTAAACAACTTCTGTGTTGTTTAACAAGTTTTGTGTTATTAATAATTCTCGTAACGTTTTGATGTAACCCGACCGGGATCAACGAGTAGGTAAGGCTGGAAGTACCCTGTCTGTGTTCCCCGGTGATTAACGGTTACAACTCACCAACCCATGGTTAGTTCTGGTGTCGAATTTGACATCGTTTCGCCTTCCAGAGCCCCTAACCCACAATAGTAATGACTCTATCTACATCCCGTGAGCTCGCTCGCGCCGAAGTCCTTGAGAAGTCTTTGGCAGCGGCAACCCATCCGCATGTCACTGATGAGGATATGCGGCAGGCAGTGCGCACTCTGTTGATCGGTCTGGGAGAGGATCCCGACCGTGAAGGTTTGATTGGCACCCCGAACCGGGTGGTCAAGGCTTTGCAGCATTTGACGTCCGGTTATAACCAGTCTTTGGAGGAGTTGCTGAATAAGGCGATCTTCCATGAAGACTCGAATGAGATGGTGCTGGTGCGCGATATCGACCTGTTTAGCTCCTGTGAGCACCACATCCTGCCGATTATCGGTCGGGCCCATGTGGCTTACATTCCCGATGGCAAGGTGATCGGGCTGTCCAAGATTGCGCGTATTTGCGAGATGTACGGCCGTCGTCTGCAGGTCCAGGAGCGTTTGACCTCTCAGATTGCGGATGCGTTGCAGGAGGTGTTGCAGCCTCGGGGCGTGGCTGTGGTGGTTGAGGCGACCCATATGTGCATGGTGATGCGCGGTGTACAGAAGCCTGGTTCTTGGACGACCACCACTGCGATGCGGGGTGATTTTACGACTAACCAGGATATTCGCAACGAGTTTATGGGCATGATTCGCCATCAGCCTAGCTTCCACTAAGGCGATACCCCTTTTATTTCGGGGGTGCTAAGTATTTCCCCTGCCTATCATGATTGCTTTGATGATCGACGCTGGTATTCACGGTGAGAGTCAAAGTTGCTGGTGGGTAGGGGATTGCTATTGGCGATATGAAATAATGAAGTCGACTTTTGCGAAATGTTGCTTCTGAGTCTTCTGAGGCTGTTGAACGGTTGGTCGTGGGGTTCCTGGGTGCCAGGAGTGTTGTCCAGCGCCTATGTTCCATCAGTTAGACCAGCGAAAGGGGTGTCTACAGCGGTGTTTGTCGGCCTTTGGTGCCGCGTTAGGCTGAAGCTCCTGACCGATTCCCAACTACCATCCATCGTCCTATGTCTATCCATCCTCGTCTGTCTGTCACGCTCGCTCAGCCTTTGAAGCATGCGTTGGTGGTCTGCCTCAGCGGTGTGCCGATGGTGTTGATGCCGGCGATCGCCCCGATGGCGGCCCAAGCGCAGGTGGTCGCCCAGGAAGAGCCGTTAACCCAAGACGTGCCGGTGATACAGGATGGACCAATCTTGCAGGAGGGGGCGATCGCCCAGGATCCGGGTCAAAATGCCCGGGTGATTTATGTGGATAGCCGGGCGGGCAATGATGCCAATGGCGGTACCTTTGGGACCCCCCTACGGACGATTACCCAGGCGATCGCGGCGGCCCAGCCGGGCATGGTCATTCAGTTAGCGCCTGGGACCTACAGCGCTGAGAGTGGCGAGCAGTTTCCGTTGCGGGTGCCGGCGGGCGTGACATTGCGAGGCAGTGCCAGCAGTCGCGGACAGGGCATTGAAATTGTGGGGGGCGGTCGTTTCCTGAGCCGCACCCAGGCGGGGCAGTCGGTGGCGGTGGTTTTGGAGAATGGGGCTCAAGTTCAGGGGCTGACCGTTTCCAATCCGTCGATTCGTGGGACTGGCATTTGGGTGGAAGGGGGCACGGCGTCGATTCTGTCCTCGACCCTATCCGGTAGCCATCGGGAAGGCGTCTTTTTGTCGGGCAATGCCAATGCGACGGTGCGGGGCAATGTGTTTTACCGCAATGGGGGCAACGGGATGGCGATTACGAAGCAGTCCCGGGGCTTGATTGTGGGCAATGTTTTTGAGGCGACGGGCTATGGGGTTGCGATCGGTGACCAGGCGGCTCCGACGCTGCGGAATAACCGGATTGTGGGTAATCGGGACGGCGTGATTATCAATGGGCTGTCGCGGCCGACCTTGCGGGGCAATACCATCGAGAATAATCAGAATGATGGGGTGGTGGTGATTGGTCAGGCGCTGCCGGATTTGGGATCTTCGGGGAATCCGGGGGGTAATCAGATTCGCGGCAATGGGCGTAATGCGGTGTTTAATGCTACCCGCGACAAACGGCAATTTCCGTTCTATGGCAATACGGTGAGCGGTCCGGCTCCGGCTCAGGTGGCATCGGTTCCTGTACCCCCGCCGGCTCCGACGCCCACTCGCCGAGCGCCGGCACGTTTGGCTCCCGCTTCGACGGTTCCCGTTGGGGAAACGGTGCCAGTCCAGGAGAGCACCGGCGGCTGGGCTAACTAACGGGTGTTGCGATAACGGGCGTTGCGATAGGGAGCGCGTTAGGTCTCGTCCGACGGGGTTGATGACTCTGGTGGTGGCTCGACCGTGAGTTGCGATCGCTGCCCTACAAAATTAGGACCGCGGGAGGTGCCCAATCGGGTCGCCCCCGCCAGGATAAGGGCCGCCGCTTGGTAGGGGGTATGGATGCCGCCGGCGGCTTTGATGCCGATGCGATCGCCCCCGAGCTCCTTCAGCATTTTGACCTGCTCCAGGGTTACCCCCCCCTGCCAGCCGGTATGGGTTTTGACGTAGGTCGCCCCGGCATCGAGGGCAATTTCCACTGCTAGTTTGATTTCTTCTGGGGTGAGCAGGTTCATTTCTAGGATTAGCTTGACGCCGGGACCTGCGGCTTCACAAATTTCCCCCAGCTCCCGATAGATGGCATCCGCTTGGCCCATCTTGAGTTTGCCCAGGTTCATCATCACATCCAGTTCTTGAGCGCCGTTTTGGATGGCTTCCTGGGCTTCAAATATTTTGGCAGCAGCAGTCGTAGCACCGCTGGGAAATCCAATGACGGCGCATACCTGTGGCGATCGCCCCTGCAATATGGATGCGGCCCGTTGCACTTGCCAGGGCATCACACAAACGGTGGCAAATCCATAGCGCTCTGCCTGCCCGCACCATAGTTCCAGATGTTCTTCCGTGGCGGCGGGATGCAGCAGGGCGTGCTCAATGGTGGATGCGATGTCCACCTGTTCCAGGTCAATGTCGGCGAATTCCTTGGCGAATTCATCCGCAAATTCACGGGCAACGTCGTCCGAGGGGGAGCGATCGGCGGCAGGGGTGTCGGTCACGGGGCCAGGCTGGGTGTATCGGTGTTTTTAGATCGAAATTAAATCGAGATTAATACGTTAGCGGAGATAGTTGAGGATGCCGCGGGCGATCGCCCAAGCCATCCGCGATCGCCATCGGGGGTCCCGCAGCCAGACCGAATCTTGGTTTCCGGTGACAAAGCCCACTTCGACGAGGCTGGCGGGCATCCGGGTGCGGCGAATGACGAAAAATCGGGCTCGTTTTACGCCGCGATCGCGTTGCTCCGGGAAGGCTTGGCGGATGCTGCGATGGATGGAGTCGGAGAGGGCGCGGTTGGAAGCGTAATAGGTTTCGACGCCGTTTACATCCGGGCGGCTAAGGCTGATGGCGTTGGCGTGGATGCTGACAAATGCCGCCGCATTAGTACGGTTGGCGAAGGCGGTGCGCCCCTGCAGGCTAATAAAGCGATCGTCGCTGCGGGTCATTCGGACTGCGACCCCCTGCTGTTGCAGGTAGCTGGCCACCTGGCGGGAAATATCGAGAACAATCCCTTTTTCCTGGAGACCGCCAATGCCGATCGCTCCGGGATCCCGTCCCCCATGGCCGGGGTCAATAATCACCAGCCGGCGTCCCCGCACGGTGGGTAGGGGCCCCGACGGCCGCCCAAATTGAGGATTGGGCAGGGGGCGGGGGCGGCGGGCTTGGCCGGCGGTGCCGGGGATGGGGCTAATTACAACGGTATTGTTGCGATCGGTCTGCACATTGAGATTGGGACCGTTGGGGATTAGGTTCAGGGTGAGTTGCACCCGGCCGCCCCCCTGGCGGAGGATCGCCCGCGCTACCCCGAGGCGGTTCACCAGGCGATCAATGCCCCCGCCGTTGAAGGTGGCATTGGCAATATCGATGACGAGCTGGCTGCCGTTGCCGGCGTTGTAGGCCTGGAGGTTGGGGGTTCCCCCTTGGGTGGTCAGCCGGAGGGCATCCCCATCAATGGAAAAGTTGGTGACGGTGACGGCCCCTGAGTTTCTGGGGTTTCCTGCCCGCTGCTGGTTTCGCTCCAAAATATCGGCCAATGCCCCCGGGACCCATCGTTCTTGGGGTTGGCGAGGCTGGATCGGGCGCGATCGCGGGGGTAAACGTCGGGGCGGTTGGGCGGCGACGGCGGTGGGAAGCCCCTGAATGGTCCAGCGGTTGTTGCCTAAGTGTTGGACCCGCACCTGATCGGAGCGCAGGTTTTGACCGGGGCTTAGCTCCACCACTAATCGCGTTACCCCCGGCTCCACCTGGCCGACCCGCACCGATTGCACGCCCCCCCGGAAAAATTCCTGGGCGGTGCTCCGTCGCCAGTTGATGCCCGGTAGATCGATGACCAGCCGTTGGGGATTGCGGATGATGCGGGCTTGGGGGCGGACCGGCTCGTCCGTCGTAAAGGTGAGCTGGCCGCGCCGTTCCTCAAAATCCCAGCGAATCAGCCGATCCGCGCGGGCGGGCAGGGCGATCGCCACGCTACCCAATAGGGCGATCGCCGTTGCGGCGGCGGAAAAGCGAGGGCGAAACGACGAAAGGTCGAAGGTCATGGACTGGGGTAAGGAAAAAGTCAATGCAAAGGGGGAAGTCCGATTGCGCGGGGGGGATGTCTTGCCTTGGGATCTGGACCGCAGAACTGGAGGATAGACCGCGATTCTATCGGGCCGCAGCTGCCCTAGGTTAGCCGATAGGACAGCTTTAGGGTTGCCCATTGATGTAAATCGAGGAGGGGGCGATCGCCGGTGGATTCCCCGGTGGGCAGGCTGAGGGGGCAGGTCTCGCCTAGGTCGGCGATCGCCCCTTTCACCAGCGCGAGGGGATTTCTCAGGGCAACCATACCAGATAACCCCTTCTGCCGCTGGATTAATTCCCATTGTTCCTGGACCCGTTTCCAGGGGCGCTGATTGGTCAGCACATAGCTTGTAATCAGGGTTTGGCGGCCGGGGAGGGACCAGGGGGACTCTTGGAAGAGGGACTGGGTTTTGCCGGGGGCGATCGCCCAATCCTGGCTGGGGACAAATCCAAACGCGCCGCCCGCCTCGTCAAAGACGAATATTAGGGGATATAGGGTCTGATCGCCTCGATTGGTGAGCTCGTATTGCAGCGCACTGCCGGACGGTACGCTGGGAACCCCCAACGTGTAGGGCATGGTGTTGCGGGGGGAGGGGGAGGGGGAGCGGGTGGTGTCCTGGGGGGGCAGAGAAATGTCGGGCGGGCCGAAGGCGGGGGTGGCGATGAGCAGGGGAGGCTGGAGACTCGGCTCGCTGGGGTTGCTGGGGCGTAGGCGCAATTGTAGGGCGATCGCCGTTTGGTATTGGTTGTCCGTCAGCCGCAGCCATTTTTCCGCGAGCCGTGCCCGCAATAGGGGCTCCAATCGCTGCACGGCTATTTTGACTGCTTCGTCTCCGGCCATCAGGGTTGAGGGAATCACGGTTCCGCCTACGGAAAACAGCCCATACCGATTGGAAACACCGCTGCCAGGGCTATCCCCGGAGCCATTGGCGGGGGTTAGGGGCCCCTGTCGATGGCGACCAAAGGCAATATCTGCCTGGGTTTGGGATTCGCTGGCGATGTCAATGTGGGCAATGCCGGTGAGGGCGCTGATGGCATCGACCCGTTCAATGCGTTTTAGGGTTGTGTCCACCGCTACCACTAAATTCAAATCCGTTGGTAGGAGTCGCCCCCGTTCCTGGAGCCGTTGACCCGGGACTAGCTCTGGGACGGATCCCAGCCCCGTCAGGCGTCCCGTCAGCCCTTGGCGATCGCGCAGTTGCCAGTGGGGAAAGACGGTGGCGATCGCCTCCGTTGGGGGAGATGCCGTTGGGGGCGCTGCCGTTGGGGAGATGGCGGCACTGGGGGGGAGAGGGGTCAAGGCTTCAAATAGGGAGCCGACGGCGGTGTGGGCCAAAAGCAGCGGGTCGACGCCCCCCAAATAAAACCGGGGGGACTGACCCTCCCCCGCAATGATTTGTCCCGCCGCCCCCGGCACGAGGGGGGTGGGCACCAGGGGAAAGACGCCGGCGGTGCCCCGATCCACGGCGTCGAAGGGCTGACGGCGCAGGGCGATCGGCCGTTCGCGATCGCCCACCGCTCGATTCACCTGGGCCAGGGTGGGGGCGAGATCAATCCATAGGGTGCGGCCGGGGGTTAAATGCCATAGGGTTTGGGCGAGTTGATAGGTCAATGCGCCGGCCCAGACCTTGCCCCAGGGTAGTTCTACGGCGTTGCTGCTCCCCCGGCCCCCATCTAGAATCAATCCTTTTGACCATTGCCGAAGGGGGCGATCGGGGTCCTGCAGTCGCCGTTGATCCACCTCACTGAGCAGTCCCTGGCAGGGCCCCAAGCGCGATCGCCCGCGTCCGACCCCCGGTCCCAATAATCCGCCCCCGCTGCCATTGCCCGCATCAATCACCGCTACGGTGCGATTGCTGCCCCCGGCGGCCAAGGCCTGCAACACCTCCGCCACCGGTAAATCCCGCAGGGTATCCGTCGCCCCCTTCGGCAGTCGACCATCGGCGGGGACCAAGGCCCGCGATCGCTGCAGCTCGCCGGAAAAACCTGCCTCTGTGCCCGATGGGGACCCTTGGGGCCAGACCCATTCGGTGCCGCAGCCGCTGAAATGGAAAAATGCCGTATCTTGAGCCGTTAGGGGACCCAAAAATTGATTAATGCCGTCCTTGATGGCACTCCGGGTGGCCTCCCCATCGGTCAAGGTTAAAATATCCCCCGGCTCGAATCCGAAGCGGCTGACCAAGACATCCCGCATCAGCGCCACATCAGTCAAACATCCCTGCAATCCCAAGGAGCCTTGCCCCTTACCCCAATCCAACGTGTCAGACCCATAGCGGTTGATGCCCACCAGCACCGCCCGTTTCCGGCCCGTGGGACCGGCGAGGGCTTGACCCACCGTGGGGGATAACTCCGGGAGGGCGGCGGCGATCGCCCCGTTCCCCAGTCCTAAATTGCCGAGCCCCAGCCCCGCTAGGGTCAATGCCCCCCGTTTCAGTACGTCGCGTCTGGTCCAAGCCCGCCGAGAATTGCCATCATTGCCATCACTGTATGGGGCCATGGTGTACCGTAGCTTCCGATTAAACGCCGGGGATTGGATTGCCGGGGATTGGATGATTTACCCAACGTTCCCATCCTAATCGTTGGGGGGAAACCTGAGGCGATCCCACACCATTTTTCCTGAATCCTATCCCCGCGATCGCTAGAATTTCGTTACCCTAAAGGGCGATTCACTGCAATTCCTATCCTCCCCATTGCCCCCCGTTCCCATGACCGCCTACCTTCGCCCTGAGCAACGCACCAAGCTGGACGCCACGGATGATCAATTGTTTTATGATCAGCCCCGGTTCGTGACCCATGTGGACACGGGCTTTTTGGATCGCCTCACCCAGCTATATCGGGAGCGACTCCCCGCCGATGGACAGGTTTTGGACCTGATGAGTAGTTGGGTGTCCCATCTTCCCGATGCCGATGATCTGCCCCTGGCTTGGGTCGAGGGGCATGGCATGAACGAAGAAGAGCTACGGCGCAATCCCCGGCTGGATCATTTCTTTGTGCAAAATCTCAATGAATCGCCGGATTTGCCCCTGGATGACAATCGCTTTGACGCTGTGGTGAATACCGTCTCTGTTCAGTATTTGCAGTATCCAGAGGCGGTGTTTAGCGAGATTCATCGGGTGCTGAAGCCGGGGGGATTGGCAATTATTAGCTTCTCCAACCGGATGTTTTTCCAAAAGGCGATTCAAGCATGGCGGGATGGGGATGAGCCGAGTCGGGTGCAGTTGGTGGTGGATTATTTCAACGGTGTGACCGTGGGGGACGCGCCAGGATTCCACCCGCCGGAAACCATTGTGGAAACCTCTAATGCGCCGGCGCTGTTGCAGTTGCTCGGGTTGCCGACGGCTGATCCCTTTTATGGGGTGCTGGCCCGGAAGCGTTAGGGGGCGAGCATTGCAGCCGGTATCCGACTACTGGCGTCTGCAATGGCGCTTGAAATGGCGGCGTCTGAAGGGCGCGATCTGTAATGAAGCGCAACAAATGAAACAACGTGATGCACTTTGACGACAATAGATCAATGAATGTAAAGAGTCATTGAAATGGTGCTTGTCGTGGCCTGGGTTACGGTTCCTCTCGCGTCCCTTGCTAACATCTGATTAGACTGATAGTCCGCTCTCGAGCCCCTTGATCACCGCGCGCTGTATGGCGGTTTCTGGGCGATCTCTCCGCGTTTTCTGAGACCTTTTTCTTTTTTTGTTTCTATGGACAGCGCTGGTTCTGTGCCTCGGTCTGAGGACCCTCCGTCACCCCTGCCGCCGGGCTTAGTCGGCAATTTTATGGTGAATTGTGTTGGAACGTTGATTGCCGTCGTGACCCTGGGGTTGCCGGCGACGGTTGTGACTCATTATTCCCAGCAAGGGGCTGCTGTGCCGTCGCCCGTTCCTGTGACGGTGGTGGGGCGATCGCCAAAAAGTCGTTAGGGCAGCCCCATTGGGGCAAGACTGGTTAAGATAAATTCCTGATTCCTGGAGTCCGGACCGACAGGCGAAAGCGCTGCTGCGGGTCCGGACTCTCTGGTTTAGAGAGACACAAATCAGAGAGCCACTCTTTTAGAGAGTTATCTTGTCTAGGGTTAGGGCGCTGAGGGGCACAGATCTAGTGGCTAAGGGGATTAGGGCGGCGTTATTCAGGATGGCGTTATTAAGACGGCGTTGCCATGGCCCCTTCGGGCTCCCGGGCGGGGAAACAGGTTTCCATCCGTAAGCAATTGCGACTCCCTTCCACCTGGAGTGAATATTCCACCTGATCCATCAGGCGGTTGAGGATCATCCATCCATAGCCGCTCTCTTGGCGGGCTTCGGGGACTGGGGGTAAATAGGCGTCCAGATCAAAGCCATTGCCATGGTCCCAAATTTCTAGGGCCATCGTGCGATCGTCCACATGAAGCCTCACTATCACCGGGATATGGGGGCGATCGCGATGGGCATGACGCACCACATTGGAATAGGCCTCGGCCAACACCAAGCGCACTCGGTTAGATTGCATCGGCCAATCGACCTTGGACCCCAAGGTCACCTCAAGGGAGCTGAGTAACCAAGTCTCGACGATGATCAAAAATTCGAGGCGGCTGGGAACTTGAATTTCTGTTCTCATGGAATTTATAGGATCTCCAAGGAGAGGATGGTCTGGTCGTCTTCCTGGTTGTGCTCGTAACGATGCAGATCACTCAGGAGTTGGTCGAGGCTTAACGGGCGCTGGGCTTGCTGCTGGAGCAAGGTCCAAAGTCCTGCTTGCTGGAGCATTTCTCCTCCGGACGAAGCGTCAGGGGAAACAGTGCCCTGGGGGTCTGCGTCGGGGGTGGGGGGAGGCTCTCCCTCCAAACCGATAACCGTGGCTTCGGTGATGCCGTCACTGGCTAACAACAGCGCGTCGCCTGGTTCCAACGTCAGCATGCCCGAATCGGCCTTCCAAACTGGCAGGATTCCAAGGGGAACGCCCCGAGTTTTGAGATATTTCGGCTCCGCTGGGGGCTGACCTGCCGCGATCGCCGCTTGGGACCACACCATGGGATAAATGTGACCGGCATTGGCGTAGGAGAGTGCCCCCGTTGCCGGGGTATACCGGGCGAGGGCGAGGGTGATGAAACGGTTGCTATCGACCAAATTTTCCATCATCCCCTGATTCAATTGACTCACCACCACATGGGGATCCGGAGGGGTAGCTTGGGCGAGCTGTTGGCGCAGAATCGATAGGGCGCTGGCCATAAATAGGGCGGCGGGCACCCCTTTGCCGGACACATCCCCCACCGCGAGCCAGACGTCGCCATTGGGATGGGAAAACACCTCGAAAAAGTCGCCCCCCACCTGTAGCGCTGGGCTACATCGCGCTTCGATCGCCACCCCATCGACTTTGGGCCAATGTTGCCGTAGCAAATTCCCTTGGACCTGCCGCGCCACCTCTAGCTCTGATTGGAGCTGTTCCGTTTGGGCTTGGATGGTTTGATATAGCCGGGCTTGGGACAGGGCTAATGCGGCCTGTTCTGCGACCTGTTCAATGGCGGCCTGGTCTGTCGGGCTCCAGGGCTCCTGGTCCCTCACCAAGCACACCGCCGCTAGGCATTCTTGTTGGTAGAGCAGGGGCACCAACAGGATGGATTCGCTGCCCTCGTCTGTGCCCTCGTCCGGGTCTTCGTCCGAGTTCTTGCTCTGGCTGGCTTGGCTTTGAATCACCTGGTGGAGAAGGGGGATATAAGCCTTAACAGCTTCGACGTCGTCCGCACTGACTGGGGGGGAAGCCTCTTTTTCTTCTGGCGTGTTTTGAGCCTCGGTGTCGGCGATCGCCGACGTTTGCGGCGTTTGCGGCGTTTGACTCAGCCCATGCACTAACCCGCCCACCGGCTGGCCGTCCTTGGCGGCTTGGATGAGGCAGCGCTTGGTTTGAAAGTTGCGCCCCAGGGTGTCGGCAATGGTTTGCATCATACTGCCGTAGTCCAACGAGCCCCGGATGGCGCTCATCATGTCGTTGAACAGGGATTCCTGGCGCAGGGCTCGGTTTAATTCGTTGGTGCGTCCCTTGAGGACTCGATAGGCGTCTGCGGCGGCTAAGACCGTGGATTTTAAACTGTCGGGGCTCCAGGGTTTGGTGATGTAGCGATAGACCTTACCGGAGTTGATCGCCCCCACCAGGTCATCGACATCGGTGTAACCGGTGAGGATGATGCGTACGGTGTCCGGGAAGCGATCGACGGTGCGGCTCAGGAACTCGGTGCCGTTCATGCCGGGCATCCGCTGGTCCGTCACGATAACGGCCATTTCCCCTTCTCGCTCCAGGGTTTCTAGGGCATGGAAGCCACTGTCTGCCTTATAGACTTTGAAATCGCGGCGGAAGGTACGGAAGAGCAAGTCCAGGTTATCTGGTTCGTCGTCGACTACCATCAACTTCTGCTTGGGCTTCTTTGCGGAAACCTGGCTCATAAATTACTCCACCGTTTGGCAAAAAATGGCACCTTGAGCGATGAGGTGCGGTTCGGGGGTTAGCCCAAGTCGAGCTTGATTTGGGATCACGACGGGACGTTTGGGTCATTATTCCGAGGCAGGATCCAAGGAAATAATGGCCGCTAATCTCCATTCCAAGTATGCCCTGTCTTTTCGGGAGACTCAAGGGTAAGGCGGAAAGGGGAGGGTGCCCACAGGGGCGCTATTGTCTGTCAATGGGGGAAAAGAGAACACCCCAGCAGGCGATCGCGGCGAGACCGACATAGCCAAAAACCGTCAGCCATTCCAGGGCTTCTCCGGATAGGGCGATCGCGAGGGGGGGCAAAAAGGTGCAGTCAAACAGGGGCATGGCATTGGTCGGGGCTGGGCTTCCCGGCATTGTAGCTTTTAGGTGTGCTCGGGTATCGCTACATACCAGCGGCCCCCTCGCCCTACCGAAAAAAACACTTAGAAAAATACCCAAAATAAAGACCCCCCGGATTCGTTCCGAGGGGAGGGGTGCTGTGGTCAGCCCGAAGGGTGTTTGGGATGACCTTGTCAGATCAATCTTGTCAGACTGATATAGAGGGGGAGTGATTGCTGGGGTAGACGCTTGAGTTAGCCAGCATGGGTTAAACGCTTGAATTAAACGCTTGAGTTAACCGTGCGGGCTAAACACGCTATTCCAGGATTAGTGCCCGTTCCAGGATGGGCTCATCCTCGACGGCGCTGGCGGCCGGGGAGGGCGATTGGGCGAGGGTGCCCTGGACTTCGGTTTCCAAGGGACTGGGACCGTGTTGGGCCAGTTGGAAACTGGGGGTGCGAACACCCATCACGACGGACCCGACGACGGCGGTGATGCCTGCGGCGATCGCTGCGCCACCGAAGACCCACCGTCGCTTGGTTTGCTGTTGCTTGACCTCTGCCATCACCCCGGCAAAAATTTCTTCCGGCGAGCTGCTCAAGGGCACGGGAGCGTCGCTTAGGGATTGGGAGAGTCCCCCCAATTCCACATAGAGGGCGTGGACCTTAGGATCCTCAGCCAACCATTGTTCAACGGTTTGCCGTTCCCCATCGGTGACTTCATCGTCCAGATAGGCACTTACCAACTCGAACTGCTCGAAGGGAACAGGATCATCGGCGCGATCGCCACCGCCGTGCTGGAATTGACCGAAATTGTTCAGGTCAGATTGTTGTTGGTCACGATATTGAGTCATGGTTCAAATCACCCCCTCTACTATCTAAATTCTAAGCGTCCCTCGGTCCGCCGGATCGGCTTCTGAAGGTATTTTTGAAACTCTTAAGGCTTAGGCTGGAATATCAGGCTGGAATATACAGGGCGATGCTTGCCCGTATTTGGTTCCCATCCCGTTTAGATGTCCTTGATATATCCTTGCAGTTGCCCTTGGAGCCGTTGGCGGGCCCGGGCAATGCGGGATTTGACGGTTCCCAGGGAAACGCCAGTCATTTCGGCAATTTGCTCGTAGGGCAGGTCTTCAATCTCCCGCAAGATAATCGTGGTGCGGAAGGTTTCCGGCAGGTCGGCGATCGCCACCTGGAGCTGCTCATAGAATTCCTGGGCGTTGAGCTGCTCATCGGGACCGGGCGCATCGGATGGGATTTCCCATTCCATGGTGCCGCCGTCAAATTGTTTCGCCGCATCTAAAGATAGGGGACGGCGATGGCGCTTACGCTTGCGCAGCTCATCGTAAAACAGGTTTGTAGCAATCCGACTGAGCCAACCCCGGAATTTTTCCGGATCCTTCAGGCGGGCAATGCTCCGGTAGACCCGAAGCCAGACTTCCTGGGATAGGTCGGCGCGATCGCCCCAATCCGGGGCCAAATGGTAGAGCACCCGCTCAACGTGAGAGTGATAGCGGCGTAGCAGTTCTGAGAATGCTGCCGGGTCGGGTTTCAGACCGCTTTGGCAACGAAGAACCAGGTCCGTATTGGATAGGGATTCCGGGGACACAGGGGTTTGAGGGATGGTGCCCTCAATCCTCGACCAAGGCGCGGGTGCGGCGGAGTAGCTCATAGGATGTGATTGGCAGAGTCTGCCATCGCAAGCTTCATTCCTCCCCTTGACGGCCGGGGAACTGAGTTGGTTCCCCAGAAATTTTTGGGATGAGTAAAGCCGGGCTGAGCGGGATTCCGATGGACGGGATTAAGGATTGATGGGAGTTGCGAGATCGAGTTAATGCTCGACTCATAATGATCGACTCAATTGTAGTCGGGTGGGCGTGATCGCGGTGGATTGAGACTGGGGGCAGGGATTCGGTTTACCCTGGTCAATAGCGACTTTTTTGACCATAGAGCGACCGTAGCGTCCTATCCCTACCCCATCCTTGTCCCATGAGCCCTAGCCTAAACCTCGCCCGTGATGCGTCTAATGCGTCTCAAAATAATGGTGTAAACGTGAATGGCACCTCTGCTGCTCCCCAAGCTGGGCAGACGAGCGATCGCCTGACTGCCCTGGCGGATGGGTTTGGGCGGCGGCATATTGGTCCCAATGATGCAGACCGTGCCGAGATGTTGCGGGCGTTGGGGTTGGCGAGTTCGGATGAGTTGATTGATAAGACAATCCCGGCGGATATTCGGTTGGGGCGATCGCTCCATTTAGATGCCCCGAAAACGGAGACGGAAGCGTTGGCAGAGTTGCGGGCGATCGCCAATAAAAATCAGGTGTGGCGCTCCTATATTGGGATGGGCTATTCCCCTTGCATTACGCCGCCGGTGATTCAGCGCAATATTTTGGAGAATCCCGGTTGGTATACCGCCTATACGCCCTATCAAGCGGAAATTGCCCAGGGTCGGCTGGAGATGTTGCTGAATTTCCAGACCATGGTGGCGGATTTGACGGGGATGGATATTGCCAATGCGTCCCTGTTGGATGAGGGGACGGCGGCGGCGGAGGCCATGAGCCTGGCCTATGGTGCCTGCAAGGTGAAGGGGGCAAATCGATTTTTAGTGGATGAGCAGTGCCATCCCCAGGTGTTGGAGGTCTTGAAAACTCGCGCCCGTCCTTTGGAGATTGAACTGGTGATTGGCCCCTGGCGGGAATTTGTAGAGGCTGATTTTGGGGCGGTCGATAATACTTCGCCGGTGTTTGGGGTTTATGTGCAATATCCCAATACGGCGGGGACGATTGAGGATTATCGATCGCTCGTCGAAGCCACTCACGCTGCTAAGGCGTTGATGATTGTGGGGGCGGATTTATTGGCGTTGACGATTTTGACGCCGCCGGGGGATTGGGATGCGGATGTGGTGGTGGGCTGTACCCAGCGATTTGGAGTGCCCTTGGGCTATGGCGGTCCCCATGCGGCTTATTTTGCGACCCGCGCTAAATATCAACGACAGATCCCGGGGCGAATTGTGGGGGTGTCTAAGGATGCTCAGGGTAATCCGGCTTTGCGGTTGGCGCTACAAACCCGTGAGCAACACATTCGGCGGGATAAGGCCACCAGCAATATTTGTACTGCCCAGGTTCTATTAGCGGTGATGGCGGCGGCTTACGGGATCTATCACGGTCCTGAGGGTATTCGGGCGATCGCCAATCGGGTGCGGTTGATGACGTTGGCCGTGCGGGAAGGGTTGGCGAAGCTGGGCTATGAAGTGGCCCCCCGCCCGGTGTTTGATTCGGCCCGATTCCGCGTTACTGAGGATTCTCCCTATAAATCTGTTGCCGAGTTAAAAGCGGCGATGGAAGCGCGGGAAATTGATTTGCATTATCTGCCCGATGGGGCGATCGCCATCAGTTTGGATGAGACGGTCACCGTCGATGCCTGGATGGAGCTGATGGGTATCCTCGCCAAATCCGATGCGTTGCCGTGGACGTTGGATGAGTTGTTGGATACCCAGGATCTAGCCCTGGCGGATTTCTTTGAACGTAAAAGTGAGTATTTAGCGCAGCCGGTTTTTAATCAGTACCACTCTGAAACGGAGCTGATGCGCTATTTACATCGGCTGGAGAAAAAGGATCTGGCGCTGAATGAATCCATGATTCCGTTGGGCTCCTGCACCATGAAGCTGAATGCGGCGGTGGAAATGATCCCGGTGACTTGGCCGGAGTTCGCCAATATTCATCCCTATGCCCCCCGCGATCGCGCTAAGGGATATCAGATTATGTGCGAGCAACTGGAGCATGATTTGGCGGAAATTACTGGATTTGCGGGGATTTCTCTGCAGCCCAATGCCGGTTCCCAAGGGGAATATGCGGGACTGTTGGCGATTCGGGATTATCACCTGTCCCGAGGCGATGGCGATCGCACCATCTGTTTGATTCCCACCTCTGCCCATGGGACGAATCCCGCTAGTGCCGTGATGGCTGGGATGAAAGTGGTGACGGTGAAATGCGATGACCAGGGCAATATTGACCTGGCGGACCTGGAAGCTAAAGCGGTCAAACATTCCACCAAGCTGGCGGCGTTGATGGTGACCTATCCGTCGACCCATGGTGTGTTTGAAACGGCGATCAAAGATATTTGCTCCCTCATCCATAGCCATGGCGGACAGGTTTATATGGATGGGGCAAATACGAATGCCATGGTGGGGCTTTGTCGCCCGGGGGATTTTGGCGCGGATGTATGCCATCTGAATTTGCACAAAACCTTCTGTATTCCCCACGGGGGCGGCGGTCCTGGTGTCGGACCCATCGGCGTTGCAGCTCACCTGGTGCCCTTTTTACCGAAGACCGAATTGGGCGGCTCTGACGACCAAAGCGGGATGGTATCGGCGGCCCCTTGGGGAAGTGCGAGTATTCTGCCCATTTCCTGGATGTATATCAAAATGATGGGCGCGGAAGGGCTGACGGCGGCGACGGAAACGGCAATTCTGAATGCTAACTATGTCGCTTTGCGACTGGATGACCATTTCCCGGTGCTCTATCGCGGCGAGTCCGGTTTGGTGGCTCACGAGTGCATCATCGACCTTAGGGAAGTCAAGCGATCGCACGGGATTGAGGTGGACGATATCGCCAAACGGCTGATGGACTATGGTTTCCATGCCCCCACCGTGTCCTGGCCCGTGATTGGCACCATGATGGTGGAGCCTACGGAGAGTGAATCCAAGGGGGAATTGGATCGGTTCTGCGATGCGCTGGTTGCTATTCGTCAGGAAATTGCGGCGATCGCCACCGGCAAATTCACCGACGATAACAACCCGCTTAAATTTGCCCCGCACACCGCCGAGGTGTTGCTACAGGGGGATTGGGATCGTCCCTATAGCCGAGAAGAGGCGGCCTACCCAGCCCCTTGGACTCGCGAGTCTAAGTTTTGGCCCACCGTTGGACGCATCGATAATGCCTACGGCGATCGCAATCTGATGTGTTCCTGTGCTCCCCTCTCGGATTACGAGGATTAAGGTCCCTCTAAAGTCTCTAAAACACAGTCTCTAAAACACCTAGGATAACTGACCCATACTAATAGCTTGCCCCGGATAAGTTGCTGGTCAAACAATAATAAAACCAGCGACTTGCCGGGGTGATAAATGGGATAGAGACTGGCTTGGGGGACGTTGGGCGATCGCAACAGACTGTAATGCTTGCCGCCCAACTTCATCGTAACTTCATGGCAACTTCATGGGAACTTTATAAACCCTAGGGTTTCCATTGAAGATTTGATGAAGATGCCTCTTCTGCGTTTTGAAATTCGATTTGAATGCCATACTGCTGCTGTGCTCCACAAGGCTCTTGCTCCAAACGTTTTTCATGGGCGTTCAAAGAGCTTCGATGTTCTTGCGTAGTTTTTTGACGTAGTTGATGGTGGTGTTATGAATACGTTTCTTAAAGGCGCGGTTTTAATCAGTACGGCAGTTATCGGGGTTGGGGTCGCTGATGCGGCGATCGCAGGATCCTTCCACAAGATTAATGCGGAGCTCGACTTCACTATCTATAAGTCAGGCAAGGCTAAGGCTCTGTATGGGGACTTGGGACACGGCCTTACTTATAAGGTGACCGCCGGTTATCACTATGGGGGCTCTAATCAGGACGTTCCCTTCCCTTACACCTATCCTGCGCAACTGACTGGCTCAAAGCAGGGGCTTGGGGTCGATAGTGACGGCAAGAAAAAGGGCGATGATTGGGCTCTGGATGGTAAGGGACCTGACGAATTTATTAAAGTTGAATTCTCCCAGGATGTGACCCTGAAGCAGCTCTATCTTGGTGGTGCGGACTACGATTACTATGATGAGTTTGATGTTGGCGTTGACAATGTTGACCTAAATATCAAGAAAACTTTCCCTTTCAAGCAAGACGAAATCGCCTACTTCCCTTACGTCTGGAGCGGACCCTTCAAGGGAACCTATGAGGTGGACTTTGAGAAGGGTGCTGTTTTTTCTGGTACCAGCGGTAATAAAAAGAAGCCTGTGACGGGTTCCGTTTTTCACTTCTACACCACCGATAAATACGATGACTTTCGTTTGGGTGGCATGAATATCTGGGCCAAGATCAAGAAAGACGTCCCTGAGCCTGCGATGACTTTGGGCTTGCTGGGTGTGGGCGCGGCTATGTTTGCTTCCCGCCGCAAGCGTGAGTCTGCTTAATTCAGGTCTGCTTAACCCATCAAGATGGATTCCTCGTTGAGGAACCGTTAGCTGGCGATCGCGATGATTATTGCGATGATTATTGTGATCGCGGACCGCAGCTAATTCCATCTCAGTTTTAGAAGTACCAGATTGGCTTTTAGCCGGTCTGGTATTTTTTGTGGGATTTGCCGCTGGGACTTTAATGGGGCGGGCAGTCACCCAAGCATCGACCCCAACATCGACTCCAACATCGACCCAGGCACTGACCCAACCATCGGTGACGAGGATCGCCACCTGACGCCACTGAGATCTTAAATATGCCCCTATCCGGATCGCGAAAGGCTGTTGATCCTTATAGGAATAAGTGCCGATCGCAAACAATTTAATAACCCACGCCAATCACGGAGCCTTTAGGGATAAGTCGAGATGATGTAAAGGACGAAGCACGGGGAGCGGAGCCGGCCAACCGGTTGGATTCGCCCAGGCTTAACCGGAGAAAGCACCCAGGGAAAGCACCCAGGGAAAGCACCCAGGGAAAGCGCCCAGGAGCGCCCCCGCTGCTCGTTTTCTACTCACTCCCATCCCGCGTGTGCATCTCCATGGCTAAGAGCCCCCCTGCCCCCTTCCGTGAGCTGGTAATTTTTGATGTCCGAGTCCCCCATCTGGAACACTTTCTGATGGGATTGCGCCTTGGTGTGGAGGCGATCGTCCTGGTGGCTGACCGGGATGGCGTGCATCAGATTTCAAGCTGGATCAAGAAACACCATCGCTTCGGTGCCGTGCATATTTTTGCCCCTGGCACGTCCCACGGCATCCAGCTAGGGAATAGTGTGCTGACCCTGAAAACGCTGCCTCAATATCAACGTGCCCTGGGGGAATGTCGGCAACATCTTACCCGTGACAGCGTTGTCCAGATTTATACAAACAAGCTCAGTGCATCCCCCCATTGTGGTCCCTTCATTGAACAGTTGGGCCAGCAGCTCAACACGGCGATCGCGATCGGTCACTATCAGCCCGGGCAAGGCTGTCGATTGCCAGACCTCGTGCCAGACCCTGTGTATGGAAGGACCCCCATTTCCTCGCCCTTAAACCCTACCTACCTCAACGGTGATGATCTCATTCTGTGATCCATGTGATGCTCGCATGCTGTGATCTGTGATCTGAAACCTAGTCAATTTATGAATAGTATGCATTGCTTTGGCGATCGCCGGAGCCAAGGAATTGATGGGGAAATGACACATTCAAAACTGTCACATACTTGCCCACAAAAGCAGCATAACCTCATCTCAAAACAACAAATAAATGACAATTTTGATACCAAATTTGATGCCAAAAAAGAATTCAAAATTGTGGGGAACTTCGACAAAGTAACGGGCGTCCATTCGGTTGGTATGTCCAATATCAAGGACCTAGCAAAGGAGGACAGACTGTCGGGGAACAACACACAGAATGGAAAATTTGGTCGTTACCTTTGATCGCTATTGAAGGGCATTGTTTGATTGGGCGACACCTTTGCTGAAGGCTTGGATGTTGCTTCTCCGATTGATAAATGCGCCTTAACTGCTTGAAAAGGGTTTGAATTGACTGGGTTTGCACTGTTTTGTGAGTGGGGTCTTCGGGCGGATGATGTCTTCTCTTGCTGGTTGCTTGAGCTATTGGATTGAGTCTTGCTGACAGTTTCAGGGAAGTCGCTCTCCCTGTTCATGGCGTCAGTGATGACTAGAACTCCGTCGTTGCTCTGAAAAATCTAAAACTATGGTTCTGTTCCAGAATCTGTCCTGTTCCGGACGCGTACTCGCTACGGCCGCCACCCTTGGCTTATCCGTTCTAGCGATTGATTTGCCGGCCCATGCTGCCTCACTGATTGCCAGCGATAGCATTTTTGCTGGGGGGCTTGATATCTCCGATCGCAGTGCTTTAGACGCGGCAAATGTTTCATTCCTCGATGTGGGAGTGACCCGTATCTATGTTGGTTCTCGACAGGTAACCCCTATTGACATCGACCCCTTTGTGGTGAGTTTCACGGGGGATACGCAAAATTGGGGCCAGGTCCATGACCAATCGCCCATTGATAGCAGAGGGGTTGGGTTGTTATGGGATGAAAGCAGTAACTTTCTTTACGCTGCCTTCACCGCTGACGGTGGCTCCATTGGTGCCAATACTTTTGGGGATGTCACGAATGGATGGCTAGATGGCTTTGACGGTCGTAATCCGTCTGCGTCTGGAATTGCGCAGGTGACCGTGCTGTTGCAGCTCGATTTGTCCACCGGCGAGGCTGTGAATGGAACGTATATTTCGGCAGTGGGCTCTGGCGGTGCTGGATCCCGTAGCGCCTTCGGTCTGACTAATCTTGCTTTCGGTGAGAACGGTTCTGTCATTGTCGATTTGGATCGAACTTTCTTTATCCCCCGTGGTGCTGATGGCCTTGCGATTGGTGAATTTGACGGCACCCAGAGCTCGCCCTTTGAGTATCGAGTCGAGTTGGAATCAGATCTGAGTGCTGCGATCGATGCGATCGCGGTTGGTTGGAATGGGGTGACAGAATTGCCTCCCCTAAGCGCCGGTAATGTCGGCGGTGGCGATCCTGGTAACGGTGGTGGCGACCCCGGCAACGGCGGTGGTGACCCCGGTACTGGTGGTGGCGACCCCGGCAACGGTGGCGGTGACCCCGGTAGTGGCGGTGGCGACCCCGGCAATGGCGGTGGTGATCCTGGCACCGGTGGCGGCGACCCCGGTAATGGTGGTGGTGATCCTGGCAACGGCGGTGGTGACCCCGGTAACGGTGGTGGCGATCCTGGTACCGGTGGTGGTGACCCCGGTAATGGTGGTGGTGACCCCGGTAATGGCGGTGGTGGCGATCCCGGCAATGGCGGTGGTGACCCCGGCAATGGTGGCGGCGACCCTGGCAACGGTGGTGGCGACCCCGGTAATGGCGGCGGCGACCCCGGCAGTGGTGGCGGCGACCCCGGTAGTGGCGGTGGTGACCCTGGTACTGGTGGTGGCGACCCCGGCAATGGCGGTGGTGACCCTGGTACTGGTGGCGGCCCTGGCAACGGTGGTGGTCCCGGTAGTGGCGGTGGTGATCCGACTAAGGTGCCTGAGCCTTCTGTTCTAGGGGCGATCGCTGCTCTTGGGGGCGCTGGGGTGCTTCGGAAATTGCGTCGTCGTCGCTAGGAGATCACTCGGACATCGCTAGGAGATTGCGATCATAAATTTGGCGATCGCAATGTGTTCAATTAGGGTAGGGAGCTTATGGGGGATACTGCATAGGCTCCCTACCCTTTTGCGTGCACTTGTTGTTTGCAATCCTGGCACCTAATGATTTCAATCCCTTGGCATTCCCCTGCGGTTGTGGCCCATTCGGAGCTGCTCCTGACTAGTTTTGAAAGGGTGGTGGGGCAGCCTTTGATCCCAAATTTGGCGGCGACCCCTGAGCAGCGGGCTCAGCAGATATTTGAAACGCCGTTTGTTCTGGTGTCCCATGGCACTGAGGCGGACCCCATTTTTAACTATGGCAATCGGCGGGCGTTGGAGTTGTGGGAAACAACGTGGGAGGCGATGACCCAAATGCCGTCCCGGCTGACGGCGGAGCCGATGAATCGGGAGGAGCGATCGCACATTTTGTCCGAAACAGCGCGACAGGGGTATGTGACCGGATATTCCGGGGTGCGCATTTCCACGGCGGGGCGACGATTCCGCATTTTGGATGTGACCATCTGGAATGTGATGGATGACGAGGGCGTTAAGCGGGGGCAGGCTGCCACTTATCACCGCATTGAACGATTGGATTAGAGCCAGAATTAGGGCATAGGATTCGCCCTTAAAAGCTGGGTTAGGATGTGGCTGTGTTGTTTGGGGGACAGCTTTATGGTGGCGATCCGCACGCCCGATTGGGTCAAGCACGCCGTCTTCTACCAAATTTTTCCTGACTCTTTTTCCAGCGGTGCAGCGCCTCCCCGACAGCCGGGCGAGCCCTACATGCCTAAGCCCAGTCCGCAACATTTGGAGCCTTGGGATGCGCCGCCGTCGTTCCAGCGCAGTAAGGGGGGGAATTTATGGGGGGTGTGCGATCGCCTGGATTATTTACAGGATCTGGGCATTAATGCGCTCTATTTAAATCCGGTTTTCCAGTCGGCGAGTAACCATGGCTATCATCCCCATGATTACTATCAAGTGGACCCGATTGTAGGGGGAAACAAAGCACTGCTGACGCTGCTGGAAAAAGCCCATGATCGCAATATTCGAGTAATTTTAGACGGGGTGTTTAACCATGCCAGTCGAGGATTTTATTACTTTAATGACATTCTAGAAAACGGCGGAAATTCCCCCTGGTTAGATTGGTTTCAGGTGGATGATTGGCCCCTCGCCCCCTACGATGGCAGCCGCCCGGCAAATTATAAAAGCTGGATTGATTATCGGGCTTTGCCTCAGTTCAATCACCACAACCCAGAGGTGCGTGAATATTTGATGGGAGTGGGAGAGTATTGGATCGCCCAAGGATTTGATGGCTGGCGTTTGGATGTGCCTTTTTGTGTGACGGCTCCCGATTTCTGGCGGGAATTTCGCGATCGCATTAAGGCGATTAATCCCGAGGCTTATATTGTTGGGGAGGTGTGGACCAACTGTCAGGAATGGTTGGATGGTACCCAGTTTGATGGGGTGATGAATTATTTATTTACGGGACCGACGTTGGCATTTGTTGCGGGCGATCGCGTGGTTCGTTCCCTGGTGGAAGGTCCGGATTATCAACCCTATCCAGCATTGGATGCGGCCGGCTATAGTCAGGCGATGGAGCAGCTTTTGAACCTGTATCCTTGGGAAATTCAACTGACCCAATTAAACCTATTGGATAGTCACGATACGGCGCGGGTGCGATCGGTGGTAAATGGGGATGGGGCTAGCGTTGAATTGTCGACGTTGCTGATGATGACGTTCCCGGGGGCACCGACGGTTTATTACGGGAATGAGGTGGGGTTGGAAGGGGGATTGGATCCCGATTGCCGTCGGGGATTTCCGCAGGATTCCTCCCAGTGGGATCAGGTGACCTTGGACTATCACAAAGCGCTGATTGCGATCCGGCACCGCTACCCTGTCCTCCGTACAGGGGCTTATTCGACCGTCTTTGCGGATGACGGTTGCTATATATTTTGTCGGGGCGAAGGATCGGACCCTCAGCGGGTTATGGTTGCGGTGAATGCGGGCGATCGCCCCTTTACCGCGTCGATTATTGGGGAGGCTGGGGACAGTCAGCCGGACCAAATTGTTTATGGTCAAGGACAGGCGCAATGGGATCAAAATGATTCGGGTTGTCCTGTTTTGACCGTGGAATTACCGCCTCGTCAAGGCATTATTATTGCTCCTTAGTAATGGTCTGAAAAACGATTTAGCTTCAGTCTAAAAATCTGCCCCATAACTCATATGTTAAAGCTGATCGATCTCTGTAAAACCTTTGGTGATCGCCAGGTTTTGGACAACCTATCACTGACGCTGACGCCAGGGCAAGTTTATGGGCTGTTGGGGGCAAATGGGGCGGGTAAAACTACGACGATTAATATTATCTGTAAACTGCTGACCCAGGATAAGGGGGAAGTCTGGCTTGGGGATGAAATCCTATCGGATAATAATAAGCGGTTTATTGGCATTGCACCCCAGGATAATTTGATTTATAAAAGCCTTTCCTGTGGTGAAAATTTACGGTTTTTTGGTGAGATCTATGGGCTGGATCGTAAAACCTGTCAGGACCGTATTAAAGATTGTTTGGAGGCGGTGAATTTGGGCGATCGCGCGGATAGTTCCGTAGATACTTTGAGCGGGGGGATGCAGCGACGGATTAATATTGCGATCGCCCTGATGCATCAGCCTAAGGTGTTGATTTTGGATGAGCCGACGACGGGGCTTGATATTGAAACCCGCTACGATATTTGGTCACTCATTGAAACCCTACGACAACGGGGGATGACCATTTTATTGACCACGCATTTATTAGATGAAGCGGAACGACTCTGTCAAAAAATTGGAATTTTACAGGGCGGAAAACTATTGGCGGAGGGACCGTTGGCGGAGCTGCGGCAGGTGATCCCCGCTCAGGAAATTATTACCCTCATCACGCCCGACGAGGACGCCGCGATCGCCATTGGCCAAGCCCAGGGATTTACCCATCGGTACTATGGCGATCGGTTGTCCTTTTGGATACCTGACCTGTTGGATCTGCAAACGGTGATTAATTACTTTTCCACCATTGAGGTCAACTCCATTGCCCGTCAGCCCGTGGGACTGGAGCATATTTATCTGGAGCTGACCCGTCAGGAGGGTTCTCCGTGATATGTCGTCGCCATTGGAGGTGACGAAAACGACCCTGGGATCCTGAGCTATCTTGGAACAGGGCGAAGAAAGGGGGATGAGGCATCACATTCCACGCGGACGACGGCCCCTGGGAAAAGGGATTCCTGTACAAGAACCATGGGATCCGCTGATTCCTGACAAATCACATCGCGAATCAATCATATTAAAGTTCGGAAATAGCTATGGATGGGATTTATATTCTCGGCAATGATGCTGTCTTTGATCAGACTATGGCGCTGATTAACAGCATTCAAGCCCATAATGGCGATCGCTATCCCATTTGTGTGGTGCCCTATGACGACAGAATGGACCGCATCCGAGAAGCAATTACTGAGTATTCTGGTGTCTCGGTTTTTGATAATGCGGCAATTCTGAAGCGTTGGACTGATTTTGTGTATCGCTTCTGGGATCAGGTGCCCCAGCGCTATGACTTTTGGAGTAAGGGCGGCACGACCAGTGGGGTCCATCGCCTCGGAGCCCACAACCGGTTTGTTGCGTTTGATGCGGAATCCCCATTTTCGCGATTTGTTTACTTAGATGCCGATACGTTGGCGCTATCGTCCCTTGAGCCTTTCTTTGAGGCTTTGGATTCTGTGGATTTCGTTACCTATGATTTCCAATACAAGGATCCGACCCATGTGTTTAATATGGAATTGCAAAAAACGACGCAATTTCTAACGCAAACGAATAGCGCTGAAAAGCTTTTTTGTACGGGCATGTTTGCGTCTAAAAATGATGTGATCACGCCGGAAGGACTGGAGCAGGTGATTGAGTCTTTGCAGGGGGATAATAGTCAAGTTTTGTTTCCGCCGGCACCGGTTAATACGAGCCTGAACTATACGTTAATTACCCTGGGATTGTCCTACTCCAACTTTGCGATCGACTGGCCGAAGGAGCGGCGTACCGGCTGTTGCGTGACGTCTGATCATTTCCAGGAGCGCGATTGGAAATTGTATGACGGTGATGCGCCGCTGATTTATTTTCACTACATTGGCCTGTCGAGCAAGCTGTTTTCGCGCCTCTGTTCCGGGGAAAACATTGATTTCCCCTACCGCGAGATTTTCCTCCACTATCGCTATTTGAAGCATCCCGAGGAGCGGCCCGTGTTAAAGGGCAAGCTGATTAATGATGATGCGCCGAGTGTTTTGGGACGCCTGAAACGCAAAATCAAGGGCACCCTCAAGGTGTAGTAACGCCCGTAACGCCACCAACCTAGGACGACTGAGTTATCAAGAGCTACTTGATGGCAACGGGATCCTGGAAGAGGGGCGTGCTGAGATATCGTTCGCCGAAGCTGGGTTGAATCACCACAATTAACTTGTCTGCATTCTCGGGGCGTTGGGCGACCTTGAGGGCGGCGCAGACGGCGGCCCCAGTGGAAATCCCCGATAGGATCCCTTCCTCTCGGGCTAAGCGGCGTCCGTAGGTGATGGCTTCCTCATCCGTGATGGTCACCACTTCGTCGATGATGCCCACGTTGAGGACGGCCGGGATAAAGCCCGCACCGATGCCTTGGATTTTGTGGGGACCGGGGCTGCCGCCAGATAAAACCGGGCTATTGGTGGGTTCGACGGCGATCGCCCGTAGGGTTTCTTTGCGACTTTTCAGGACCTCTGCCGTCCCTGTAATGGTGCCGCCGGTGCCGACCCCTGCCACCAGAATATCCACCTGGCCCTCCGTATCGTCCCAAATTTCCTGGGCCGTGCTTTGGCGATGGATATCGGGGTTCGCCCCATTTTTAAACTGCTGCAACATAAACGCATCGGGCAGCTCATTGACGATCGCCTGGGCGCGACTGATGCAGCCCCCCATCCCCTCAATGCCGGGGGTTAGCTCCAGCTTGGCTCCGTAGGCCTGCAACATGGCCCGCCGCTCCGAACTCATGGTTTCCGGCATGGTCAAAATCAGGTCATAGCCCTTCGCCGCCGCCACCATAGCTAAGGCGATCCCCGTATTCCCCGAGGTGGGCTCAACGAGCACGGTTTTGCCCGGCGTAATTAATCCCTCCGCTTCGGCCATTTGGATCATGTTGCAGCCGATGCGATCCTTGACGGAGGCGGACGGGTTCATGCTTTCCATTTTCAGGACAATATCCGCCACACATCCCTCAGCCTTGGGCATCCGATTCAGCCGGAGCAGAGGCGTTTTGCCAATGAGGTCGGTGATATTGTTCGCGATTTTCATAGGATTGTTTGAAAGAGGAGTCCGTCGGCAGCCCAATCCCATTTTATGTCTCAAGGACGGGCTAAGGGCTCCCGTTCGGGACCCTACAGTCCGCCCGTGATCTTTAACCATGCCTGGGGCAGGATAAGGATGGTGCCGATGAGAACGCTGGCGATCGCCGCCACGAGTACTGCCCCCGCCGCGCAATCCTTAGCGACTTTGGCGAGGTCGTGATATTGATTGCCCACGGTTAAATCCACCACCGCTTCCAGGGCGGTATTGACCAGCTCCAGGGCCAGGATCAGGGTCACCAGCAAAATAATGAGGCAAATTTCCAGGGCCGACGCTTGCACCCAGGCGAGGACTGCGCCGATAAAGATTCCTGCCCCCACGTGAACTCGAAAATTGCGCTGGGTGCGGAAGGCGTACTGAATTCCGGCGCTGGCGTAATGGAAACTGCTGAGGAGATCTGGGGCGACCTTCCAGGCCTCGGGGCGCGATCGCAATCCTGCGACGGGGGGTTTGGGCGCTCTTTTGAATAGTGGGGAGGCGGTGGCCTTTTGGGAATTGTTCATGCCAGTTGCGTTGCCAAAAACACCATAAACAGGATTACTTGCCATAGCGGTCGGACAGAAGAGTAGGGGCTCTAGAGTGATCCCCGCCTGTATTCCTCTATCTCTATCAACAGATAGCGCCCTATAAAATGACGCTCTGTAAACAGATGAAGGGGACGTACAGGTCGAATTTTATACGTAGCCCAGGTCCGTGGCCTGGATTGCACCCCAATTTACTCTTCCTAGGTTGGCTGCGGTCAACAGGGTTTGTTGGCGGCGCAGCATGATCTGTAGATGCTTTGGGTCAGGATGGTCCCACCCCACTAGGTGTAACATTCCATGGGTTGCTAGCCATGCTAGCTCCAGGGAGAGGGAGTGACCTAGGGTTTGGGCTTGGGTTTGGGCGGTGTCTAGGGAAATGATGATGTCCCCCAGTTCGATGGGCTCATCAATGGGTTCATCAACGGGTTCCTCAATGGGGTCATCAACGGGTTCCTCAAGCTTCGGCGACGAATCCGGAGAGAGGGCTCCCCCTTGGAGTTGTGCCATTAGGATAGCCGGTGGTAGCCCTTCTAGGGCGGCGAAGGCTAAAACGTCCGTCGGGCGATCGCTGTTGCGATAGTCCCGATTTAACGCCTGGATGCCGTCGTCGGTGGTGAGTTGTAGGGTGAGGGCGATCGCCCAGGTGTGTTTGGACCGCGTGGCTAGGACGGGGGCTAGGTAGGGCAGATCGTCGGGGGTTAGGCTATGCCACCACTGATCAAACCATTCCTGCCATTGGGTTTCTGTGGGCAATGAACGATCTGGCCCGTCGCCGTTGGGGGGCTCAGGTCGGCCGCTCTGGGGGGCATTCTGGGGATCATGCTGGAGGGTCAGCGCCACAGGAATCATGGCAGGGGCAGGGTAGAGGACGGTGGGGATGGGCGGTGCTACCGGGTTAGGTAGGCGAGGGCGACGAAGATCCCCAACAGGGCGCTGACGGTGAGACCGAAGTGTTGCAGGGATTTGCCGCCTTTTTTTACCATGTTGCGCATGGCGAGTTTGACATAACTGGGGGGCGCTTCGGCGGGGGTGGTGTCCTCGGTTGCCGCTGGTTTGGGTTGGGTGTCGGGGGAGGCCATGTCAGGTGGGAGAGAAAGATTGCATTGAAGTTTGAACTAATGTTACAGGATGTGCCCGCGAAAAAAATTCCCCCGGCGATCGCCAGGGGAGGGATTGAGTAGGGAGTAGGGGGTTGGTGCCCCGCTTCGGGGAATGGGACGTTACAGGCGAACCGTGTAGGCGTCGCGGATTCCGGGCACTTTCATGATTTCTTCCTGTAAGCCTTCGGGGAGGGGATCGTCGATGCTGAGGACCATCACCGCGTCGCCCCGGACAATCTTGCGACCCACCTGCATACTCGCAATATTGACGTTGAAGCTGCCCAGCAGGGAGCCGATTTTGCCGATAATCCCCGGCATATCCCGGTGTAGGGTCAGCAGCATATAGCGGGTGGGGGTCACGTTGATGGGGAATTCATCGATGCTGATGATGTGGATATTGCCATCGCTGAGGACGGCTCCAGTGGCGGAGTGATCCCCTTCTGCGCCGTGGGCGGACAGGAACAGCGACCCGGTGTAATCCCGTTCGGCGGCGTCACGGGTTTCGATGACGCGGATGCCTCGCTCTTTGGCTTCGATGGACGCATTAACGTAGTTCACCCGTTCCCGCAACGCCTGGGATAGCAAACCTTTTAGGGAGGCGATCGTGATGGGCTTGCTGTCCTTTTCGGCTAGTTCGCCCTGGAGGCGGATGGTTAGGGAATCGATGCGGCCGCCGGCTAGCTGGCTGACCAAGTTGCCTAGGGTTTCCGCCAGGGTCATATAGGGGCGGAGCTGTTCCATAACGTCGGGGTAGAGGCCGGGGATGTTCACCGCTGATCGCGCTGCTAGTCCGAGCAACACATCGCGAATTTGCTCCGCCACATCGATCGCCACATTGGTTTGCGCTTCGGCGGTGGAGGCTCCTAGGTGCGGCGTCAGAACAATTTCCCGATCCAGGGTCCGCAAGGGGGAGTCCGCCGCTAGGGGTTCGCCGTCAAATACATCGAGGGCCGCCCCAGCAATTTTCTTGGCTTTGAGCGCTTCGTAGAGGGCCTGTTCGTCGATGATGCCGCCGCGGGCACAGTTGATCAGGCGGGCGGTGGGTTTCATCCGCTCCAGGGCTTCCGCGTCGATCAGATTGGTGGTTTCTGGGGTTTTGGGCATGTGCAGCGTAATAAAATCCGCCTCCGCCAGCAGCCGGTTTAGGTCCACCAGCTTGCAGCCCATTTGCTCGGCCCGTTCAGCCGAAATAAAAGGGTCGTAGGCAAGCAGCTTCATGCCCATGGATTTGGCGCTGTTGGCTACATGGGAGCCAATTTTGCCGAGCCCCACGATGCCTAAGGTTTTTTTGTAAACTTCAACCCCGGTGAATTTTTTGCGATCCCAGCCCCCCTCTTTCATCGTGGCGTTGGCCTGACCAATGTGGCGGGAGATGGCAAACATCATGGCGATCGCATGTTCTGCGGCGGCGATCGTATTGCCTTCGGGGGAGTTCACCACCACAATGCCCTGGCGGGTGGCGGCGGGAACGTCCACATTGTCCACCCCAACGCCGGCGCGCCCCACAATTTTGAGATTGTTGGCTGCTTCAATGACCGCCTGGGTGACCTGGGTGCCAGAGCGAATCATCAGGGCATCGTAGTCGGGGATAATCTTCACCAGCTCTTCCGGCGAGAGACCCGTTTGTACGTCCACTTGAGCAACTTGGGACAGGATATCAATCCCGGCTTGATCGATGGGATCGGAGACAAGAACCTTGGGCATGGTGATCGGTAAGGGGCGCGCAAGAACAATTTATTTTGGTCCATTTTCCGTGGACCGGCTCTGATTCTACTATTGTCTGGGGGATTGTCTCGGACGATACCCTTTAAAACTCAGAATTTTGCATCGGTCAGTTTTGATCCCCGGGCCTCCAGACTGAAAAATCTCGATGGATGGGGTTCCTGTGTCCCCCTAGGAGCGGGAATTACAGGGGAATTTCCACAAAAAATGTGGATCCTTGCCCTTCTTGGGAGTCGCACCAGATTTTGCCCTGGTGATGTTCCACCACAATTTGATAGGCGATCGCCAGTCCGAGTCCTGTCCCTTGCCCCACGGGCTTGGTGGTAAAAAACGGATCGAACAATTGCTCCTGCATGGCGGCGGGGATGCCTTCCCCATTGTCCTGAATGCAGACGCGAATGCTGGGGCCGTCCAGGCGACGCGCTTCTGGGGCGAGGGCTGGGACCGCATCGCCGGTCTCGAAGACTTGGGTGGTGATGGTTAAGATCCCGGCTTCGGCGTTGGCGGCGGTTTCGGCGTCGTCGGGAGCGGCGGCGGTTGGGGATCGACTAAATTTGTCCTCCAGGGAGTCGATCGCATTGCTCAGGATATTCATAAAAACCTGATTGAGTTGCCCCCCGTGGCAGACCACTGCCGGCACCTCGGCGTAGTGGCGTTCGACTTTGACCGCGGGCGTTTTTGCGGTTGCTTTGAGTCGATGTTGGAGGATCATCAGGGAGTCTTCGATGCCCTCATGGAGGTCCATGGGTTTCATGCCCGCGCGATCAAACCTCGCAAAGTTTTTTAGGGAAAGGACAATTTGTCGGATGCGATCGGCTCCAATTTGCATGGATTTCAGCAGCTTTTCGAAGTCTTGCCGTAGGAACTCGACATCGACATCCAATTCTTGCTGCACAGCCCGGACCGCTGGGGGGGGCTGGGGATAGTCCACCCCGTAGGCATCAACGATTTTTAGTAAGTCCTGGAGGTACTGGTTGGCGTAGGTCAGATTGCCGTGGATAAAGGCGACGGGGTTGTTGACCTCATGGGCGATCCCCGCCACCATCTGTCCCAATCCCGACATTTTTTCCGCCTGAATTAAATGGGTTTGGGTGGCTTTGAGATTTTTCAAGGCACAGGCCAATTCCTGAGCCCGTTCCTCGGCCTGGTGGGCGGCGGTTTGGGCTTGGCTATAAAGGGCCGCTTGGTCCAGGGCGGTGGCCACCTGGTCGCCGATGCCCCGCAGTAGTTCCAAATCCGTGCTGGGCCAAGGGCGCTGGTCACTCAGTTGGGCGCAAACCAGGGCCGCACAATTTTGGCTTTGCCGCCCCTGGATACAGGCGATCGCCACCGAGGTCATGCCCAATTTGGTCATCAGGGTGTCCAGGATGGGGGGCGAGGCTTCCCCATAGCCGTCATAGCGCAGGACGCCGAAGTGTAGCAGCGAGGGCCACAGGGCCGCTAAGGGACCCCCCAGCAAAGACTCTTCGGGGCCGGCAATGTCGGGGCCTAGGGTGGAGGCGGTTTCGGTCCAGTAGGAGCGATCGTAGGGACGGTCCTGGGATGCGGGCTCGGTGTTGTAGTGCCAGACGCTGCAATAGTCCACCGTGAGTAGGGCCTGTACCTCCCTAACGGTGGTGTTGAGCACCGATCGCACATCCAAAGTGCTGCGAATATCCCCCGCCAGTTGCAACAACAATGTTTCCCGCCGGGAGAGCAACGCTTGACGGGCGCGATCGCGATCGATGGCAACGGCAAAGGCATGGGTCATCCACGCCAAAACATTGCGCTCAACGGCCATCAGTTTTTGGCCCGTCATCACCACGAGCACCCCCACCAGCTCGTCTTCCGCGATCAGGGGATAGCCCGCAAATGCAATGATGCCTTCGCGCTCAAACCATTCCTGGTCCACGACCGGTAAATCCCCCGGCACGTTGTGGGTGACCTCACTCTGTTGTCGCCGGGCCAATTGCCCCACCGCGCCCACGCCGAAGGGAATCCGCGCGGGAAAGTCCACCGTAAAACTGTGTTGACCGGCGGAGGCGCTGGCGTCCAGGAGCTGGGTGGCGGGGTCATAGCGCCAAATTCGGACAAATCGGGCGGGTAAATATTGGGCAATGCGCTGGCAGCAGGTATCCAATACGGTGGTGAGCCCCCCCCCCGCGGCCAGGGTACGTCCTACTTCCGCCTCCAGGGCCGCCAGCCGCGATCGCTCCATTAGCGATCGCTCGGTCTGCTCCCGCTCCCGAATGTTGTAGCAGCTCACCACCAGCCCTTGAAAAACCTCGTCCTCCCGCAGGCTGGTGACGGTGGCGTTAAACATGCACCAGTGTCCCTGGCTGTGGCGCACCCGATAGCCCGATAAATAGGCGGGCTTGCTGGGCTCCGCGATCGCCTCGTCCATGACTTGCTGCACGGCGATCCGATCCACCGGGTGCACAAATTCCAGGACCGGCATCCCTTTCACATCTTCTAGGGAATAGCCCAATTCCCACTGACAGGCGGGGTTGACGTAGCGAAACCGCCCCGTCGGATCCAAAATAACCACCACATCCACCGCCCGACGCTGGGGCGATCGCTCCTCGGCGGCGGGCGGGACTAAATTTTCATCCGTCACTATCGACGGGATTGCCCCGTCCTGGTGTTTCTCTCGCTCTGGAGCCCCTTGATAGTCCGTCCCGTCACACTCCATAGCACTTGCCCTGGCTTGCCAGGATCCTCAGCAGAATGCAGTTCCCCTGCTCCAGGCTCAATCCCTACCATGGGAATCCCTGGACTTGGGCCTGGAATCGGGCTAAATCGTGCCCCCTGGAATACCCTCAGCTTTGTGAGCGATGGGTCATCCCAGGGAGGTACGACAGCCCCTACCAGTCTAACCCTGCTGCAATCGAGTGGGTAGGCAATCCCCCCGCAGCAAATCTGCATTGGTTTCCCGCTTGAGAATCACATTGGCTTCCCCGTCGTTAACCAAAACCGCCGCAGGCCGGGGCACTCGGTTGTAGTTGGAGGCCATGCTGGCGTTGTAAGCGCCGGTGGCGAGGACCGCCAATATGTCATCAGTCTCTAGGGCCGGGAGGGTGGCATCGGGGATGACCACGTCGCCGGATTCACAGTGCTTCCCGGCGACGGTGACCGTCTCGGTGAAGGGGGCGGACATGCGGTTGGCCACCACCGAGCGATAGAGGGATTGGTAGGTGATGGGACGGGGATTATCCGACATGCCGCCGTCGACGGACACGTAATGACGAATGCCGGGGACGGTCTTTTGGCTGCCCACCCGATAGGCGGTGATGCAGGAAGACCCCACCAGCGATCGCCCGGGTTCAGCGAGGAGTTTGGGTAAGGCAACGCCATATTTTTCACAGGCGGCGGTGACCCCTTGACTCACAATTTCGACCCATTGGCGAATGCTCGGGGGATCGTCTTGCTCCGTGTAGCGAATGCCTAGACCGCCGCCAATATTGAGTTCGGTGACCGGTAATCCACGATCCAACGCCTTTTTGAACCAGGACACCATCACATCCCCCAGGTCGTTATGGGGTTGAGTCTCAAATATCTGCGAGCCGATGTGGGCGTGGAGACCGATGACAGAAATACAATCCTGTTGGGTCACATAATCAAACACTTCTTCCACCTGGGTGGGATCGAAGCCGAATTTGCTGTCGATGTGGCCGGTGCGGATGTATTCGTGGGTGTGGCATTCGATGCCGGGGGTGAGGCGTAGCATCACCCGGACGGGGGCAGCGGGTTTTAGGGCAACTAGATTGTGCAGGTCAAACCAGTTGTCGGCGATGATGGTGCAGCCATGTTCTACCGCGAGGGCTAGTTCCTCGACAGACTTATTATTGCCGTGGAGATAGATGTTGCTGGCGGGGACGCCGGCGTTGAGGGCGGTGTGGAGTTCGCCGCCGGAGACCACGTCCATGCCAATGCCTTCGGAATGGGCGATCGCACAGATGGCGGTACAGCTCCAGGCTTTGGAGGCGTAGATCACTTGGGAGTCACCGCCGTAGGACTCCTTGAAAGACTCCCGATATTGCTGACAGGTTTTGCGTAGATTTTGCTCATCCAAGATATAGAGGGGAGAGCCGAACTGTTCCACCAGGTCCGTCACATCGCAGCCGCCCACCACCAAGGTGTCGCGATCGCTCACGGTGGCGTTGAGGGGCATGAGGAACTGATTGGGAGATGCATCCGCTGTGCGGGCGCTGGCGTCGGGGATGTATTGCAGACTGGAGGTTTGGCGAGAAACGTCCTTGTCGAGGGTCGGTGTGGCCATTGCAGTAGTATCTTGCGCGTCTTGCGCTGGAAAGAAAAATGATGGCGCGGGGTCGCAGGTTAGAAGTCTCGATTCGCGCTCAAAGTATCCGATCATTGTATCTGACGTATCTGGCCCTATCCCGACAGACGGTCTAAGGCGTTTTACCTCAATGGAGAGCCTACACAAAGTTGGATGCAGCAAGGGTGCCGATGACTATTGATGACATTCTCCAAGGTCACTCTCCGTTGATTTGTATGGACCAAGGGATTCTGCATATACTGAATGGTCACTCCAACGTCACTCCAAACCCAATTCAGTCATGATGCAAGGACAAGCTATTCCGTCTTCTTCCATCAGTAAGAGTGAAGCCGTTAGAGCGAAGCTTTTTCCTCCCTTAATTGCAGGAATATGCCTCTTACAAGCTACTATTCTTGGAATTTTCTGGCATCAACATCAATCAGATTTAGAGGCATCTGCCACCATCACAACACAGCAGATACAAGGTCTACTACAGACTGAGATGGAAGGCGATGTTGCCAAAATGGATACGGCCATGGAGGTGATTATCCGGGATCCTGACCTGGCAGAGGCGTTAGCAGATCGAGATTATTCTCGACTAACCAAACATGGTCAACCTCTATTTGAGCAATTCCGTAAGCATCACGAAATCACACACTTCTACTTCCATCAACCCAATCACGTTAACTTCCTACGACTCCATAAAGAGAGAAAGGGAGATTTAATTGATCGAGTCACGATTCAAACCGCTGATCGCACCGGTAAACCCAGTTCGGGACTAGAGCAGGGACCCACCGGAAATCCCGTCTTGCGATTGGTTTATCCGTGGCGCAGCACCTTCGCAAACGAATCTTCCGCCGATCTATTTGATAATCCTGCGTCAGGGGAGTTATTGGGTTATCTGGAATTAGGCATTGAATTTGAAGATATTGCCGAACGTGTGCACAATATTTTGGATGTCGAATTAGTTGTTGCGGTCGATAAATCTTACTTAGATCGAGAACGGTGGGCAGCTCGCAATCAACATCTGGGACGTCAGTCGGAGTGGGATGACTTTAGTGATCATGTCATTGTTGATATGACGATTTCTGAGCCTTCAGAAGAAGTGTCTAATGCGGTCGAAAATCTGAGCGATCGCAGAGAAAACGTTAGATTTAAAGATCAAACCGGGACGGATTATCAGTTATCCTCCTTTCCCTTCAGTGATCTTAACGGTCGTAAATTGGGATATATCGTTGCGCTCAAGAATATTTCTTCGGAAGTTGGTCAGGCTCAGCAGACGATGGTATTAACCTCCAGCCTTACCCTCGTGATTAGCATTGGATTGCTGGGAATCTTCTTCTGGTTCTTAGGAAAAATTGAACGGAGCCTAACTGAAAACAGGAGAAAGCTAGCTTGGACTGCCGAAGCACTGGCTCAATCAAAAAGTGATCTGGAAGATTCCAATCGAAATCTTGAAAGGAAAGTCACAGAGCGCACGAGTGAGATTCAGTTGAAAAATAATGAGTTAGAGCAAGCATTAAATGAATTAAGAAATACTCAAACTCAGCTCATTCAAACTGAAAAGATCTCGAGTCTAGGGCGACTGGTTGCAGGCGTTGCCCACGAAATTAATAATCCGGTGAACTTCATACATGCCAATCTGGTTCACCTCAAGGACTATACTCGAGACCTACTGAGCTTTACGTCCTTATGTCGACATTATTCATCGCACTCTAACCCTGAAATTGAAGAGAAGGCTGATGAAATTGACTTGGATTTCATGTGCACCGACCTGCCAAAGGTGGTTGACTCTATGCAGTTGGGCACAACACGCATCAGCGAGATTGTGCTGTCCCTCAAAAACTTTTCTCGACTAGATGAATCCGAATTCAAAACTGTTGATATTCATGAGGGACTTGAGAGCACGCTGCTGATCTTGAAACATCGACTTGCGGAAGTTCCAGACCAGCCTCCTATCCGTATTGTTCGTGACTATGATTCTAACTTGCCATCGATAGATTGCTATCCTGGTCAACTCAATCAAGTGTTTATGAACATCATTTCTAATGCTATTGATGCCCTAGAGGAATCTGATGTTGGATGCTCAAAAGATCGTCCTGGGGAAATTACGATTCGGTCTTCTGTGCATGACAGAGAATGGATAAAAATTACGATCGCTGACAATGGACCTGGTATGCCTAATTCTATTCGTCAGAAAATCTTTGATCCTTTCTTTACTACCAAAGAGGTTGGCAAGGGGACGGGAATAGGTATGTCTATCAGCCATCAAATTATTGTTGATAGACATGGGGGGACGCTTGAGTGTGTATCGATGCCAAATGAAGGGGCAGAATTCATCATCGAGTTGCCGATCCGACAACCAGCTTTGACGTCATAGGGGATGAGGGTTGAGTTTTCGGAGGATGATGGGTGGGGCGATCGCCGCGAGCCTGGAGCCTTATCTCTGGAGCCCTATCTAAAGTCGCCTGCCCCTAAAACGCCCCCGAAATTCTCCAGGGTGGTGCTGAATTGACCACTGATGAATAGGATGGCTTGGTTGCCGGGATAGTTGATCTGCAAATCATCAAAGCCAATGCCGTCAGGCAGGTCAATCACATCGGTGCCCTGGATAAAGTCTTGGATTATATCGGTGCCGTCGCCCACCACGAACGTATCGGAGCCATCGTTGCCAATTAGGGTGTCATCGCCCAAGTCGCCTGCAATGATGTCGTCCCCAGTTCCCCCAAAGAGAAGGTCATTGTCTGCTCCACCATTGAGGCTGTCGTCCCCGGCATCGCCGCAGAGGGTATCGTTGCCCTTCTGACCAAACAGAACATCATTGCCGGTGCCACCGCAGAGGATATCGTTGCCGCCGGTTTCGCTCAGGATTTCGCCGTCGCCGTATAGGGTATCGTTGCCTGCGCCACCATCCAGGGTGTCATCGCCGAGGGCGGTGGTGGGGTCGTTGATGCCTTGGTCGCCATAGATCAGATCATCGCCGCTGCCGCCTCGGGCAAAGTCATTGCCGCTGCCGCCGTCGATTCGGTCATCCCCGGTCCAGCCAAACAGAAAATCATCGCCTCCGTTGCCGGTGAGGGTGTCGTCTCCCGCAAAACCGAGGGCGATATCAGGGGTATCGCTGCCGGTGAGGCTATCGGCGGCGTCGGTGGCAGGGCTATCAACGGGCGTGGCCGTTTCCGGAAACTCGGGCAGGGTGAGGTTGGGAGCGGTGCTGGTTGGGACGGGATCGGGGATGGGGGCCGGGGCCGGCGTTGGGGCGGGGGGCGCGATCGCCGGGGTCGTCCCTGATACTGCCGCCGTTGCACCACTCACAATGGGAGCGCCGGTTGTGCCCCCGTTATCCCGGGGCGTCACCTCAAAAAATAGAAATTTACCGGCATCATCGGCGGTCGCAGTGTAGGTGCTATCCGTTGCCCCCGCGATCGCCGTGCGCCCTGTCCCTGCCGCCGAATCTGCCCGGAACCATTGAAAGGTACTGCCCTGTTCAGGGTCAGAATTGGGATCGGCGTAGGTGTAAGTCCCCGTTAGGGTTTGGTTGATGCTGGCGGTCCCGGTAATATTGACCCCGCTGGCGAGGGGGGCACCGTCAAGGGTGGATACGGCGATCGCCCCCAGGGTGTAGGTAGACTTGCCCGTGTCCGTGTCGTCCCCAAAAAACAGCAGATTATTGATGCGATAGGGATCCGTTGGCAGCATCGGCTGGCTGGCAATGCTCGTAAAATCGTAGAGCTTCACCGCGCCCGTCAAACGCTCAATCCCATTCACCGTCAGGGAGTAGGTATTCCCCAGAATGGTCAGCGCATAATCCTGGCTTTGGGTGATATCAAACAGCCCCGGGGTCGTTTGCTCGGCCGTTTCGCTGTCAAATCCCTCCTGCTGAGCAAAGAGAAAATCATCGGTGCTGTTGCCCGCCGTCTCTCCCTCAAAGGAAATTTCTACCCCCCTCGCATCGCTGCCCAGCACAATAAAACTAAATCCTGAACGATTGGGACCGCTGGCTTCATCCACCACCTGGGCATTCACAGTGACGCGAAATCCGGTACTGCGATCGAGGGTGACAACGCCAGCGGTGGGGATGGGGATGGGGGCTCCCATGGGGGCGGGATTGAACGCGAAGTTGGCATAGCCCGCATAGCCCGTTTGGGTGCCCGCGCCAATAAAATCGCTGCGGACGGTCGCCAGTCCCGCATCGGGGGATAGGGCTTGGGCTGGGGTTGAGGTGGGGTTAGGAATTTGCCCAAACGCTAACTGGGGGTCTGTGCCCACCCCAAGTCCAATAGGGAGGCCCATGACGTTGAGTTGGGTGGAAGTGCCGTCAAAAATTTGGGTTGTAGGCATGGTGGGGTGGGGTAGTGAATGGGACAGACTCGCGGAAAGATTGGGGCGCGGCGTCTGTCTCCTCCCTGAAGAAATGGGGGGCGCACAACAGACATACCCTTTGCAGATTGTACCGTCTGCTTTATTTTGCAACGCTTTGTTTGTTGGGGGATGGGGCGATCGCAATAGGTTTTTTCTCGGGGCGATCGCGGGTAAAAATCCTGTAGATCTTGAGATTTAGTCCAAAATCCAGTCCATTAAAATATCAGGGAATAGAATGTCCGGGAGTGAAATGTCCGGGAATGAAATGTCCGGGAAGTTAAGCCCCCCCGGTAAGAGATCAGGTGACTGTGCTTTGGAACCGACATCCCATCCCCCTCGCCGAATCCCCCAACGCCATCGGTCTCGCCGCTGGCTGCTGACGGCAATGGCCGCCACCATCGGTGCCCTCAGCCTCAAACTTATGGGTATTCAACCGTCCGTCACCCACCCCTTGCCGCACCCGGATGCCATTTTTGTCCTGGGGGGCTCGATCGCCCGCGAACGGGAAGCCGCCAAACTCGCAGCCCAATATCCCCAAATGCCGGTCTGGGTCTCATCGGGCACGCCAGCGGAATATGTGCGCCACCATGTGTTTCATCCTGCAAAAATCGATGATCGCCGCCTACACCTGGATTATCGCGCCGTCGACACGGTGACAAATTTTACGACCCTGGTGGACGATTTTCAGCGTCATAATATCCGATCGCTCTATCTCGTCACATCCGACGACCATATGCCCCGCGCCCAAGCGATCGCCGATGTGGTCCTGGGGAGCCGAGGCATCAAAATCTATCCCATCGCCGTCCCCTCCGGTCGTCTACCGGAACCCTGGGAAAAGGTCTGGCGCGATCGCCTCCGCTCCATCCTATGGCTGTGCACCGGATGGACGGGCGACAATCTCCGCAAGCCCAAAGCCTAGCCAGACCCCAGACAGATAACCGTATTTCTATTTATTTGTCCGTAATTTATTACACCTTGAAGGGGTGTGCGGCACGGACATTTTTCTCTGTCTTTGAGCCAGGTGGGGACCCCGAAACGATCAGACTTACGGCCGAATCTTATCCATTGTCCGGACTAGCCAGAAATACGTAGAAACACTGATATAGGGAGCAGCAGCCCTCAAACCATCGACCTCCAGGCTAGTCGTCGCTTTATGTTGAATATCACCCTCGGTTTTACAGTTTGTCTTTCCCTTGTGGCCCTATTGCGGTGCTGGGGGCTGTCCCGTGATATCCGGACCATTGGGGCGCGCCTCAACCGCATGGAAGGGGCGATCGGCAACTTAACCCACCGGATAGAGCTTCGCACCAGCGATGAACGGCAGCGGGTACGGGCGCTAGAAGATAGGACCCAGGTGAGTGAGGGGCAGCTCAAGTTTTTGCTGAATCGTATTCAGCGCGTTGAATCTTTTCTGAAGGACCAGGGCTATCAGACGATCGCCCCTGCCAAGGGCACCACCGAGAATGTGAGCCGGCTAGATCTGAAACCCCAACGGGTGCCTAAACCGCAGGACTCAGACACCTCTGGCGACGACCCCAGCGCCTACAACCTGTGCGCCATCCCCCCCGACAACCGTTCTGCCAACGCGGGACCCTCCCATGGGAGCGGCACCCCGGCCCGATATAAATCCAATCGACCGGCGACGGCTAAGCGGGTCAAGGATATGTGGGGGCTGGGGAATTAAATCTCCCCATTGAGGGGCAGTCCATTGATACGATTGAGGCCGGAACATCAATCGGACAATTTAAAATCACTCGCGATCGCCATGCCCAATACCGCTGCCCTGTCTGGCTGGGGGAAATCCTCCAGTTCTCTGGTGACCTTGCCCCGATCGCCAGTCTTGGCCGCGATCGATATTGGCACCAACTCGATTCATATGGCAGTCGTGCGGGTCAACCCAGATTTGCCCTCCTTTGAAATCATTGCCCGGGAAAAGGCGACGGTGCGGTTAGGCGATCGCGATCCCGTGACCGAAGAACTCACCCCAGAAGCCATTGAGCGATCGCTCGCGGCCCTGTCCCGATGTCGGGATCTCGCCACCAGTTTGAAGGTGGATCAAACCGTTGCCGTCGCCACCAGCGCCACTCGCGAGGCCCCCAACGGTCGCGCATTTCTGAAACAGGTTCAAAAAAACTTAGGACTCACGGTAGACCTTATCGCCGGTCCCGAAGAAGCGCGGCGGATTTATCTGGGGGTCCTATCGGGGTTGGAATTTGAAGGGCGTCCCCATGCGGTGATTGATATTGGCGGGGGATCAACGGAGTTGATCCTGGGGGATGGCCATGAACCGCGATATCTCAGCAGCACCAAGGTGGGCGCGGTACGACTGACGGCGGCGTTTATTAAGCACGATCCCCCCACCAAATCAGAATTTAACGCCTTGCAAAGTTATGCCCGGGGCATGCTGGAGCGGGCCGCCGAAGAGCTTCAGGCGCAGCTCCACTCCCACGAATCCCTGAAGGATGTCACCCTCGTGGGTACGTCCGGCACCATTGAATGTTTAGCGGAGTTCCATGCCCGCAGTAATTTGGGGATGGTTCCCTCTCCCCTCCAGGGCTACACCCTATCCCTAAAAGCAGTGCGGGAGATTGTGGATTATTTGCGCACCCTAACGGTCCAAAAACGCCGGGAGTTACCGGGGTTGAATGAGCGGCGGGCAGAGATCATTATTGCTGGTGCAGTGATCCTACAGGAGGCGATGGAACTGCTGGGGTTGGATCATCTCGTGGTGTGCGAGCGCGCCCTGCGGGAAGGGATTGTAGTGGATTGGATGTTGGGCCATGGACTGATTGAAGATCGGCTACGGTTCCAGCGATCGGTGCGCGAGCGAAGCACATTGGCTTTAGCCCACAAATATCAGGTCAACTTGGCTGCCGCAGAACATGTGGCGACGTTGGCGCTGATGTTGTTTGACCAGAGCAAAGGGCTGCTCCATGACTGGGGAGAGGAGGAGCGGGAGCTATTGTGGACGGCGGCGGTGCTGCACCGGTGCGGGCTCCATATTGGGCATTCCGCCCACCACAAACATGCCTACTATCTGATTCGTCACGGGGAGCTGTTCGGCTTCACGGAAACCGAGGTTGAAATCATTGCGAACCTAGCCCGATATCACCGTAAAAGCGCCCCGAAAAAACGCCACGAGAATTATCAGAGCTTGGCGGGCAAAGAAGCGCGGCGATTGGTGGATGAGTTGAGCCCGCTCCTGCGGTTGGCAGTGGCTTTAAATCGGCGACAAATTCAGGCGGTCGAGCGGGTGCAATGTCAGGTGTTGGGGGATCTGGAGAAATTCTGTCTGCTGATCTTCCCCGCCCATTCCAACGACAGTTGTGCCCTGGAGCAATGGAGCGTCAATCTGGAAAAGGGTATTTTTGAGGACCAATTCAAAGTGCCGCTGGAGTTGATTTTGGCTTAAGGACCGTTAAGAATTCGGGCGATCGCACCTGAAGACCGCTTACCAACGTCGTCGTCCCACGCCGGAAATGGCAATAATCGCCAGGGCGATCGCCGCTCCCATCGGTACCCACAGGACAATCCCCGGCAGGAAGGTTAGCGGGCCAAGCCCCCGGAGTATCCAAACCAGGGCAAATCCCCCGGTCGCCCAAGCGCACCAAATCAAAACCGGGGATTTTCGGGGCGATCGCATCGACATGGGTCAACTCTCCAATAACGTCGGTGGCTCAATTCAGCAATAAGAGCATCCATCTCGACGGCCATTGTGTCATCGTTATTGGAAGTTCGTAAGAACGCCGTCCCATCCCCATCCGATTCCTTGCCCCTCATTTCCATGCGCTTTTCCTTATCTCTCCTGGTTTCATCCCTGGCGATCGCCGGAGTATCTCCCGCCTTAGCATTTGATCCCCAGCATCTACAGCAGCTTTATGCCACGGGGCAGTGCCCAGATTGCGATTTGCAAGAGGCAGAGATCCGTGGACTTAATGCGCAGAACGTAGATTTGACCGGGGCAAATTTGACGGATGCCATCATTGTCGACTCGTCTCTAGTAGGGGCAGATTTTTCCCGCGCCGCGTTGGTGGGGATCACGTTTCAGGATGTGGATTTGGGGCGATCGCAGTTTTTCCAGACCCGGTTGCGGGATGCGGTGTTTGTTGGGGTGAATTTTGCGGGGGCGAGCTTTCGGGAGTCTTGGCTACGGGGGGCGAATTTGGTGGAGGCCGATTGGAGCCAGGTCACCATCAAGCAGTTGGTGTTGCGGGAAGCGGATTTGATGGGGGCGAATTTGACGGGGTTGGATTTGTCGGGATCCCAGTTTAATGAGGCGGATTTAAGTCGCGCGAATTTGGTGGGCGCATCGGCAATTCGTGCCAATTTCCAAGGGGCAATTTTAGATGGCGTTGGTGCAGCAAATGTGAATTTTACGGGGGCAAGTTTCCAGGACGCTCAAATCCAGCGGGCGGATTTTTATGGCGCGAATTTATCGGCGGTCAATAGCGATCGCGCCGATTGGCAGGGGTCCATTTTGTCAGTCAGTAATTTACGGGGATCATCCTTCCGGGGGGCGATCGCTCGCGGGGTCAATCTGCAAGGGGCGATCGCCACGGCGAGCGATTGGACGGGGGCGGATTTGAGTGGCGGGTCGGTGTATCGGGTGAATTTTGGCGCGAGTGTGTTGCGATCGCTGGATTTGGAAGGGGTGGATGCGCGACAGGCGAATTTTGGGGGCGCGCAGTTGGCGGATGCGGATTTTAGTTTTGCGAATGTGACGCGGGCGTACTTTTTTGGGGCGAATTTGGAGGGGGCGACGTTTGAGGGGACGGTGGGGAGGGAGCTGGCTCGTTTTATGGGGGAGCGGTAGATACAGCGGAGTTGGTAGTCAGGGGCGCTGCCCCTGTACCCCGCCAAAGGGTCAGTGACCCTTTGGAATCCCATTTTCAAGGCAGCTTACTAGGCGAGTTCGATTTGGGAGTCGTCGCCGATCATGAAGCGGAGGGCTTTGGGACGGCGCGGTGCGGCGGTGAGTTTGGCTCGTTGGCCAACAACACTGTCCACAATTCGCTGATGCAGTCCGTCGATGACGGCGCCTTTGAGGATGACGCTATGGTCTAGATCCACGTCCACAAGGCGGGTGCCGTCGGCGATGCTGGTATAAGGACCGATGTAGCAGTTTTCGAGTTCGCAGCCTTTGCCGATGATGACGGGTCCCCGCACGGTGGAGTTTTTTAGGGTTGAACCCGCGCCAATGGCAACCCGGCCAATGGCTTGGCTGTCCTCATCCAGCTCCCCTTGATTTTCGGTGGCAAGGGTCGTGTCCAAAATGATGCGATTGGCTTCCAACAGGTCGTCTTTTTTCCCGGTATCAAGCCACCATCCATCCAAAAGTCGCGAGGCCACAGCTTTGCCAGTATCAATCAACTCTTGGATTGCATCGGTAATTTCCAATTCCCCCCGCGCTGAAGGTTGGATCGCATCGATCGCCCCATGAATCGCCGGACCAAAGAAGTAAATCCCCACCAAGGCCAGGTTTGACGGCGGATTTTTCGGTTTTTCGACTAATTTCAATACCCGTCCTGACTCATCCACCGTTGCCACCCCAAAAGCACTGGGGTTTTCAACCTGACGCAGCAAGATACAGCCGTCAAACTGGTTTTCCTGGAACGGCTTCAGGAATTGACTCAAATCCGCCTGGATAACGTTGTCCCCCAGGTACATTACGAACGCATCATCCTTGAGGAACGGTCGCGCCACCTTTACCGCATGGGCTAACCCCGCCGGCTCCTCTTGCAAAATGTAGGTAATCGTCGCCCCAAATTGAGACCCATCGCCGGTTTTTTGGCGAATTTCTTCGCCGGTTTCCGGGCTGATGATAATGCCAATCTCGGTGATCCCCGCCGCGACAATGCGCTCAATGCCATACCAAAGGATAGGTTTATTCGCCACCGGCACCAACTGCTTCGCCCCCGTATAGGTCAACGGGCGCAACCGGGTTCCACGGCCCCCGGACAGAATCAACGCTTTCATGGCAACGGTTTCCTCAAAAAGTTAAACGGTCACAGCACCGGTATCGAGCCAAGCTAAGCCAGATAACTGGCCAACATCTTCCGCAGCCCCTGACGCCAATGGGGCGCAGGATATCCCAACGTCGCAGCAAGTTTGCCCCCCGCCAACACCGAATAGGACGGACGCTGGGCCGGCGTCGGATAGTCAGCAGTCGTAATCGGCGTCACCTCCTCAATGGCGAGGGTCGCCCCCAACGCCTTCGCCTCCTCAAAAATCGCCACAGCAAAGTCGTACCAACTGGCGGCACCGCTATTGGTGTAGTGATAAACCCCAGCCAAGTCTGCACCCCGCATCGGCACCATCGCCGCGATCGCCGCCGCCAAATCCCCGGTCCAAGTAGGACTCCCAATCTGATCCGCCACCACCCGCAACGCCGAGCGATCGCCCCCGAGCCGCAACATCGTCTTCACAAAATTACCGGTACCCCCCGTCCCATAGACCCAAGCTGTCCGAATAATGGCGCAATGATTCGGCGCTGCTTTCGCGATCGCCCGCTCCCCCGCCAATTTCGACTGCCCATAAACCCCGAGGGGATCCGTGGGATCGGTTTCTAGATAAGGGCGGCCCTGACTGCCATTGAAAACATAATCCGTCGACACATGGAATAAAAATCCCTGGCGATCGCGCGCCACCCGCGCCAGAATCCCCGGCGCATCCCCATTCACCGCCTGGGCAAGATCCGGCTCACTCTCCGCCTTATCCACTGCCGTATAAGCCGCCGCATTCACAATCACATCCGGCTCGAGCGCCATCACCTGCTCATACAGGGCATCCGTCTGGGATAAATCCACCACCGAGCGATCGGCCGCAATTACCTCCCCGAGCGGTTCCAGAAGCGGCCGTAACTCTTGCCCCAACTGTCCCTTCGCCCCCGTCAGCAAAATCCGCATACCCTCCCCCTAAACCGCAGCAACGGCGCGATATTCAAACAAATCCGCCTCTGCCAGGGGCAATCCAGCCTCATCCTTCGCCGACAACTGCACCTCCCCATCAAACCCCCAATCCACGCCGATCGCCGGGTCATTCCACAAAATCGACCGCTCATAGGCAGGGGCATAATAATCGGTGGTCTTGTAGAGCACCTCCGCCATGTCCGAATACACCACAAACCCGTGGGCGAACCCTGCCGGCACCCAGAGCTGGTGCTTATTCTCCGCACTCAACAGGGCCCCCACCCAATGGCCAAACGTCGGCGACCCCTTACGAATATCCACCGCCACATCAAAAATCTCACCTGCCGCCGCCCGTACCAACTTCCCCTGGGGCTGCTTAATCTGATAATGCAACCCCCGCAGCACCCCCTTGCGGGACCGGGAATGATTATCCTGCACAAAACTATCCGTCACCCCCGTCAAATCAGCGAAGGTTTGCTGATTAAAACTCTCAAAAAAAAAGCCGCGGTCATCCCCGAAAACCTTCGGCTCGACCAACAGCACCTCAGGAATCGCCGTCGGAGTCACATTCATAACCGTTGCACCTTCTGGGACAGGGAGCTGAAAAACGACTAGAGCCTACCACAAATCGGCGATCGCCCTGATCCCAGGAGTCCAGAGGAGCCCAGCTCCTTTGGCGGGGGACTGGGGGCAGCGCCCCCAGAGCCAGAAACTATGCAGGACCCCAAAATCCCTATCTAACGCACCGTCTCAAAACTATCGGCACGGGACTTAAACTGCCCCAAGAAAATATCCAACACCGAGCGCTTCCGGGTCTTAATCCGCGCCGACACCGACATCCCGGCCTGAATATCAAACTCATTCCCATTGTTAGTCACCAAACTCTGGCTATCCAACTTAATCTTCAGCGGGAAATGGAACGTCGGAATCTCCTGAGTCGGCGCCAACGCATCGGACCCAATCGACACCAACTCCCCATCAATACTGCCGAACTCCAGGGACGGGAACGAATCAATATTCACCTCCACCGGCATCCCCGTGCGAATAAACCCAATATCCTTATTGGTCACATACACCGACGCGATCAAATCCCCATCGGGAACAATGCTCAAAATCGGCTCCGTCGGATTCGCCACATACCCCGGCCCACTGGCCTGAATATCGAACACCCGCCCCGCCAAAGGCGCGCGCAACTCCTGAAACCGCAGCGCCTGCTCCGCCCGAATAATCTGCCCCTCCACCTGGGCAATCTGTCCCCGTACCTGGGCAATATCCCGACGATTGCTCAAACTCGATCGCGCCAACTGACTATCCAAATCGGCGATCGCCTGATCATTCACCGCAATGCGATTTTCAATATCCGCCGCCCAGGACGCCTCAGCGGACCGAATCTCCGCCTCCTGCCCGCGAATCGACGCCCGCAACCGCCCCTGCCGCTCCCGCAAACTAGCGATTTGACCCTCAATATTGGTCACACTCTCGGCATTACTCAACACCGTCTGCTGCTGCTGCTTAAACTGCAACTCCGGAATCGCCCCCTCCTCAACCAGGGGTCTCAAATCCGCCACAATCCCCTCATTAATCGCCAAGCGCTGCTGATTCTGCCGCAGTCGCACCTGCAGGGCATCAATCTGGACCCGCACATCCGCCAAATCTTGGGTCAGCTCCCGACGCTGCGATCGCAACTGTTCCACCCGCGCCCGCTGGGCCGTCCGATTCTGCACCAACCGACTCGCCTGACTCGGTGCCGGGGGCGACTCCCCGCGCAATAACGCCCGATAATACGCATTCTCCGCAATCCGCACCTGACGATTACGGCGCAAATCCGCCACCGCACCACCACTATTCAACGATCCAATATCCGTCCCCGCCTGCTCAGAGCGCAGCACATCCAACTGACGCTGCAACGCCGACCGATTCTGCTGGAGCGACTCCGAATCCGCCTCCTCCCCCGTCGGGTCAAAGGTCACCAACAACTGTCCCTTCTCAACGCGATCGCCACTATCCACCAAAATCTCACGGACCACCCCACCCGAGGGCGCCTTCACCTCCTTCGAACCCTCCTCCGGCTCCAACTTCCCCTGGACCGGTACTGATTGGTCGATTTGAGCCACCGCCGCCCAAGTAATGCCCGACACCACCACCGTCATCATTGCCCAAATGAATGCACTGGTCAGCAGCGCAGGACGCTGGAGCAAAACAGGGGCTTCTTCTTTTCCAACAAGCGATCTGAACATGGGATTGTCACCAAAGTGGGCAATGAAGGGGTGGGGTCATCGTCACTGTCTGATTAGCGGTCTGATGCGCGGTAGGGCCACAGCGCTATTGGCCGACGCAAACAAGGGTAGAGCACAACCAGACAGAACAGGAAGGGATTGGGATATAAGAATCCAAATTTGAATCTAAGGTTGCCAAATCATCATCCGTCAGCCTGACGGGATCAAGTCCAGGGACGAGATTGAGGCCTCAAGGTTTCATGGCTTGGGAGTTTCATGGCTTGGGAATTTCATGGCTTGGGTTAACGCCCCCCGAGCCATAGGGTAGCGAAACCGGGCTAAGCCCTAGTTAAAACTGCCCTCCTGCTGCTGGAAGAGGCAATAATAACGCCCTTTCTGTTCCATCAGCTCCGAGTGGGTACCCTGCTCAGCCATCACCCCCTTATCCATCATGATGATGGTGTCAGCATTGATGATGGTATTCAAACGGTGGGTGATAAAGAACACCGTCCGATTTTTGAACTCCACCGCCAGGTTGTTACACACCTGCCGCTCGGAATTGTAATCCAGGGCGCTTGTGGCCTCATCTAGGATCAGCATTCGGGGATTTTGCAACACCGTCCGGGCGATCGCAATCCGCTGTCGCTGTCCCCCGGACAAACCGGTACCGCGCTCCCCCACCACCGTGTTGTAGCCGTTGGGCAACTCCATGATGAAATCGTGGGCCACCGCCACCTTCGCCGCGTGGATCACCTCCTCCACCGTGGCATCGGGGTTCGCCAGCATAATATTCTCCTGGACCGTCCCCGTAAACAGCAGCGTGTCCTGCAACACCATGCCAATCTGACGCCGCAGGGAATACAGCTCCACCTTGGCAATGTCATAGCTATCAATTTGAATCCAGCCCGCCTTCGGCGCGTAAAGCCGCTGCAACAGCTTCATCAACGTACTCTTACCGGATCCACTCTCTCCCACAATGCCGACAAAAGTACCCACCGGGAAGTCTAGATTCACGTTGGACAACTGCAGCGGTCCCGAATCCCCAAACCGGAAAGACAGGTCAGAGAATTTCACATGCCCCTTCAACTCCGGCATTGAAATATTGTTGCGATCCGCGTCGTTCGATTCCGGCTCGCTGTCCACAATGTCCGACAGACGTTCCACCGAAATCGTAATCTCTTGAACCTGCTGCCAAGCCCCGACCAAGCCTAAGAGAGAGCCGGTCACATTACCGGACAGAATTCGGAATGCAATCAGCTGCCCCAGGGAGATTTGATTATCGATGACCAGGTAAGCCCCAACCCACAACAGACCCAGGGTGGTCAAACTATTCAAAAACTCCGTCATACCATTGATGGTGGTCCCGGTCATGATGGTCTTGAAGTTCGCCTGAATCATCCGGGCATAGCGTTCTTGCCATTTCCACAGGGACTGCAGCTCGATATTCTGGGCCTTCACCGTTTGCGCCCCAGAAATTACCTCCACCATGTAAGAGTCCACATCGGCGCGACGTTCCGCCTGACGACGAATGAGCTGACGAATAATGGGAGCCGCAATCAGAATAATTCCCGCCAAGAACGGCACCACCGCCAAGGCCACCAGGGTTAGCAGCCAGCTATACAGGACCATCACAACGATATAAACGACGGAGAAGACCGCGTTCAAAAACACCGTTAGGGCGGTACCGGTCAGAAAGCCTCGAATGTTATCCCGCTCATTCACCCGACCCGCCAGCTCTCCCACCCGTCGTCGGTCAAAGTAGTTAAGGGGCAATCGCATCAGATGGCTAACGATCGCCGTTCCGATGCTCATGTCGATGCGGTTCATGGTGTCCACGAACAGATACGTTCGCAGAATCATCAACACCCCTTGGAAGATGGCGGCACCAACCATAAAGAAGCCCAAGGCGTCCATGGTCTCGATGCTGCCCTGCCCCAACACCTTGTCAATGACCACCTGGGTAATCAGGGGCTGTCCCAAGCCAAAGAGCTGGACAAAGAAGGAAGCGAGGACAACCTCGACCAGGACTCGCTTGTAGGGCGCGAGCCAGGGGATAAACCACCCCAGACCAAATTTCTCCGGCAGTTCCCCTACGGGAGGCTCCAATAGGAGCACCATCCCTTCATTGTCTTTCCAGGTTTGGGTTTCGGTAATGGTCTCGGGAGCAACGGACCGGACCGCTTCTTCCTCGGGGGAGGCAAGAATAACTCGCTTTTCAGAGATCTCGTATAAAACGGCAAAGCTTCCTTCCCACGGAATCATGGCCGGCGCTCGCAGACGGCCGAGGGAGGGTGCTTCGACCCTAATTAGCTGGGGGCGGAATCCAATGCTCTGGGCGATCGCCCCACACACCTGCATGGAAATCACGCCCGAGGCCTGTAACTGGTCCCTTAAAATGCGTCGGACCTTGTCCTTCCGGAATCGCAGCTCGGGGATGAACTGGTCCAGCATCTGGAAGCAGGCCAGCGCCCCCGCCAAGGGTCCCTTGCCCCGCAGGTGAACGTAGGACTTGGGACGAGTACTTAAAAGTTCTTCGGGGGCCAGCTCCTCGGGCCGGGCAGGGGCCAACGGAATCTCTTCCGTCGTCGCCGCTTGCGTCTCCGCAGCCGGACTCTCCGGCACCGGCGGCGCAATTACCGGCGTAATGGGCGGGGTCGACTCTGAGGTTGTCCCCGAGGGGGCCCCTGGTGCCGCCCCTGGTGCCGCCCCTGATGCCGCCGCGGTATCAGGGGGCATTTGGGGCTGCGCATCTCGCTCTTTGATGTAGTCCGCACTGAAGCCCAACAGACGCACTTTATGGGCATTTTCCACCACCAGGGGATCCTTACCATCCCACTTCAGCCGTCCCCCCTGGGTCACCGTGCCCGCACTGGTGGTGACTTCGCCGCTGCTCACCAGCCAAATGGTGCTCGAATCCCCCAAGGCCGTACGCGCTTGATCCTCCGTCACCGGCCCCTCGGGCAGATGTAGCGCCTGTCCTTCCTCGGCGATCGCCAGCACCGTGTCCTTTACATTCGAGCGACGATCCGCCTGGCGCTGTAGCTCCAAGCTCACCAACTCAAAGGTTTCCGCCAGCCCCAATCGCCCCTGCCAATGGCTCCGGAAAACCGCTTCCTTGGCCACACAGTCCATAAACTGCACCGCCGGAATCGCAATACACAACGATTCCGTCGACGCCAGGGCCGTCTCACAGCCCACCCCCCGCATCAAACTGGACCAGCCCATAATGGTGCCCGGCTGTCCCAGCTTCAAACTGGCGGGCTTCTGCGATCGCGCATCAAACCCCAACAACCGCACCTGCCCCTGGTACAGCACCAGGACCTGAGCGGGTATCTTTTTACGCTCGAGCATGGGCTGCCCCACCCGATAGCGTAGGATTTCTGCCCCCTGTAAAAGGCTGCTCCGGGCGGTCTGGCTAAGCTGATTAAACGGCTCCAGCTTAGTCAGAAAACTCTGGATTTGTTGGGAAAGCGCAGCTTGAGTCATAGATGGAAAGAAAGGGTGGAGCAGTCGTGCCCCAGGACCAAACACTGAAGGCGCAGGGGGTGGCGCTAGCAGCAAGAACCGATGTAGCCGAATGTACTAATCCAGCAATGGGATAGCAGGACTCTATCAAACGAAGGGGACGTGTGAACATTTAGGAAAAGTTCCCTTACGGGATTGGGGGGGATCCGCCCTAGCCCCTCAGTCATCCCTCCTCATCCTACGCAGGCTCTGGGGTCAGCTCCGGCATCGAGTCCGCCGCCGCATCCGGTGCATCGCTTGCCCCGTCGTCACCGGCGATCGCCACTGGCTCCCCCGCTTCGTCCACCACCGACGGTAGGCCCAAAGCATCCGTTTCCTGACTCAGCCACTTTTCAAACATTTCATTCAACAGCTGACGGCGCATGGTGTCATCCAACTGAGCCGAAATAAACTGCTCCAGGCGAACGATAATAAACCAGCTCGCGATCGCCCGTGGGGGCCAAAGCTGCCCCGGCTGACTCACGGACAACATTTTGGCAATAAACGGATGGGGCTGATTCACCGGCACTGGCCCCAAAATGCCCTGGGTATTCGCCTCCGGCCCCTCGGAATATTCCTGGGCCATTTCCGCAAAGGTCGCTTCCCCTTCCTCAATACGGTAGTAAATCTCATTGGCCAGCCCCTCATCACTGACGCGAATCAGGGAATAGACCACCCGATCCAAGCGGCCCTTTTGCTCCATAAAATAGGTTTCGAGCTTCTTCGCAAAAGTTGTCTGTTTGAATTTTTCCAGCTTAAAAGGGCGAATCGCCACTTCCGCCATCCGGGCATGGGACATCTTGTGATCCCGCTGCCACTTCTCCATATCCTCGTCGGAGATGATGTTGTGCTGGGAGCGGAATTTGTAGAGGGCTTGGGTTTCTTCTTCTTCCGATAGCTCCACATTGGCAATCACGCGATCCACGGTCATGCCCCTCAGAAACTGAGGCATGATTTCGTATCGACTCAATAGTTCAAGCAGTTCGGTGGCGGGGATAATCTTGTCACCAACTTTCAGAAGCTCTGCCATAGGGTAAAGTGCGGTCCCAACACAACCTTAAGATTTACGCGTCTAACTAAGGCCCCCTAAGGGGAGACGCAGATAATTTAGGATACCACCGTCATTTGAGGTATTCAGGACGGTGCCCCATACCCATTCTGACGTGTGGGGTGATTTTGGAGTTCCAAAGCCCCCCAGGGGGGGTGAATAGAGGCAACGAATAGAAGCGGTTAATAGCAACGGTGATATATCGGATTGGTTTGGTGCTCAATACGGTTCTATGGGCAGCGATCGCGATGCCAAGTTTGGGGGCAGCCCTGATGTCGCCCATGATGTTTGATGCGCCAGGCAGCCAGAAGAATCCAATCTTACAGGTGGCGTTCTGGTCGATTTTGACGTTTCCGCTGGCGTTAATCTTGGCGATCGTGGTGAGCTGGGTGTTTTGGCTGAGGGGGAATCACCAGGTGGGCTTCTGGTGCAGTTGTTTACCCTATCTCAATGGATTAGTCGCGGCGATCGCCCTCTATTTTTGGCGATGACTCTGGCGATAATTTCGGCGATGGCAGCATTCTCAGAGACGGCAATAACGTCAATGTAAATATTCAGTGTGAATAATCCCGTCCACTGCCATATCGCCATGCCGCCTGCCGCTGACGCGATCGCAAATCTTCAGCAGCACCCCATTGCCCCACCGTGCGATCCAGGACATCGTAAAGCCCCAGCCGTAAATAATGCCCCATCCAGCCCGTCAACGCCGGCACCCCTAACCGCGGCACCAACCCCGCCACCATCAACGGATCCGCCAACGCCGTTCGCATCAACGCAATGGACAACGCCGGAAACTGCACCACATCTTGCAAGAAGGGCTTCAACACCGGGTCCCCCGCGATCGCCATTTCCCCAAACACCCGATCCAACAAAATATTGATCCCTTGGGGGTTCGGCGTATCCCCCGGCTTCACACTCATCGCCTGCTGAAACAGCCACGTCACCGACAAATTCGGCTGATAGGGTTGCAAATTATTGAGGGTTTTCTTATCCAATTGATCCGCCGTCAAAGCGTCATCAATGCCAGCAATCAATCGCGGTAAATGGCGCAACAACGCCGCAAATCCTCCAAAACTCAACGGCGACTGACAGCCACTGCTATCCCCCACAAAAATCAAGCGATCGCACGGTGCCTGCAACGGGCTATCCCGATAGCTGGGAAACATCCCAAACAACGCCCGTTTAACCTCGAGCGATCGCCAAGCCTCATCCGGTTTTTCGGCAAGTCCCTGATAGGCCGGCATCTGCTCGTAATAGTCCCGAAACATTTCCGTTAGGGTGGGGCGATCGCGATGGGGATCTAAGTAAGTAAATAGATAGGTGGTACGTCCAGCACTGGCCGGAAACGCCTCCCAAAAATATTGATAGGCCGATTTTTTATCCCCCGTAATCGGTCCCGTCGTCGCAATCAAATCCGCCGTGTCGTTCTTACCAAACTCGCCACTCTCCCCCGTCGCACAAGTTCCCACCACCAAACAAATGCCATCCGGCTTTTTCTCCCCTCGCACCTGTCGCACCACCGGCGAAAAATGCCCCATCGCGTCCATAAATAATCGCGTTTTAACCTGGTTAAAAGGGGACAACTCATCCTTAGATTGACCCGACTCACTAATATTTTTGTAGGCGCCAGCACTGCCCTGACCCCCAGCCCCCTCAGGCGCGCGATCGCCCAAGGTCCGCACAATCAGCGACACCCCATCCGGATACACCGTCGCCGACTCAAACGCCGCCCTCTCCCATAAAACCCCACCCGCCGCCAAAAAATTGTCTTTCAAAATCGCCAACAATTTCGCCGGACTCACCCCCACATTCAACACATCCCGCACCCAATACTCCTGCCCCCCATCGAACTTAATCCGCACCGGATTATATTCACTGGCGATCGCCCCCTCCAGCTCCTCCGCCGTCAGCAACCCCAACTCAATCAGCGCCTGCAACTCCAACCGCGAACTATTCCACTCCTGCGATCGCCCCTGGAGCGCCCCCCGCTCCACCACCAAAATCCGCCAGCCCTTCTGCACCAGCGCCAACCCCAGCACGATCCCCAAGGTCCCCCCCGCAATCACCCCATCCCAATCCAACGCCTCCCCCAAGCCGGTGATGGTTTCATCCAAGACCTGCCGTTGGGGAAGGGACTGCGATCGCACCTGCTCCCATACCGCATCCGCCCGTGCCAAACCCGTCGCCGCATCATTGGGCAACGCCGCCAGCCAAGACTCAAAATTATCCATGGGCTCCTACGGAAAATTGATAGTTTACGAAGTCAATGCATGGGATTAGCAGACCCCTAGGCGATCGCCTGCTCCATCAAATCATCCGACATTTCATAATTGGCCGCCACCGTCTGCACATCATCCAAATCTTCCAAAGCATCCATCATCTTAATCACAGACTTGGCTTGATCCACCTCACCAATGGCAAGCATATTATTAGGAACCCACCGCAATTCCGACTGATAAACCGTAAATTCTGCCGCCTTTAAAACACGTTCTAAATTCTCAAGATTGTCGGCGGAAGTTGTCACTTCAAACCCAGAAATTTCAAACCCTTTTGCATCTTCTCCAGCGAACGATTCATACCCATCCCCATCCCCTTCCAGCGACGCCATTAATAACGCTTCCTCATCAATATCGTCCCCCACCACCGTCACAAATCCAAACTGATCAAACATCCACCCCACACAGCCCGTCTCCCCCAAATTCCCGCCATTCTTACTAAACGCCACCCGCAAATCCGCCGCCGTACGATTGCGATTATCCGTCAACGCCTCCACCAACACCGCCACCCCACCGGGACCATATCCTTCATAGCGAATCGCCTCCAGGACCGCCCCCCCATCCAACGTACCGCTCCCCTTAGCGATCGCCCGATCAATATTGGCATTGGGCATCCCCGCCGCCTTCGCCTTTTCAAT
>CAZZMD010000013.1:0-87521 GCA_964655355.1 uncultured bacterium
CGCGACAACAGAGTTGGTGGTACCGAGGTCAATGCCGACAATCTTTCCCATGCTGAGATGCTGCTCTCCGTGTGCCCAAGGCCTTTGCCCAGGGGATTCCCTAGGTTAAGCGATTGTGAAGTGTTTTAAAAATATGGCTCTATTGTATATCGCTCTATGGGTATCCCTTGGACCTGTCAATTGATTCATCCTCTACAACTCATCAGTGACAGCTCATCGGTCATCGGGGCGGGGAGATGGAGCACTGGCTCTTAGGAAGACTATACCTATACCGGGAGTCGGATATGGAAGGTGGTGCCTTGCCCCCATTGGGAGTCGCAGGTGAGTTGACCGTTGTGCTGTTGGGTAATGATCTGATGGCTGATGGACATGCCGAGACCGGTGCCCTGACCCACGGGTTTGGTGGTGAAGAAGGGATCGAATATTTTGCTGAGGCGATCGCGCTCCATTCCCTGCCCCCGGTCGGAGATCTCGATTTCGATTTGATCCTCTCCTAGGCGTCGGGTGGCAATGGTGATGCGGTAGATCTCTGAGATATCTGCGTCCGTATCCGTCACTGGGCCTTGCGCCGAGGATGATTTTAGGAGCCTCCCCCGCTCTTCAATGGCATCGATCGCATTCCCCAGAATATTCATAAACACCTGGTTTAGACTTCCCAGATGGCAGACGATCGCCGGTAGCTCTTCGTACTGACGTTCAACGGCAATGGCGGGGCGATCGCTTTGACTTTTAAGGCGATGTCCCAAAATCAACAGCGTACTGTCGATGCCCCGGTGGATATCCGCTGCCACCATATCCCCTTGATCATGGCGGGAAAAGGTGCGTAGCGACTGCGCAATTTCCTTGATCCGCTCCGTCCCCAGCTCCATAGAGGTCAGCATTTGCGGCAGATCCTCTCGAATAAACTCTAGGTCCAAATCTTTGAGGACTTCCTGCTCTTCCTCATCCAGCGTTACCTTTTGGCGTTCCTGTGCCCCTTCATAGAGCTCGATGGCCTGGAGTAAATCCTGGGTGTGCTCCTGCAGCGGGGCTAAATTCCCATGGATAAAATTCACGGGGTTATTTATCTCATGGGCGACCCCCGCCAACAACTGTCCCAATGCGGACATTTTTTCACTTTTCACCACCTGGGCTTGGGCCTGCCGCAGCTCGTCCAGGGTTTGCTGCAAAACTTGGGTTTGGCTGCGTAATTGGTCCTCTGCCGCCTGGCGATCGCGCACCTCTTGCTGGAGCTGTTGGACCGCTGCTTCTAAATCCTGCGTCCGTTTCTCGACCTTCTCTTCTAAAAATTCATTAGCGGACTTCAACGCCGTCTCTGTCCGCTGCCGTTGGATGGCAATCTGTGCCAAATAGGTCGCCTTCATTACCAACTCGCGATCGCGGGGGGTGGGGCGGTAGGGGAAAGGATGATACATGGCAAATGTCGCCAGCACCTGTCCCGAACTATCCATCACCGGTGTCGACCAACAGGATCGGAGCCCAAACTGAAGGGCCAGCTCCCGAAAAGCCGCCCATAGGGGATCCGTTGCGATATCTTCCACAATCACTGACGCCACAAAATGCACTGCCGTTCCACAGGAGCCGACCTCCGGCCCTATCGAGATCCCATCCACTGCCTCGCAATAGGCTTTGGGAAGGCTGGGGGCTGCGCCATGGCGCAGTCGTCGTTCCGCTGCATCAAATAGAAGAAATGAACAGGCCAGATCCTGGTCTGAGTGGCTCTCAATCACCGTTGCCAGGCTTCCCAGGGTGGTTTGAAGGGGCTGCCCCTGGGCAATTTGTTCCAATATCTGATTTTGCCCTTCCATCAGCGACACGGCCCAGCCCATCTCCTGATCCGCTAGGGTGATCTCCTGGAGAATAAGCGGGTTTTGTCGGGGGGGATGGGGATTAACGGAAGATGGGTTGGAACGGGATTGAGGACCACGGGTCATGGCTGTTTTAGGGGGGGCGATCGCCCCAATGGAGTGAGCTCCAACCGAGAGTCAGGGAGTGCGGTAGGAAGGAAAACTTCATTATTATCCTACCCAAGGAAGCGGCGACGATGTCAAAGGGGATACTTGGACTGAGGATTGCACCGTTGAACGGGGGCGATCGCCCAGCATTTCCACAGTCACACCACACTCCTTTTTCTGGGGCGATCGCACTGTAACCGGATAGGGGAGGTGATTGTTCAGCGCTTCTGACCTATGCCAATGATGTTGTTTTGGGCACACCCAAGGGCGATCGCAATCAATATCCCAATCAATAACCGGGAATGGCCCCTCAGGTTCAGGGGGACCATTCCCGGTGATGCGTCCTTCTCTCTGCGTCTCCCTATGCGTCCTTCATCCAGCTGAACATCGCCCGCAGGTCCTTACCCACTTCTTCGATGGGATGCTCCGCTTCCCGACGGCGCATGGCCGTAAAGCCGGCTTTACCGGACTGGTTTTCCACCACGAAATTACGGGCAAAGGTACCGGTTTGGATATCGGTCAAAATCCGCTTCATTTCTGCCTTGGTCTCGTCGGTGATCACCCGAGGCCCACTGACGTAGTCGCCATATTCCGCAGTGTTGGAGATACTGTCACGCATTTTTGCGAGACCCCCTTCCACCACCAAGTCCACAATCAATTTCACTTCGTGGAGGCACTCGAAGTAGGCCAGTTCTGGCTGATAGCCCGCTTCCACTAGGGTTTCAAAACCGGCCTTGATCAGGGCGCTCAGACCGCCACACAACACCGCTTGCTCCCCGAAGAGATCCGTCTCGGTTTCTTCCCGGAAGGTGGTCTCTAAAATGCCGCCGCGGGTGCCGCCGATGCCTTTGGCGTAGGCCATGGCCAGATCCCGGGCTTGTCCGGACGCATCTTGGTAAACGGCGAACAACGCGGGAACCCCTTGCCCCTGTTCATACGTCCGACGGACTAGGTGACCCGGTCCTTTGGGGGCGGCCATGACCACATCCACATCGCTGGGGGGGACGATCTGACCAAAGTGAATATTGAAGCCGTGGGCGAAGGCGAGGACTTTTCCGGCGCTGAGGTGGGGCGCAATTTCGGTGGTGTAAATGGTCTTTTGCACTTCGTCCGGCAGCAGAATCATGATGAAGTCTGCTTTGGAGGCAGCATCGGCGACGGGGAGAACCGTCAAGCCTTCTGCTTCCGCTTTGGCGGTGGATTTGCTGCCTTCGTATAGACCGACAATGACATTAACGCCGCTATCCTTAAGGTTCAGGGCGTGGGCATGACCTTGGGAACCGTAGCCGATGATGGCAACGGTTTTGCCATTCAACAGCAGGTCGAGGTTAGCATCGTTGTCGTAATACATCTTGGCCATTGGGTCGTCTCCTTGACAGGGGGCTTTTGGTGATCTGCAAGCTTTTAATCCTAGCGCAATTTGGGCGGGCGTATCTGGGGGGGAGCTTGACCCCTATCGCTAGTCCCAGGGTGGGGCGATCGCCCAAGCCCCGTTAGCGTTACCCGTTAGCGTTACCCATTAGCGTCAGTGGAAGGTTTGGCTGAAGGGTTGGCGTTTTGGGTCTGGTTGGGTTTGCTGATTGGGCGTGTTGGTTTCGTGTTGATTTCGTGTTGATTTTGCTATTGGCTGTGGTGATTTAGGAGCAGGAAAATCCTATGGGTACGGTGATTTCTGGGACGAATGGGGCGGATGCAATTTTGGCGGCCGACGATACGGTGATATTGGGGCTGGATGGGGATGACACCCTGACGGCGGGGGGGCGGAATGTGGTGTTGGTGGGGGAGGGGGGCGATGATGTCCTGTTGGGCAGTGAATTTTCGGATGTGTTGGGGGGGAGTGCGGGGGATAACACCCTGACCGGGGGGGCGGGGGATGATGTGTTTGTGGTGGAGTTGCCGGTGGAGGATGGGGAGGCCCTACAGACGGTGACGGATTTTGAGGTGGGGCTCGATCGCATTGGGTTGCCGTTGGGGTTGGCGATCGACGATGTGGAGGCGGTGACGCTCCGGGATGATCTGGGGGCGGTGTCGACCCAGATTCGATTGGTGAGTTCGGAGGCGGTGCTGGCGGTGTTGCCCGGGATTGATGGCGATCGCCTGACCAGCCATGATTTTGTGGTGGCGGAAACCCTGGAGTTTGGGGCGGCGGAATTCCAGGTGCGGGAGGATGGGGTGCCCCTGACGGCGGTGACGGTGATCCGCAGTTTTCCGGAGCTGTCCCGTTTGACGACGACGTTTTCCTTCGATTTGCTGGTGTCGCGGGCGGGGGGCACTGAGACGGATGTGGCGGCGGAAAATCTGCGGGTTGCCCTGTTTGGGGGCGATCGCAATTTGACGGTGATGTTGCCGCTGATTGACGACGATGTGCCGGAACCGGATGAGGTGTTTTCTTTGCAACTGGTGCCGGATCCGGAGCGGCTGCAATTGGGGGAGCAAAGCACGGCTCTGGTGACCGTAGTTGATGATGATTCGATTGCGCCACCCATTACGCCCGGGGGGACCGTGGGGTTTGCGTCGTCGGTGGTGCGGGTGAATGAGGATGACGGGACGGCGGAATTGACCGTGCTGCGCTCTGGGGGTAGTCAGGGGGCGGTCTCGGTGGGGGTGACCGTGGCCGATGGAACGGCGATCGCGGGGAGTGATTTTTTGGCCGCCCCTGAGCCGACGACGGTGACGTTTGCGGATGGGGAACTGGCGGCGGCGATCGTCACGATTCCGCTATTGGACGACCAGCTCCAGGAGGATTTGGAGTCCTTTACGGTTACCTTGAGCGATCCGATTGGGGGCGCAACCCTGGGCACGTCGGTCGCGACGGTGGAAATCGTGGACCAGGATGCCCTACCGGCGGGGCTGGTGGAGTTTTCTGAGCCCAGTTTTTCCGTGGTGGAGGGGGTCTCCCTGGTGACGGTGCCGGTGATACGCACCGATGGTAGCAACGGCCGGGTGACGGTCAATGTGGCGGTGGTTGGCGGGACCGCTGTGGAAGGCGTGGATTTTACGTCTCCCCCCGGCCCCATTGGCTTGGTGTTTGAGGACGGTGAAACCGGTCCCAAGGATATTACGTTCGCGATCGCCGATGATGCGTTGGTGGAAGGCCCCGAGAGTTTTTCGCTTACCCTGTTTAATCCGGTGGGCGGGGTTGCCCTGGGGGCGAATCAAAGTACCACCGTTGTCATTGCAGACAATGATCAGCCGGCGATCGCGGTGGATTTTTCTGCGGCCAGTGACCTGGAGGCTTTTCCGGTGGATCCCCTAACGGGGGTGCGGTTCTCGGAGAATGCGCTGGGGATCGTTAATTTTGAAGGGGGCGGCAGCGGCAATTTTGTAGATCCCCTCCTGGCTCCGTCGACCCCTGCCCAGGCCCTGACTTACACGGGGGTGGGCACCATGATTGTGAATGTGGACGGCGGTTTCCGCGATCGCCTGAGTTTCCGCTATGGGGCGCCTTTTGCGTTAAATCCGGCGGTGGATCCCGATGGGGATGGGCTCCATGAGGTGTTGATTTTTGATGGTCCCAACGGCTCCGGCAATGTGTTGGCGATCGCGGAACTCCCCCTGACCGATGACACCTTGTTGCCTATCGGCGCGTTTGGATTGACCGAAACCCCCTTTGAAGTCGCGTTTAATGGCGTTGCCCAGTCGGTGGCGATCGGTTCCGAAGGCGATCGCCTGGTGATTGATGATTTGGTGTTTGGGTAAATCCCAGATCCCAAGGGGACTAGCAAGGGGACTAGGCAATTAACTCGCGTACGTCGGCGACTTCTCCGGCGATCGCGGCGGCGGCTACCATGGCGGGACTCATCAACAGGGTGCGACCGGAGGCGGACCCTTGCCGACCTTTGAAGTTGCGATTGGACGAAGATGCGCTGACCTGGTTGCCCTGGAGTTTGTCAGGGTTCATAGCGAGGCACATGGAACAGCCTGCTTCGCGCCATTCAAAGCCGGCCGCCGTAAAGATTTTATCCAGCCCTTCCGCTTCTGCCTGCTGTTTCACTTTCTCGGAGCCAGGGACGACAAATGCTTTAATGCCGTCGGCGACCTGCTTGCCGCTGGCGACTTTTGCCGCTTCCTGGAGGTCACTCAGGCGACCATTGGTGCAGCTCCCGATAAAGCACACGTCGATTTTGGTGCCGGCGATCGCTTGGCCGGGGGCGATGTCCATATAGTTATAGGCTTCGGCGGCGATGGAGCGATCGCCCTCGTCCAATTCTTCTAGGGTGGGTACGGTTTCGGTGACGCCAATGCCCTGGCCGGGGGTAATCCCCCAGGTGACGGTGGGGGGAATCTCGGCGGCATCGAATACCACCACATCGTCGTATTCTGCGTCGGCATCGCTGGCTAGGCTGCTCCACCACTCCACTGCTTTGTCCCACTGGTCGGCTTTGGGGGCAAAATCGCGATCGCGCAAATAGTCAAAGGTGACCGCATCGGGGTTGACATAGCCGCAGCGTGCGCCCCCTTCAATGCTCATATTGCATACGGTCATCCGTTCTTCCATAGACATGGACTCGAAGGTGGTGCCGGCATATTCATAGGCATAGCCCACGCCGCCTTTCACCCCGAGTTTACGGATGATGTGCAGCACCACATCTTTGGCATAAACCCCGATGGGCAGTTCGCCGTTAATTTCCACTCGGCGCACTTTGGGTTTGGTAATGGCGAGGGTTTGGGAGGCGAGCACGTCGCGCACTTGGCTGGTGCCAATCCCGAAGGAAATGGCACCAAATGCGCCGTGGGTGGAGGTGTGGCTATCCCCGCAGGCGACGACCATGCCGGGCTGGGTGAGTCCCTGTTCCGGGGCGATGACGTGGACGATGCCCTGTTTCCCGGAGCCGATGTTGTAGAAGCGAATGCCGAAGTCGGCGCAGTTTTGCTCCAGGGTGCTGATCATTTCCTCGGCGAGGGTATCGGCGAAGGGGCGGGCTTGGTTGTCCGTGGGGACGATGTGATCCACGGTGGCGACGGTGCGCTGGGGGAAGGCGACGGTGAGATTCCGCTCCCGCAACATGGCAAAGGCTTGGGGGCTGGTGACTTCGTGGACCAGGTGTAACCCGACGAAGAGCTGGGTTTGACCGGAGGGCAGGGTGCCGACGGTGTGCAGTTCCCAAACTTTATCGAATAGGGTTCCTTTGCTCATGGTGAAATGGCGCGACTCTCTAGGGTATGGGCGTGAATCTTGACTGATTCTTGAGTCTTCGATTTTAACCCACGACCTTGACTTCAATGGGGGGGCAGCCCTGTAGGTTAATGGCTGGTGATTAATGTCTGGCAATTAATGCCTGACGATTAATGCCTGACGCAGTTTGGCGGGATGGTTGGTGATGATGCCGTTGATGCCGTGGTTGAGCCAATATTGCGCGATCGCCCCATCATCCACGGTCCAAATCCAAGTTTTGAGGCCATGGCTTTGGTGCGTTTTCAAGTGAGGAGGCGTCAGGGCATCTGCCTGGAGTGAGCATGCCTGTAGCCCTTGCAATTCTTCTGGGGGAACAGGCCGGGTGGAAATGATACCTAAGTTGAGATCGGGGAAGGTGTCTTTGAGATGCTGAATCCAACGCTTCTGAAAGGACGTGATGATGCAGGCATCTTGCAATCCAAAATCCTGAATGGTTTGCGCAACTTGGGGGGCTAAGTCTGTTTCATACCCGTTGGATTTGAGTTCTAGGTTCAGGGCAATTTTTCCCGCCGTTGCTTCCAGCACATCCACCAGTAGCGGAATGGTTTCCCCCTTAAATTGGGGCGAAAACCATTGCCCCACATCCATCGATCGCACTTCACTCCAGCTTAAATTGCCAATTTCTTCCTCTATACCTGCCACCCGCATCAAGACTGCATCGTGAAAAATCACCAGGGTGCCATCGGCAAGTTGTTGCACATCCAATTCAATGCGGTCAGCTCCATCGGCGATCGCCTGTTTAACGGCCGCCATCGTATTCTCTGGGGCGATCGCCGAACTGCCGCGATGGGCAATAATTTCGCAGGGCAGATGGCCGGATCTTTGGGAGGTTTGATCCATCGGTCTCTGATCCATAGATATGGCTTAAGGGGCTAGGGCAATAAATTTTTGAAAAGTTGGTCTAATCCCTCGGCGTTGCTGGGGGAAAACACTGATTCATCTTCGACGACCGTTGCCTTGAAATGCTGTTTATTGATTACATCCCATCCAATTTTGGTGGTGAGATTTTTGCCCACCCCTAGGGCGAGTTCTCGGAACCAGTGAATGATAAAGCCGTAGGTGAGGCCGCCCCCATCCCGATAGGCGACAAAAACGGAGGCGGTGCGGCGATATTGGGCGCTGGGGTGGGAGTGAATCGTTTTTAAGGCAATCTCGCCCAGTAATTTCCGCTGTTGGTTCAGCTTTTTTAAGAGGGCTTGGCTGAATTGTTCTTCCGGTAAGGGGGCGATCGCGGCCCATTCCTGCCGGGTGAATAGGGTGCTGATTTGCTCGGATACTTTTTGGGTTTGGGCGGCGCTGGGGGCGTGGGTGAGCGGTCGCAAGCGCCCCCAAACGCTGTATTGATGGGCTTCCTCCAGCAGGATGCAGAATTTGCGATGGTTCGTCACCAGGTTTTTGCTGAAGTCCATCGCCCCCTGGCGATCGCTCAGTTCAAACTTTCGTACGAGTCCAAACCGCTGGGACTGGTAGGTCAGGACCGGCATGCGTTTTTGGGTCTCTGGATGATGAATCTCAGCCAGGGTCACATCCTGGGGGGAAAGGATCAGCATGGGAGAAATGGGGAGGGAGATGGCTAAGGAGAGGAATGGATCATCGGCACCCGCTGTGATGTTTTCCGGGACTCCCCACAGTGGATCCGAGAAAATACGGAAAATTTGGCTGGACTAGTCGGTCGAATCCTTGGAGGGGCTGTCCGGGAGGGGCGATCGCGGCCAAAGGTTGGGCAACGCTTTTTCTAGGGCGGTACCGGTGGCATAGACGACGATCGCGATCGTGAACCATTTCACCTGATTGCTATCGGTGGAAAGGGCCATGGGCTCGGCGATCAAACCGGTCACCCAGCGCATTACGCCGATCAGTGCGAAGAGGAACCAGCCTAAATTTCCATAGCGCCGCCATGCCCAAATTCCTGCGCCCCCCGCCAGCAGGGGCATCCAACCGTGCAACCATTGCAGTCCTGCATCTAATCCATCTACTGCCGATTCCATGGCGGTCTCCTAGGCGGTCTCCGACTTGAGGGCGCGCTATCCCTGGACAAAATCTCTAGACAAACCAATCTTTACCCAGAGCTTCGGACTTTTACAACCCCTGCTTAGGTCACTGACTATCCCCAGGACTAAGGAGTCGCGGGGGCAATCGGTCGGGTGGCGATCGCCAGTTGAATCCCGGGCACGGTTTGAAGCTGATCCATGACGGCGACCACCTGGCCATGGCTCACCTGCTGGTCCGCATTGATCGCCACAATCAGCGTCTGATCCCCCTGTTTTTTCTGGGCAATTTGGGCGGCGAGATCGGCCAGGGAAATGGGTTGACGGTCTAGGGCGATCGCCCCATCCGCCTGGATCGTAATGGTGGTCTCGGGGGCGGCCTGTCCCGATCCTTGACCCGCTTCCGGTAAATTCATGGGCAATCCCTGCCAGCGGGAGAGGAATAGAGTCGACACAATAAAAAACGCCAGGATTGAAAACAACACATCCACCATCGGCGTCAAATTAATCGATGGGGGGGCCTGCTCCTCGGGCTCATCCAGAAATGACAAAGGGATCCTCTCCTCGGCTAACGGCGGACTTCTCGTAGTGGTTACGGTATAACAGCTCCCATTGCCCGATCGCGTCGGCCATGCCCCGCATTTGTCGTTTCGCTAAGCTGCGGAAAATATTGCCCGCCACCAAGGCAATCATCGCCACAATCAATCCGGTGGCCGTAGACCCCAATGCTTCGCCAATGCCGCTGCCGACGCCAGCCCCCGCCGCTTCCAGATTGCCCAAAGGCAGGGCGGCAAATGACTGCATCAGACCGAGGATGGTACCCAGCAGCCCCAAAAGAGGGGAAATATTAACGATGGTGTCGAAGACGGTTTGATAGCGCCGTAAATTTTGGATTTCCCCTTGGGCGGCGGCTTCTAGGGCGAGGCGGAATTCCTGGGGGGTGGGATGATCCAACGACAGGGCCGCCCAAAAAATGCGGGCGATCGGTAAATCCTGGGTTTGACGCAGGGTGGCCGCCACGGCGATGGGATCTTCTCGGTAATTCAGCAAAATCTCGCGGGTGAAGGGAATTTGTCGCTGGATCAGTCGCCACCAAAATCGCGATCGCTCCCCAACCAAAATCACCGTCACCAAGGCACAGCCCACCAGGGGATACATCACAATCCCGCCGTCCGTGAACCAGTTGCCCATGCCGTGTTTTCCCCTATTCCGCGCGACGACCCATGGGGTTTTTCTAGCATGACTTTCCACTCCGTCGATTGACGAGTTCTAGGGATCGTCATTAGTATTAGGTTAAATTAAGCGACCGTGAAGAAATGTTAAGTAAGTCAGGGATGACCTCTGCCCAGCCATTTCTAGCGGAGATCAAAAGCATTGTTTATAGGCAACTGGGATCGAAGCTATGGGGCAACGGGTTAAGCAGTGGGTTATGCGGTCATCCTTGGCTGTGATGTTGATGGTGTGTAGCTGGGCGATCGCCCCGGCGGCCCAGGCCTATGACAATCCAGACTTGCTGCCTGAGGATCCCATTGCCGTGGTGGATCTGGCGAATTTTATTCCCGATGGTCAGGAGAGAACCTTAGTCGAGAAACTGGAAGAGTTTGAGGATGCGACGGGGTGGAAGCTGCGAGTGCTCACTCAGTTCGACCAGACGCCGGGGCGCGCCGTGATCGATTTTTGGGGTTTGGATAATAAAAGCCTGTTGCTGATTGCCGATGCCCGGGGCGGTAATGTCCTGAATTTCAATGTGGGGGATTCGTTCTATGAGTTGATGCCCCGCACCTTCTGGATTGAGCTGCAGACTCGCTATGGCAATCAGTTTTTTGTGCGGGATAACGGCGAAAACCAGGCGATCGTGGAGTCTCTGGATTCCGTAATGGGCTGCGTTACCCAGGGCGGCTGTCAGTTTGTGCCCGGTTTACCCCAGGAACAATGGATTCTAACCCTGATCACCTCCGTCGTTGGCGGCGTTATTTGTGGTTTTGCAGCGCACCCTCGCAAAGAGGATCAGGTGATTGCTTGGCAGTGGGCGCTGATTCTCTCGCCCCTGTGGGGAATTTTGTTTATTGCTTTCGGCATCGCCCCGGTGATTTCCCGCACCAGCGATTGGTTACCCTTGGTGCGCAATATCTCCGGCTTTGCGATCGGTGCCCTCGCGGCCTTCTTGACCCCCGTCTTTGGTCCCCCGAAGCCCTCTAAATCCTAGGGGCAGCCCTAGGACCAGGTTCTAGAAACAGTCCCACAGGGTAACCGGTACCAGCCATGTCAATGCCATCCCAGTTCAAATTCAACGGGGTGGCATTTGCCATTTTTATTGCCCTGTTCATCGTCGAAGTCCTGATCGCCCTGTTTGTGGACGACGGATTTATCCGCCCCATTTTGGGGGATGTGCTGGTGGTGATTTTAATATTTTTCTTTTTGCGAGCCTTCCTAACGGCGAAAACCCAGTGGCTTGCCCTCGGTACGCTGGCATTTTCTTGGTCCGTGGAGCTGGCGCAATATTTTCGGGTGGTGCACCTCTTGGGCTGGCAAGACAATGCGATCGCCCGCACGATAATCGGAACCGTTTTCGACTGGAAAGATTTGTTGGCTTATACCGTCGGCGTGGCGATCGCCGCCATCATCGACAAACGCTGGATACGCCGTCAGCCCTAATAGCCCCGGTGATCCCCCATTTTTTCTTAAGTAATTGAGAAGAAATGTTAAGTCAGTAATGCAAGAAATCTTAAAGACAAAACCGAAAATTGTCCTAAGATTGAAGCCAAGGCATAGACGAATCGGCTAATTAGCCATCTATTCGGTCAAAAATAATATTAGGAGGAGATCCCATGGCGCTAGTCCCCATGCGATTGCTGCTGGATCACGCTGCAGAGAACGGCTACGGTATTCCCGCGTTCAACGTCAACAACATGGAGCAGATCCTGTCGATCATGCAGGCTGCCTCCGAAACCAATAGCCCTGTGATTTTGCAGGCGTCCCGTGGTGCTCGTAGTTACGCTGGTGAGAACTTCCTGCGTCACTTGGTTTTGGCGGCGATCGAAACCTACCCCGAAATTCCTGTTGTGATGCACCAGGACCACGGCAACAGCCCCGCCACCTGCTACTCCGCGATTCGCAATGGTTTCACCAGCGTGATGATGGACGGCTCCTTGGAGGCAGACGCAAAAACCCCCGCAAGCTTTGATTACAACGTCAGCGTTACCGCTGAGGTGGTGAAGGTGGCTCACTCTGTGGGTGCCAGTGTTGAAGGTGAGTTGGGCTGCTTGGGCTCCTTGGAAACCGGTAAGGGTGAAGCTGAGGATGGCCACGGTTTCGAGGGCGCTCTGAGCAAGGATCAGTTGTTGACCGATCCCACTGAAGCGGTTGAGTTCGTTGAGCGCACTCAGGTGGATGCTCTGGCTGTGGCGATCGGGACCAGCCACGGTGCTTACAAGTTCACCCGTAAGCCTACCGGTGAAGTGTTGGCCATCAGCCGCATCGAAGAGATCCACAGCAAGTTGCCCAACACCCACTTGGTGATGCACGGTTCTTCTTCCGTGCCCCAAGAGTGGTTGGATATGATCAACGCCCACGGCGGTGCGATTCCTGAGACCTATGGTGTTCCCGTTGAGGAAATCCAGAAGGGGATCAAGTCTGGTGTTCGTAAGGTGAACATCGACACCGATAACCGCTTGGCTATCACGGCGGCTATCCGTGAAGCGGCGACTGCGGATCCCAAGAACTTTGATCCCCGCCACTTCCTGAAGCCTTCCATCAAGTACATGAAGCAGGTGTGCGCCGATCGCTATCAGCAGTTCGGTACCGCCGGTAACGCGACCAAGATCAAGCAAATTGGCTTGGATGATTTCGCGGCTAAGTATGCTAGCGGCGAGTTGACCGCTAAGACCGACAAGGCTGTCGTTAGCGTCTAATTCTGACCTGTGATGACTGATGGGGATCGGGCATTTTTGCCCTGATCCCTGCGGCTAATCAATAAAAAACTGCGGTTGTGACTCTAGGGTCTGACCGCAGTTTTTTATGGGATGTTTTGCCGGCGCTAAGGTTGACGTTAGGAGAAGTGGGGTAACTCGACTGCGGCGAGGGATTCGCGTTTCAGGGGGGAGGCGAGGTCTGGGGCTAAGGGTGATGGTGATGCGGAATCGGTGGCGATCGCCGCCTCAGACTCAATTTCCGGCTCAACAGTCGCCTCGGACGCAGGATTATGGGCAACGGGAGCTGATATGGGATCTGATGTCGTTTGCGGCGGGCGTGCCACTGTCTGGGGGGCTTCGAGTCCCTGAAGATTGAGCAGTTCTGCCCCCAGGGATAGCAGATTGGACAGGGGGTGCGTTAGCGGCTGTTCCAATGGGGGCGCTTGGGGGGGCTCAGGCATTGTTTGAGGGGCTTGGATCGGGGGGGCGATCGCCTCAATCGGCATCTCAACCGGTGCCTCTATCGGTGTCTCAATGGGGGCTGCTTCTTCCGCTTCCGCGATCACATCCCCTTCGATGGCTTCCACTTCCTCAATGTCGGGGATCGCGTCCGAGGGTTGGGAAACGCCCGAGTTTAGGTCGGTTGATTCTTCTAAGCTCCAATCCAAGAGGGCGACGATGTCGGACGGGGAGATCTCTACCGGTTCGGGGGTTGGTTCTTCGATATCGGCATCGGTGATTTCCCCAATCGGCGGCAACGTTATGGGTGTGTGGGCGATGCCTGCCATGGGGATCGACGGATAAATCGTTTGGATTTCCTCTGGGGGGCTGGGGTCAGCAGCTTCCACTTCTGGGGCTAGGCCTGCGACGGTTGGGGGGGCGATCGCCGATGGGGCGCTGTCTACGCTGGGAGCCTCTGGCGTGGTGGTATCAGCGGCGGTATCGGCGGCGGTATCGGTGGTGGTATCAATGGACCAGGGTTGGATACTGCCCTGGGGGAGTTGGAGGGGGGCGTCTGCGTCGGATAGTTCAGCCGTGAGATTTAGGTCGAGGCACCGTTCCAGGGCTGACCGGAAATGGAGGGTTTGGCGCTGTTGGCGGTTGAGGCGCGATTGCAGCTCCTGGCAGTTGGCTTCGGTTTGGGCGATCGCGGCGTCTTGGTTGAGCGATCGCTGTTGCAGTTGGTGACAGGTTTCTTCTAAATGGCTGATGCGGGTTTGGCTGTTGTCTAGCTCCTGGGTCAGGGTTTCGACGACCACTTGATAGCGCGATACTTCCCGCTGGGTGTCCTCCAGGGTGCCCTGTAAATGCGCCGCTAATTGCTGGGCATTGGCCAGTTCCTGGGCTTGGCGCTGCAAAATATCACCGGATTTTTCCAGCTCCGTTAAAATACGATCCGCTTCGGTTTGGGTTTGCTGGAGTGCTTGATGGGTTTCCTCCAGCTCCTGGGTTTGCCGCTCAATTAAGCTTTCCTGGGTTTGCGATCGCATCATCTGCAATTCCAGGGTGGCTTGGCATTCCTGGAGCAGCTCTTCCATCTGGGCGATGTGCTCATAGAGCTGTCGGTTCTCTGCCCGGAGTTGTGCCACCTCTGCGTTGGGTTGATGCAGGGTTTCGGCTTCGTAGGATTGGGTTTGTTCTAAAGTTTGTTCTAAAGGCTGCTGGGGGGGCTGCTGGAGCGTTGGGGCTTCCGGTAATGGCTCCGGCAGGGGGGGCACTGATAAATCTGGCGCTTCCGCAAAGGGAGCTTGAACGACCGCCTCTGCTGCTTCTGGTGCTTCTTCCGCCTCTGAAGTGTCTGCGATATCTGCTGTATATGCGATGTCTGTGGGGGCGTCTGATTCCTCGGGGATTTCTGCTTGGAAATCGTCAGCAGCAGGAGGCGTCAGAGGTTGAATGATGGGGAGTTGGGGGGCGCTGGCTTGGGGCGATCGCTCCGAGGGTTGGAGAGAGGGCTGAGCAGAGGGCTGGGCATTCCAGAAGCCAGATGAAACGGACCAATCCTGAGACGCTGCCGTTTCTGGGGGAGTCTCTCCCGCTTGGGGATTTGGGGTAGATGTCTCGTTGGGGGATCCATCGTTCGATGACCCATCATTTGGCGTAGAACCGGATGGCGTAGAACCGGACCCCGATGCCGAAAAGAATCCGGTGGAAAATCGTTGCTGAGAGTCGTCCATAGTTCGTAATCCCTGTGCCCTGAGCCGCAATGTCACCGTGTCACCGCCTTGCACCCCGTTGCGCGAGGGGGCCACGTTAGGGAGACCGATTGGGGTAATCGCGGGACCGATGAGGGTGGGGGCAGATTATCCCAGGGGCGACCTACGGGCGTGGGGCAATAACGGGCAGGCGGACTGTATGGTTCTTCTAACCTACCCTGCTGATTGTGCTTGTCAAGGGATTGGGGGTCTGGGAAGGGCTCTTCAATGCAGATTTAGCCTGGCATTGAGACTGCTTCGAAAAGTGCACAAGATTCTGAAGATTTGATAACTGGCATAGGCGATCGCATGGCTACCGTCACCCCCGTCAGGATTGAAACAGAGCGTATCTGGGGGAAAACGAATGGTATCGGGTCAAGAATTGCGATCGCTGGGGAGTTTTGGCACGGGGTTAGCCTTTATCGCGTTGATCGTATTTGCGGTGCTGAAATGGGTGGGGGTGCCCGCTGGAAGTTTATTGGATTGGATTATTGGGCTGGCTAGTTTCTGGTGGTTGTTAGTAATCGTTACCGTGCCCTGGAATGTGCATTTCACGGCTAAGCAAGCCCTGGCGAGTGCCCACCAATCCCGCGATCGCAATTTGCCCGTTAATCCTGAGCGTCTGGCCTACGTGCAAAAAATTGCCAAGCGATCCCTGGTGGTGGCGATCGCATTGCATTTGATCTCGGCGATCGTGCTTTATTTGCTGGCGGCAACGGGGATCAGCTCCATTGGCTATTTCAGTAGCATCGCCGCCCTGTTGTTGACGGGATTACGCCCCGCCGTGGTGTTCTATAGCTACCTGGCAAACCAGCTCAAATCCATCGAAAAAGAATTTAAATATCCCCGGGATGACGTGCTGAAGCTGATGGGGGAAGTGGCAGAAATGAAAGGGGTGATTGAAGATCTCAAACATCGGGCGACTGCTCTGGAACGGGAGTTGGATGGCGATCGCGATACTTCTTTTGCGGCGCAGCAATATCGTCGGGTCACGGCCCTGACCACGGATCTTCAGGATCTCAGCGCCGACCATCGCCAGCTCGCCGCCCAGAACCAGGCGGACCATGCCCACTTGCAAGCCGAAGCTCGGGATGCGATCGCCCAAATCACCGCCGACGGTCAATTCCTGGAAAACGTCCGCGACATTATCCGCTTTATCAAATCTGCCTAGAACCAGCGTCAGTCCCCCTTCCGATTAACTGAGATCCTGGTACATCCCGGAAATCTGGCCTAGATTTGGATCGCGTGTTGCATACCGGCACGCATACATCAGCATTTGGCAGGACCGGGCGGGGCGATCGCAATGTGGGATGGACTAACCCGATGGGGATATCTTTGGCAGGAAACCTGGCGCGGTTTCCGACGGGGGGGCTGGATGAATTGGGCGGCCGTCGCCACCGTTGCTGTTTCCCTATTTTTATTGGGGACCAGTTTGCAGGCGTCTTGGCACCTGGAACGGTTGTTGAATGAATTTGGCAGCCAGCTCGAAATTTCCGTTTATGTGCAACCTCAGGTTGATCCCGCCCCCGTTCAGAACACCATTGAGCAACTGCCGGAGGTGGCCACGGTGACCCTGGTCCCCCGGGAGACCGCCTGGGAAGACCTGGTGAAGGAGTTGGGGATTTCTAATATTGAGGTGGCAACCCAGCAGTTGGAGGGTAACCCGCTGTTGGATGAGTTGAAAGTAAAAGTTAATGCGCCGGAGATGGCCCCCACAGTGGCGGGGCAGGTGGAGGCGATCGCCGGGGTGGAGGATACCCGCTATGTGGCGGAGGTGGTGACCCGGTTGCGGGAGGTGAATGAGCTGTTGACCTGGGTTGGCTTAGGGGCCATTGTCCTGGTGATTTCGGCGGCGATCGCCACGACGATGACCACGATTCGGTTGGTGGTGTCGGCCCGCAGTCAGGAGATTGAAATTATGCGCTTAGTCGGGGCAACGCGGGGATGGATTTATCTGCCGTTTTTGCTCCAGGGGGCGGTGTTTGGGCTCCAGGGGGGATTGCTCGCTTGGGGGGCGATCGCCCTGATTCAGCAGGTATTGCGATCAGTTCTTAGCAATCAGCCTAGTTTTTTACAATTCTTAGCTCGGGAGCTGCCCTTAACTTCCCGTGAGACGCTGCTATTGCTGGTGGTGCTGCTGAGTTTCGGCACTGGGGTTGGGTTGGTGGCGAGTGCTTTAGCCGTCCGTCGGACTAAGGCTGAGGTGGATAGTGAACAGGTTGCTTGGACCGTTTAAAAAAGCACTGTTGGGGCGTTTAGGGGGCTCCTACCTCTGCTCCGATTGGGGCGGGGGCGATCGCCCAATTTCTGCCGGGGATGTCTTGGCGGTCTTTGGATTGATTTGCTACACCTGAGAAACGTCAATCGGCGGCCAGGGGATAGACAGCTTAGATGGATCCCGACCCGCTCCAATTGGCCCCGGCGGTCTCGGGACTGCTGCGATCGCGATGAACCCTGTAATTCTTCAATTTCTAGATAAAAATTATGCCGGTACCCCAGGTGGTGTGTGTAGGCGAAATATTGTGGGACTGCTTAGCAGATCCCGTTGCTGGACCATCGGCAGGGGTCCCATTGGACAAAATCGAAAAATGGATTGCCCATCCGGGAGGCGCACCGGCCAATGTTGCCTTTGCCCTGGCGAAATTGGGAGTCCCGTCGGCGCTGGTCACCTGTGTCGGACAGGATGCCGCCGGTGATCAGTTGGTGAAATTGTTACAGCGCGGCGGCGTGAACACGGACGGGGTGCAGCGTCATCCCACCGCCCCCACCCGGGAAGTATATGTCACGCAAGATCCCGCGGGCGATCGCCAATTTGCTGCCTTTGGGGTGGCGGGCAAGGGGCAACAGGACACCACCACGTTTGCCGATACTCGTCTGGCGGCCCAAGCTTTACCCGAAACTCTCTTTGCGTCCGCGAAACTGTTGGTGCTGGGAACCTTGGGGCTAGCCTATCCCGACACCGGAGCAGCGATCGCCCGAGCCCTCGACCTGGCGGATCAGCACTATCTCCCGGTGTTCCTCGATCTCAACTGGCGTCCCCTATTTTGGAGTGATCCCAGCCAAGCCAAAGCCACCATTGCCCCGATCCTGGAGCGTGTTGACCTGCTCAAAGTCTCCGCCGAAGAAGCCCAATGGATGTTTGAGACGGCCGATCCCGGGGCGATCGCCCAGAAACTGGACCATTTGGAAGGGGTCATTGTGACCGATGGGGCCAAGGGCTGCGCCTATTGTTTGGGGGGACATATGGGGGAAGTGGAGGGTTTTTCGGTGGCCGCCGTTGATACCACCGGCGCGGGGGATGGGTTTGTGGCGGGGTTTATTAGCCAGCTTCTTCAGGGGGGCGGTGTCCAACAGCTATCGGACCCCAAAGCGGCCTATCGGATGGTTACCTATGGCAATGCCGTGGGTGCCCTCGTCACCCAAAAGCCCGGGGCGATCGCCGCCCAACCCCACCAAACCCAAGTGGAAAACCTCCTCCGCCAAAAGGGACTGATTCGCTAAGCTCCCCTATCCCTGTTGCTCCCCTTCCGCTGGGGGACCCGTTTCCCTGGGACCGGTCGATTCAATCGCATCAAAGAAGAGGGTATGGTCGTCAAAAACCACGTCCTCTGTCAGCGCTTCTTCCCACATCAACGCTTCCAGGGATGCCGCTAAGGACATTTCTTCTTCCCCTGTTTCGCTGTCCAAGTTGCCAGGATCCCCATCCCCCAGTTCGCCATTGACCGCCGCGGCCGAATTGCCGCCATTTCCGCCATTGGTGTGAGCCTTGTCGGCGGGGGATGGGGTGCCATTGCTGGATCCCAAATCCCCAAAGCCAGCGCCATTGGAGCCATTGGCCCCGGAACCCGTGCCATTGGTTCCGGAAGAGGCTAGCAATGGGTTTTCTGAAATCCGTCCATTGTCCCGGTTGGTTTCCGGCAAAATAATCGGGGTTCGACCGACGGTGGGATGACCGCTCTCCGTCTCACTCGTGCGATCGCCCAGCAGCCAGTAGGTGGCCATCTTGCCCCGGCCCTTAATGTCAATCACGCCTCGCTCCTCAAAGTGAAAATCCCCTTTGAGGGCTTGATACGCCGCCTCCGTGACTTGAATGCGGCCCGGCTCCCCGTGGGACTCCATCCGGCTCGCAATATTGACCGTATCCCCCCACAGATCATAGGCAAACTTCTTGATCCCGATGACCCCCGCCACCACGGACCCCGTTGCGATCCCAATTCGAATTTGGAAGGGGGTCCCTTGGGGATCCTTAAACTCCTGAATCGCAATTTGCATATCCAGCGCCAACCGCGCCACCGCCTTCACATGGTCCTTCATGGGCAACGGCAAACCGCCCACCACCATATATTCATCCCCCACGGTTTTGATTTTTTCTAGCTCGTGATATTCCGCCAGATGGTCAAAGGTGGAGAAGATCAGATTTAGCTCGTTAACCAATTCAATGGGACGCATCTGGGCTGATAGCTTGGTGAAGCCCACCAGATCAGCAAAGAGGATGGTGGCTTCGTCGTAGAGCTGGGCTAACGTCCCTTCCCCTTGCTTCAGGCTCTCCGCCACCGGACGGGGCAGGATATTGAGTAGCAGGCGATCGGCTTTTTCCTGTTCCGCAAAGAGGGCTTCCTCGGCCAGCTTCCGCTCGGTGATGTTTTGGATGGTGCCTTCGTAGTAGAGCAGCCGACCATCCACATCCTTAACGGCGCGGGCATTTTCCGACACCCAGAAGGACTGGCCCCGGGCATCATACACCTGGGATTCAAAACCGTAGATTTCCCCGGTTTGGGCAATCAGGGTCAAGAAACTATCCCACCGCCCGGGATCCACATAAAATCGCCGGGTCCGGTTGAGGCCCCCCTGGTCGATCACCTGGTCGATCGCCCCGTAGCCAAACATATTGGCCAGGGCTCGATTGGCGCTCAAAAACTGCCCCGTCGGCGCACATTGATAGATCCCCTCCACCGCGTTCTGAACAATGCTGCGGTATTTTTCTTCAGCCTGCTGGAGGGCCCCTTCCATCTGTTTGCGGGCGGTGACATCCCGCGCCATGGCTAAGAAAACCTTGCTTGCGCCCGAGAACCGTACCCCCACTCGGGTCTCCACATGGAACATCCGCCCATCTTTACAGCGGTACATCCCCTCCAAGGTCACCGGCTGCCCCGGCTGCATCATCGCCCAGATGCGATCATGTTGATCCAGGGAGGCTAGGGTATCCACATCCCCCACATTCATGGTTAACAGCTCCAAGCGGTCATAACCTAGGGCTCGACACGCCTCTTGATTCACATCCAAAATATTGCCCGCCACGTCGTGGACGAACATCAAATCTGCCCCCGCCTGGTCGGCCAACAGACGGAACTGGGCTTGGGTTTCCACCAGTTGCAAATGATCTTCCTTGCGTTCCGTGATGTTTTCCGCAATACAGAGCAGGTACAGAATCTGCCCCTGGGCGTCAAAGAGGGGCACCTTCATGGTGCGCAGGGTCAATTCTTCCCGGGTCCCGTTGGCATTGTTCATCTCAACGGTTTGCTCCGGAATTTCCACCGCCCGCCGCTCCGCGATCGCCTCCTGATCCTGGGCGGAGAACATATCGGCTTGGGGGGCCTCGTATAATTCCTGGGCTGTATGTCCCAGGGCTTCGGATCGCGATCGACGGAAAAGGGTTTCACTGGCCCGATTCCACAGCACATAGCGATAGCCTTGGCGCACATCCTTCACGTAGACCGCCAGGGGGATATGCTCCACAATGCCGTCAATAAACCGCTTCGCCCGCAGCACCTCTGCAATCAGCCGCTTCCGCTCGCTAATATCTCGAATCACCAACACCGCGCTCACCGTGGGCTGATCCGGCGGATCCCCTGCGGAACGTCCGTCGCCCGTACCATTGCTCCCGGCCTCGGGCTCCTGGAAAAAGGTCACCCCGGACCAGGAAATTTCCACCGATCGCCGCTCATTCCCGGTGATCAATTCATAGGCGGCCTTGCCCACGGCGGTCTCTAGGGCTCGCTGCACCGGATGATCCCCGATTTCCACCGGATTCCCCCGATGGTGAAGGGGCAGGGCGTTCAATAGGGGCAGGCCCAACACCGCCGTGCGATCGCGCTGGACCAACTGTTCGAAAGCTGCATTACACCACTGCACCTGCCCCTGGCCATCGGTCCACACCAGGGCATCTTGGACGGACCCCAGCATCATCTCCATACGGGTTAAATTGCTGCGCAGCTCATCCCGCGATCCCTCCAAGAGGGCCCACTGCCGCCGCCGTTCCACTTCCTCCAGCCGCTGTTGGGATTGGCGTAGATCATCCTCCAGCCGCTTGTAGTCCGTGATGTCGTGGAATACAAACAGGGCACATTCCATGCCGTGGAGATAAATCGACTCCGCCGAGAGCAAGACCATCCGCAACTCTCGGGATTTGGTGCGGGCGGCGATTTCTTGATTTCGGACGCTGCTGCCCCGTTGGAGGGTGTGCATCACCAGGGCGCGATCGCTGGGATCCTGCCAAATGTTGAACTCCATATTGCTGAAGCCCATCATTTCCTCGAAGCTGTAGCCAAAAATCTCTAGGAAACTGTCATTGAAATCGATCACCGCCCCATCGGCGATGCGCATCAAACAAATCCCGCTAGGGCTGGCGTAGAAAATTTTTGAAAATTTTGTTTCCGATAGGCTGAGGGCCGTCGTTCGCTCCCGGACCCGATCCTCCAGCTCTGTTTTCTCCCGTTCCGCCGCCCGTAACCGCGCCCGTAATTCCTGCACCATCACCAGGGCAGAATGGCTCAGTTGATCCACTTCCTCCAGGGCAAAGGTGGGCAATTGTAAATCGGGCTGCCCCGCCGTCAGGGTTTTGAAGCGTCGGTCGAGCTGGAGGAGCGATCGCTGGAGGACGCCCCCTAGGCCCCACCCCAGGGCGCTGCCAACGCCCCCGGCCACCAATACCCAAAGCCAGCGCCATCCCCCGCCATCGCCCACCCGGGGCACAATGGACACCACCAACCAATTTGCCCCCCGTCCCTGGCGTACCGGGGTGACCCACACCTGATGGGAACGTCCCAGGGCCGATAGGGGAATTTGATGGGGTTGCTCGATATTGTCCCAAGCCCCAAACGTCTGCTGCAGATGGTCCGCCCCCGCCTGGACCAGGGGAAATGCGCTTTTCAGGGCCGGTCCCGGCGCAATGACATTGGGGGAGGCTCGCCGTTCCGCCTCCGTTCCCCCCACCGTCAGCAAAATTTGCTCCGTATCGGGATCCAAAATAAACCCTTGACCGGCACCGGGGGTGGGGAAGTAGCCCTCTAGGGTTTTACCGAGGGGACCCAATGCCAGGGTGACGCTCAAAATCCCCAGCCGTCGCCCCTGGCGATCGGTCACCGGCTGCCCCAGACTGATGGACCAGTTGCCGTCATCATCCCGTTCCGGGGCGCTCCAAATGGGCTGCCCGGCTAGGGCGGGCTGGCGGTACCAGGACTGTTGATCCAGGTTGTAGGTGGGCAGGGTGCGTACCGTGCTGGCGCGATCGCCCTGGCTGTCGGTGTTATAAATCCATAGCCGACCCGGCGATCCATTTTGGGCCGTTTCCCCCGTCAAAATTTGCACCGATCCCTGGGGGGTACGCTGAACCGCGCTTAGGATCCCCTCCTCGTTGGCAAACCCAATAAACCGCAAGGCTGGAAATTGTTGAATTTGCTGCCCTAAAAATCCCTCTAGGGCTTCCGGGTCCGCCGCATCGAAGGTCCCCAGCTTCAGGGCCTCACTATTGAGGGCTGCCACCAGGGCGGGAATTTCCAAATGTTCCTGGACTGCCTTCACCAACTGCTCCCCCTGCGATCGCTGGAGATCGTTGGCGAGGGTCCGCTGGCGTTGGGCATTTTCCCCGACCGCTAGCCACTGAATTCCGGCCATCATCACCGCAGCCCCGGTGCCGGCCAACACCGTCATCACCCACCGCACGGACACCCGCTGGGTTAATCGCCCCAAGCGGGCCGCCATAAGAGTGCTGAGGGAAGCGTTAGACACGGGGAACGGCTAAGGGAACGGGGACGATGGCGGGGGTGTTAGTGGCGAGGGGGGCAGTGTCGAGGGAATCAGATGGAACGGTTGCTCTGTCGGAAGGGGCGATCGCCCAGTGATCCCCTGATCGCCGACGGATTGCCTGAGGATGCTCGGATGATCTTTCGGATGCCCTTCGGATGCCCTTCGGATGAGTTACTGATCGACGGTGCTGTCCGGGGTTGAGTTCGGGGCAGAGGGGGTGCCTAACTGCTGTTGTTGCTGTTGACGGAAGGACTCTGCGGCATCATTCAAGCGTCCTTCCTGCCGTGAATTAAATTCCGACTGGCTTTGACCGGACAGGGATCGGATTTGTTGAATTAGCTCCAGGGGAGTCAGACCGGTGGAGCCGACAGAGCGGGTATCCCGTTCGTTGCTCTGCCACTCTCCTAGATCCGTCGCATCCCCTGAAGTGGACTGGGCATGGGCGGTCTGGGGAAGGAGGGGAACGGTCGCCACTGCCACCCCGGCCAGGGCCATCCCCCAGGGGAGCAGACGACGAAGGGTGGAGGATGCGAGAGAAGAATTAGACATGATTCGGGAAGGCGAAGGATTAGGGATCATCCGTTCCTTCTAGGGTAACTCGTTCTCCTCCCTGCCCCAATGGCCATCTCGGGGGGATTCCCTGGCCATGCCCTGACAATGGTTCCCGGAAAAGATCTGACACTGGAGAATGAACTGGTCCAGCGACCCGTGTGAAGGGGACAGGGCTCCTGTATCATGACCCCACTATGGGTCATTGCTGCACGGAATCACTGCCCGGATTGGGACTGGTGTTATAGGTGAAATTGGGGGGAATATGGGCGATTCAGAACAGATTTCAGTGGGGATTGTCGGGGCGTCGGGCTATGGCGGGGTCCAGTTGGTGCGTCTGTTGATGGATCATCCCAAGGTGGAGTTGACCTATTTGGGGGGGAATAGCAGTGCGGGTAAGGATTACGACGAAATTTATCCCCATCTCACCGGTTCGGTGGATCTGACGGTGGAGCCGGTGGATGTGGAGGCGATCGCCCAGCGTTGTGAGGTGGTGTTTCTGGGGTTGCCCAATGGGATTGCCTGTGACCTGGCCCCTCAGCTCATCAGCAAAGGGTGCAAAGTATTAGACCTGTCCGCGGATTATCGCTTCCGGGATTTGAAAACCTATGAGGCTTGGTACAGCAAAAGCCGCGAGGATTATGCCACGGCGGCCCACGCGGTGTATGGTCTGCCGGAGCTGAATCGGGAGTCGATCGCGAATGCCAGTTTGATTGGCTGCCCCGGTTGCTATCCCACCGCTAGTTTGTTGGCGCTGTTGCCCCTGTTGAAGCACGGGATTATTGTTCCTGAGAGCATTATTATTGATGCCAAATCGGGGACTTCTGGGGCGGGGCGTCAGGCGAAAATTCATGCCCTGTTGGCGGAGGCGGATAATTCTTTTGCTGCTTATGGGGTGGCGAGCCATCGCCATACGCCGGAAATTGAGCAAACCTGTAGCGATCTGGCGGGCCATGATGTCCGTCTCCAGTTCACGCCCCACCTGGTGCCGATGCCTCGGGGGATTTTGTCCACGGTGTATGCCAGCATTCGGGATCCGGGGCTGGTGCGGGAGGATGTGCTCACGATTTATTCGGTGTTTTATCGGAATTCCCCCTGGGTCCGGGTCTTGCCGGCGGGCAAGACGCCCCAAACCAAGTGGGCGTTGGGGACAAATGCTTGCTTCATTGGCGTTGAAGTGGACCCGCGTACCGATCGCGTGATTGTGCTGTCGGCGATCGATAATTTGCTGAAGGGGCAGTCGGGCCAGGCGGTCCAATGTATGAACGTGATGATGGGGTGGGATGAAACCCTGGGGCTGCCGAAGTTGGGCTTCTATCCCTAAAGGATTCCAGGGGGCGACTGATCGACTCCATTGCTCGCTTCCATCGATTAGTCGCGGTCGAGGGTGATTGCCTGACGAAAGTGGGAGGCGGCGGCGAAGGTGGCCACCAGAAAATAAAATCCACGGATGCCCCAGGTCCCCCATTCAAGCACTTGGGCGACCTCTTGGGTGGAGACCCGCGCTGCATCCGCGATGGTTGAATTCACTTGGTCATCGATCGCATTGCTGCCCCGCATGTCTTCGGCCAGGATGGGCAACTTGGAATATCGCGCGGTGTAGAGATAAAACCCGAACAACCCCTGATTTTCCACGCGATCGCTTAAAAATCGGTCCGTTTTCTCCACCGTTACCCAGGGGACGAGGGATTGGGCTTGGGATACCTGCTGGAGCCATAGTTGATAGCGCACCGCTGGACCGGCCATAAAAATGGCGGGCACCAATAGGGTTAGCACCAGCGCGCTTAGGTTGACCCCCCAGCGTTTCGGTAGGGCGATCGCCGATAGTCCAATGCCTAGCCCCAAAACCGCAAAAATGACTAAATTCAATAGCTCCGCCACTTCCAGCAATTGCAGCAGCGGCCCCGCATAGGGGAGGGTATAGACCCGCGTTTCGGCCAACAGGGCCACCACAACCCTTAGCCCCAGGGCGATCGCCCCGCTCAGTAACCAACCTCCCAACCCAATGGCAAAGGGCTGCCAGACCGGGGGGCGACGGCGAAAAGTCGAGGGCTGGGGAACAGGTTCAGCCGGTGAGATAGGGGGATCAATCGTTGGCGGTGCGGCCGGTTGAGGGCTGGGCGATCGCGATTCGGAAAAGTCTCGCAAAGGCTGGGGATCGGGCTGGGATTCTACGGGAAAATCCGGGGCGATCGCTGGCGCAGGGGACGAGGGTGGGAACGGGTTGACCGTCTCGGTAGCGGTCTCGGCGGCGCTATCCTCTGTTACTTCTACAAACTGACCATTTTCTAGAGCCAAGGTCACCTGCCAGTAGGCGCGGCGATCGCCCTGGGAAAATCCTTGCACGATGACTTGCTGAAAGCCACTCTGGGCGAGGCTTCCCATTCCCCGCCGTACAAAATTCACCATAAACCCCCGGTCAGGGACCGTCTGGGCGATCGCCCGCACCATCAACTCCGCTGGTGCCACCGCCACCCGTGCCTGAATGCCCGCCGGGCGTAAAGCCTGGTTCATCAGCGCTTCGATGGCGAGGGCATCCCCCTGCTGAGCCTGGGACAGTAACGACGCATGGGTCATGGCATTGGTCACCGGCATTGATTCACCACAGAGCAGAACACCACATCACCAGCCGGTCTGACCGATTGCCGGTAATGTCCTCAGATTCCACGATTGTGCCCCATCAACAAGCTTTGGGGCGACTGTGGGGCTCTCATTTTAGCCAACGATTACAATCTCGCCGATGCCGTTTGGCTCCCGCTCTTCCCTTCTGCCCTTCCTTAGGGATTGAATCGTCGGGGCACCGCCTCCGAACCCTCGACCCGCCGGAATAGCAACACGTCTGACTCTTCAAACACCAGTTCGAATGTATCGCTCTGATCCAGCGTACTTTGTAAGTCTTGGGAAAATTCTAGGGTGGCTTCCTGGCCCGGATGGCGCAAATTCAGCAGCACGTAGGTGTATTGATCCCAGTCCGGCTCAATGCCTGCTTCGATTTGGCGGATGGTTTCCCGGTGGGCCAACTGGGGCGCTAGCTCTGCGGTGGTTAATACGCCCCCCTTGGTCTCGATTTGGGCGATCGCCTCCCGTGCGGCTGGCCAGGTATCCAGTTGATCCACATAAATAGATCCGAAATAGCCAAATTTTGCCAGGGCTAGAAAACAAACCACCGCCCATGCCAAGGGTACCCAGCCCCCCTGGACGCCGGTCTTCAATCGGCCCCACCACACCGGCGATCGCTGGGCCAGCCACCGCCAAACGCCCCCCGGCTCAGGACTTACAAAACTGTGCTGTATCCCCGCGATCGCCGCCACGATCAAAAATGGCACCACCGGCAGGGAGTATTGATGAACTAAATCCCGCTGTTGATCCGCCATGGAGAGGACATTTAGGGCGATCGCTGGGACCGTTGCCACCAGTGCACCCAGCCGTCCGGCTAAGAGCCACCAAATTACCGGTATCGCCACCAGTAACAAATAGACCGCCGTATCTAACGAAAAGACTTTGCCGAGGACCAAATCCGGCCGCAGCACGACATTTTTGGCCACTTCTAATACGGAGCTGCCCAGGTAGGAATAGCGCCCCACCGCGTCGTGCCCTTCCCCGTCGTTAAACAGGGGGATAATCACCTGGGTCGCCCCTAAAAACCATCCCGTTGATAAGGCCAAGGCGATCGCCCCCGCCCATCGTTTCCGTTCCCAAAACAACAGCCAAAATCCCAGCCCAAACACCGTCAGGGACAATACTGCTTTGCCCCCCAAGACGTACACAAGCAACCCGGTGAACAGCAATAACCGTCCCGCCCGCGCTGCCCAAATTGCCCCCAGTAACGCCGCTATTACCATCACTTCGGGATGGAAATCAAACAAATTGACGTTAAAAATCAGGGGATACAGTAAATACACCGCCCCCATCACCAACGACAATCGCTGACTGAGCCCCGCCTGCCGCGCCAGCCCCCAGGTGGGCCATGCCCCCAGGGATAGCCCGATCGCCTGGATGCCAAATAACCAATGCACCGATGGATAAATGGCATATAGCGCCCCCGCTAGATAAAACGAATAGGCCGCATGGTTACCCATATGGTGCATATCCGACACCGTGGCATAGGGCAGGGCACCGCGCCCCATGAGATAGGCCACCTGGTCATAAATCGCCAAATCAAATGCCGTTGATTGTATGAGCCAGTGGCGCAGACTACTGGCGGCAAACAAAATTACGATACTGAAGCTGATCATCAATGCCAACGGCTGGGGCATGATGGCAGCGAGGCGCGACGGCGTGAATATTTTGAAAAGATTAGACCGGGCAGCCATGGGAGTCTGCGGGTGTTGGATCCCTGATGGTGGAGCGAAAGACACAGCCTCCAGCTTATGCCGACCGTACCCAATTGTGAACTGAAAGATGCCGCGTCGGTACGCCAACTGATTAATTTATTTTGTTAGCCTGACCATAGCTATCAATCGCGATCGCCCCTTTCAAATACTATGCCGGCATCCCCTAAACGTACCCGCCGTAATTTCCTCGCCACCAGCCTCACCACTGGCCTCGGCATCATCGGCTGTTCCAGCTATGGGCGATCGCAGGATTCTGCTGCCCCCTCTGCGACCTCAGCCTCAACATCGGATACGTCTGCGGCCTCTGCGACCTCGACGATCGCCCTGCCCAAGCGGACGTTGGGGCGGACCAAGATTGAGCTGCCGGTTCTTGGGTTGGGGGGCGCAGGTCAAACGCCCTTGTCATCGTCGGGTCAGGAAAAAGCTGCCATCGAACAAATTCAGCGGGCTTGGGAGTTGGGGATTCGATATTTTGATACTGCCGCTAGCTATGGTCCCAGCGAAGATTATTTAGGGAAGGTCCTGCCCAACTATCGCCAGGAGGTGTTTATCGCCACCAAAACCGCCGTTCAAACTCGGGATGGGGCCTGGCGGCAACTGGAGCGATCGCTCAAACGCCTGAATACGGACTATCTGGATCTGTGGCAGTTTCATCACATTTCCTTTGAGGAAGAGCTGGATGCTCTCTTTGGTCCCGACGGCGCAGCTAAAGCCCTCGAAGAAGCCCAGGACCAAGGCATCGTCAAATTTAGCGGCATCACCGGCCACCATGAACCTGCCGTTATCGCCGAAGGTCTGCGCCGCTATCCCTTTGACCACACCCTTATCCCTATTAACGCCGCCGAAATCCACCACCCCCGCTCCTTTATTCCGGGGGTTCTTCCCGTCGCCCAAGAAAAAAATGTCGGCGTCACTGCCATGAAAGTGCCCGCCTACGGTCGCCTATTTCGATCCGGTGCCCTGGACGGTATGCCCCAGGCTTTGGGGTATACCCTGTCCCAACCCGGTGTGCATTGTGCCGTTATTGCCGCTGAAGATATCCCTCAGCTTGAGGAAAATATCCGAGCTGCGGCTGCGTTCCAGCCCCTAGATGCTGATACCCTAGCTGCCCTAGAACAGCGCACGGCCCAAGCCTGGGAAGCGAATGCTTTCTATCGACGATGGACGTAACCGGACTCGAACCAGTGACCCCTGCGGTTTCCGGTGCTCCGATCAAACTATTGATATCTACTTCTAATTCATGAGGAATTTTAGTGCGGGTTTGGTGGGCTGGATTGGGGTTGAACTGTTGGGGATGGCGATGGTTGCCCCCCCAGCTTTGCCATTACCTATCCCTATCCAAGCGGCTAGCCCCGCCACAGAACGACAGTTTCAAGAGGGGTTGGAGGCTTATCAAAGGCGCGATTATCGAGGGGCGATCGCTGCTTGGGAGAAGGCTTTAGCCGGATTTCGGGCGGAGGGCGATCGCGAGGGGGAGGGGGATACGCTCAATAATTTGGGGTTGGTTTATTCGGGATTGGGGGAGTATCAACGGGCGATTGATGTCTATGAACAGGCATTGGCGATCGCGCGGGACAGGGGCGATCGCGCTGGGGAGGCGTCGCCGTTGGGGAATTTGGGGAATGCGTATTATGCCCTGGGGGAGTACGACAAGGCGATTGAGTTTCACCAGCAGGCATTAACCCTGGCGCGGGAAGGGGGGAATCCCCGAAGTGCGGCGCGATCGCTGGGGAATTTGGCGACGGTTTATTTTGGGCAGGGGGAGTTTCAACGGGCGTTGGAGCTGGCACAGGAAGGGTTGGCACTGCATCGGGCGCTGGGGAATGAGCGGGGGATTACGGCGGCGTTGGGGACTGTGGGACAAACCCAGTTTGCGCTGGGTAATTATCGACGGGCGCTCGTGCTGTTGCGGGAGGCGTTAACCCGGCGGCGGGAGTTGGGGGATTGGCGCGGCGGTGCCCAGACGTTTAATCATTTGGGGCAGGTGCATTTTGCGTTGGGAGACTATGACGCGGCCCGTCGGGCCCAGGGGCAGGCGCTGGAGATTCAGGAGAGCATTGGCGATCGCCGGGGGGAAGCGACGTCGTTGCGGAATTTAAGCGAGTTGGATCGGGTGGAGGGGCGCTATCGGCGGGGGATTGGGCGTTATCGGGATGCGCTAGAAATTTCGCGGGTGTTGGGCGATCGCCGGGGGGAGGCGGCGGCGTTGGATGGCCTGGGGCGTTTGCATCGGGTGTTGGGACAGTTTGAGCTGGCCATTGAGCTGCACCGGCAGGCGTTGGCGTTGGATGAACAATTGGGCGAGCGCGAGGGGCAGGCTAATTCGTTGACGAATTTGGGGAATGCCTATTTTCGATTGGGGGACTCGGATCAGGCGTTGGCATTTTACGAAAAATCCTTGGCGCTGGATCGGGAAAGGGGCAGCCGTCGCGGAGAGCGGGTGTCCCTGGGAAATATGGCGAATGTGCAGATTCAATCGGGGCAATGGTCGGCGGCGATCGCGACGAATCAACGGGTGTTGGAGATTGCGCAGGAGCTGGGCGATCGCGAGGGCGAGGCGACGGCGCTGACGAATTTTGGGATTGTCTATAGTGCTCAGGGGGATCATCAACGGGCGATCGCCACCCATCAACGGGCATTGGAGATGGCACAGGCCTTGAAAGCCGTGGCGTTAGAGGCGGCGATTTTGCACAATTTGGGGCAGGCGCTGGAGCGATCGGGGCAGTTGGATGAGGCGGAAAAGGTATTGCGGCGGGCGATTACGGCCCAAGATCGGCGGCGATCGACCTTGAAGGAGCAGGATGCGGAGAAAATTGCCCTGTTTGAGCGGCAAGCCAAGACCTATCAGGCGCTGCAACGGGTTTTGATTGCGACGGATCAACCGGCGGCAGCGCTGGAAATTGCGGACCATTCGCGATCGCGTTCCCTCGTCGATGCCATCATCGATAAACCCATCGGCACCACACGACCCCTGGCGATCGCGACCATTCAACAAATCGCCCGAGAGCAAGACGCCACGATTCTGCTCTATTCCAACCTTGGCGATACCCAGCTCGCCGCCTGGACCGTGACGCCCCAGGGGGAAGTGACGCTGCATTCCATTAACCCGGAAGCCCTGGGATTGGCGATCGCCGACGCCACCGATGAGGCCCGCAACGATGCCACCAATCCCCTGGGCGGGGTCCTGATGGCCATGTGGGCCAACGATGTGCGCAACGGTGCGGCCCAGGATGGGGATGCCAGCCAAGGCGTGAATAATACCTTCGGCAGCGGGTTACAAAATGCCTATCAGCTTTTGATTGCGCCTTTGGCATCGGCCCTCCCCACCACCCCCGACGCTAAAGTCATCATCGTTCCCGATCGCGAATTGGGTTTGATTCCCTTCGGCGCATTGCAGGATGACCAGGGGCAATATCTGATGGAGCGGTTTGTCCTATCGACCGCCCCCTCCCTGCAAACCCTCCAGCAATTGGAGCGCCGTAAACAGCCGCGATCGCCGGTGTCCCCCTCGCCGGATCTGATTGTGGGGAATCCGTCGCCGATGCCCGGGGGATTGGCTCCCCTGCCCGGCGCGGAACAGGAGGCGATCGCGATCGCCGGTTTACGCAAGGTGACGCCGTTGTTGGGATCCGCTGCCACGGAGGACGCCATCAAGCCAATGTTGAGCCAATCCCGATGGCTCCATTTCGCGACCCACGGCATTTTTAACGATCGCGGGGGCAATGATTTGAGCAGTTGGATTGCCCTGGCGTCGGGGGGCGATGGGGAAGATGGTCAGTTGTCGATGGGGGAAATTTTTGAGATGGAGTTGCGGGCGGAGATGGTGGTGTTGAGTGCTTGCGATACGGGGCAAGGGCGGGTGACGGGGGAAGGGGTGATTGGGTTGGCGCGATCTTTTTTGAAAGCGGGCAGCTCGAGTGTGATCGCCACTTTGTGGAAGGTGCCCGATGATGCGACGGCGCTGTTGATGGAGACGTTTTATCGGGAGTTGGCGGCGGGCAAGGGCAAGGGGGAGGCGTTGCGATCGGCGGTGATGGCGACGAGGGCTCAGTTTCCCCACCCCCGCCATTGGGCGGCGTTTGTGCTGATTGGTTCGCCCGGCGAGTCGCCCAGCAGTTAGTCCAACGCTGCCAGGTGAACGAACGGCGTAAGACCTGACTAAACCCTGATAAAGCGATCACGGCTTCGCAACGGCTCAATAGTCCATTGCGAAGCCGGCATGGGATTGGGCGTCAACAAAAACAAAGAAAGTCAAAGGGCTTAGCTGGACAAATTGGCTTTAATCCCAACTTCCTGTTCCTGGTACATTTCTTTTTCGCGAGCGATAAAAATATCCGCCAGACTGTTGTAAGCTTCGGTCCACGCCGCCATGATTTCCGGAGTTGCAGCATCACCTAGAACATCCTTCATTGCTGCAAGCAGACATTCACCAATCACAGGATATTGCTCTGCAATGACTCGTGTATTCACATGGGCCTTCGCAATACTCTCAACCGCACTACCTAGCTTTTCCAGCTCGTCGATGTGGCTAGCATAGGCATAGACAGACGCTGCCAATTTGGAAGCTTGCTTTTTGCCCTCTTCCTCGCTTTTCATATGGGTGTTTTCAAAAAAGCGACGGTACTCAGGACGCTCATTAAATGCAATGTCATACATGCGTTCAGTGATCGCTTTACCGTGTTCTTTTACAACGGGAGCCGTGGCTTTGACAAGCTCGATGGTTTTGGGATTCATAGGAAATAGTCTGTAGATTGAAAACGCAATAGCCCAAGCTCAATACGGACTTGAAACTTGTGCATAATATTTCGTTGGAGCGACCGTTTTAGTCCGAAATGATTGCCGTAAATGGCTTTAATGGTATCGAGTGTCTTCAATAAAAAACTGCTTCTATTAAGGTATTTTTACTGTGTCAGGGTTGGTTGTTGTTTGTTTATTTTTTAGATTTGATGGGATAGGCGATCGCCCCCTGCACCTTTAGGAACCTTTGGCGCGGGAGAAGGCGATCGCTCCCCAAAAATTGATCCAAAAAATTTTGATCATTTACAGTAAAGGCAGATTTGTAAGGGGTCTTCTGATGGGGCGATCGCAATCAATGGGTTTAGGGCTATTGGGGGCGATCGCGCTGGGTGTGGGTGTGGGTTTACCGGTGGGGGCGATCGCCATTGAACCGATGATGGTTCGGGGAGGGTTGGCGATTGAACTAGTCCAGGGCAACCAAGACTCCAAAAAAGCAGAAGCAGATCGACTTCTCGAACGAGGTATTCAGGAATTTCGGGTCAGTCAGTTTCGGGAAGCGTTGCAGTCTTGGGAGACTGCGTTAGGGCTCTACCGGGAGTTAGGCAATCGCCAGGGTGAAGCTGCCTCCTTGGGCAATCTTGGCGTGGCTTACTTTTCCCTGGGTCAGTACGAGCGAGCCATTGACTCTTATAACCAGTCCTTGACCCTCGCCCGTGAAACCGGCGATCACCAGGGTGAAGCCAGCTCCCTGAATAATCTCGGAAATGCTTACCTTTCCCTGGGTCAGTACGAGCGAGCCATTGACTCTTATGACCAGTCCTTGACCCTCGTCCGTGAAACCGGCGATCACCAGGGTGAAGCCAGCTCCCTGGGCAATCTTGGTTTGGCTTACTTTTTCCTGGGCCAGTACGAGCGAGCCATTGACTTTCATAGCCAATATCGAACCCTCGCCCGTGAAATCGGTGATCGCCGGGGCGAAGCCAAATCCTTGGGTAATCTCGGCATTGCTTATGATTCCCTGGGGCAATACGAGCGAGCCATCGAGTTGCATCACCAATCCTTAGAAATCAAACGTGAAATCGGCGATCGCCAGGGTGAAGCCAACTCTCTGGGCAATCTCGGTTCGGCTTACTATTCCCTGAATCAATACGAGCGAGCCATTGACTCTTATAACCAATCCTTGACCCTCGCCCGTGAAATTGGCGATCGCCGGGGTGAAGCCAGCTCCCTGAATAATCTCGGCAATGCTTATCGTTCCCTAGGTCAATACGAGCGAGCCATCGTTCAGTTTCGAGAGGCCTTGGCACTGAATCGGGAAATCAAAAGCCGATACGGAGAGCGGATTACATTGGCGAACTTAGGGCGTTCCTTTCGCGAAATTGGACAAACCGACACAGCTCTTGCCTTATTTAAACAGGCAGTTAATGTGACCGAATCCATCCGAGAAGATAATACTCGCCTCGATCAATCCTCACAACAGTCCTATGCGGATGTGATTGCCGATGACTATCGAGAACTGGCGGATTTGCTATTGACCCAAGGGAGAGCGCTTGAGGCTCAGGAAGTTTTGGATCTCTTAGCTGTCCAAGAAATTCGTGACTATAACCAAAACACTCGGTCAGTGGTTCGCGCTTCAGGGGACATTGGATACACCGCCATTGAAACCGAGATTCGTGACCAGCACGATAGCATCATTAACCTTGGTCTTGAGATTCTGCGCTGCCAAGATGCCAAAAATAACTGCAAAAATAAGCTTTCTGATCTCAACAAGCAGCGCACTAATCTAATCGCTGAATTTAACGAGACCACTAAGGCGATCGCCGAACGGGCACGCGATCGCGCCCCTCAAGAAGATGGATTTCAACGGATTGCTGGGTTAGGGAGCAGCGCCCGCAAACTGGTTGAACAAAAAGCCGGCACTCTTTTTATCAATACCTTTATCGACATTGATCCTAACAATCCCAAACAGGGAACCCTTTGGCTGTTGTGGGTGGGGCCCGGTGGCATTGCTAACGCGATCCAACGAGACATTGACCCCACCGAACTGGCCAATACTGTCCTGAAATTCCGGCAGATCCTGACGAATAGTGCCCCCTATGACCCCAATGAATTTCAAGCCTTAAGTCAGCAATTGCACCGTTGGATCATTGATCCGCTCCAGGATGAACTGGATAAAAACCAGATCCAGCATCTGATTTTTCGCCTCGATCGCGAGCTGCGCTATATCCCGATGGCGGCGCTCCACAACGGCAACAGCTACCTCATCGAACGCTATACCGTCGCCAATATCATCAACGCTGCAGAAACCAATGCCACGGCGCGCCTCAATCAAGCGAGCGAAAATCCGTCAATTCTCGCCCTAGGGGCCTCTGACAATCATGGTGAAGGGGCCTTACCCCATGTCCCCGGCGAACTGGATGCGATCGTCCAAGAACGCGATCGCCCCGATCCCAACGGTGGACTCTACCCCGGCGATAGTTTCCTCAACGACGCTTTTACGTTCGACACCTTGCAGAGTAATCTTTACGACCGCCAAATTCTCCACATCGCCACCCACGGTAACTTCAGCCCCACTAATGCATTTGGCACCTATTTACGCCTAGGCAATGGCGATCGCCTGCCCCTGGCGGATATCCAAACCCTGAGCGACCTCGGTAATATTCACCTTGCCGTCCTCTCCGCCTGTGAAACTGGGCTCAGCGGTAACCCCGATAATTTGGCCAAAGCTGCCATCAATCGTCCCGATGGGCGTGAAATCAGCAGCTTGCTCTATGCGTTCACCGCCAACGACCAAGCCAAAGCCGTCCTCTCGACCCTGTGGAAAGTGGACGACGGCTACACTCGCATTTTTATGGAAACGTTCTACCGGAATCTTGCGCGCCATCCTGAGCTAACGAAAGCAGAAGTTCTCCGCAAAACCCAGCTCGCTTTTATCCAGAACAAGGCTCCAAAACTCGGTGATGCCGACGGTACCCATCCTTACCATTGGGCTCCGTTTACCCTCACGGGCAACAGTTGGTAAGACCGCGAGAAAGTGGTGAGAAAGCGAGGCGATCGCCAAATTTTTTTTGATCGGGTCTAATGTCGCAGGCGCTAAATTTGTGCAGCTCAGAATTTCCCCGATCTGTGTAGATCGTGACCTCCTCAACAGCCGTACCGTCATTCCCCTGTGGGGCTTAGTTTTCTGGAATGGACGTAACTGGACTCGAACCAGTGACCCCCACGATGTCAACGTGGTGCTCTAACCAACTGAGCTATACGTCCTTGGTATGCAAGACAAGATAAGTAAAACCATCAATCTCGCCAACGGACCATAAACCTATCACGCTTGTTTGACCGGCGCAATGGTTTCCCTGAATTTCCTCGATCGCCCCTGAAAAAGGAGTCGTTACACTGGAATCATTACTCCTTCATGATCGCCATGAGTCCTCCTATGACTGTCTCTCGCCTTCCCGCTGCTTGTGTTGCACGCCTGCGTCGATTTCAGCCCCAACGATTTTCGGCGATCGCCCTCATGACTTTGGCTTTGCTGCTGGGGGGGCAGGGATTGGCTGGCGGGGATCGGGCGATCGCGGAGGAGGATGAGATTGATTATGTGGACGTGCTGCTGGAGAAAAAGCGCTGTCGGGATTGTGATTTGCGCTATCGCAATTTGGAAGGTTTGGATTTGGAAGGGGTCGATCTCCGGCGGGCGAATCTTTATGGGGCGAATCTCCAGCGGGTTAATTTGGCGGGGGCGGATCTGCGTCATGCCAACCTGGGGGCAACGGATTTGAGAGGGGCAGATTTGTCCAATACCGCGATGAAGCGCGCTAGCCTTGAGGGGGCGCAAATGAATGCGGTCAATCTGGAAAATGCTGATCTGCGCCATGCCAATTTTTACCTGACGGATTTGACGGATGCGCGGCTGGTGAGGGTCAATCTCCGTGGGGCACGATGGCAGAAGGTCAAAGCTGATTCGGCGGATTTTTGCGGGGCGACTATGCCCAATGGCACCCTGTTCCGTCGCCCGTGCTTCGACCCTCAACAAACCCCTGATGAAATCCCCCAATAAGAGGGACAGGGACCCGCGGGCTGGAAACCCCGACGGCAGACCCTGACGGCAAACTCCGACGGCAAACAATGAAGATGAATTGGTTAGAGTGGGGGAAGTGTGGCATCTTCTCCGGGGAGGCAAATTTGATGCGCAGGGAACGGCGAGGCTGGATCGGCCGGCTAATCGGTGGGCTGACCGGGCTGCTGGGATATTTGGGGCTGGTGGTGGTGCTGTTGGCTGTGGCGATCGCCCCGGTGCAGGCGGAAAATTTAAGCCATCTCCAGCAAGTATTACGCAATGAAGTCTGCCCGAGCTGCGACCTCAGCTATGCCCAGTTGGAGCGCAACAATTTGGATTATGCCTATCTCAGTGGGGCCTATTTGGTGGGGACCAACCTACGCCGAACCCACCTGACACAGGCCCATTTCGATGAGACTTGTGCCATTGGGGCGAATTTTGAGGAAGCCCAGGGCGATCGCATTGATTTCACGGGGGCGGACCTCAGTGGCGCGAACTTCAACAACAGCCATTTCGTCGAGGGTAAGTTTAATGGCGCAGCGTTGATCAAAGCCAAATTTATCAAGGCTGACTTGGCGGGGGCTGATTTGTCCAAAAGTGATCTGCGGGATAGTCGCCTCCAGGATGCCAATTTGGTTCGGGCAGATCTGACCCGTGCGAACCTTGCGTTTGCTGATCTAACCGGTGCTGATTTAAGTCATGCACGGTTGAATGGCGCTGATTTGCGATCGGTGGATTTGGAAGGGGCAATTCTGACGGATGCTAATCTGACCGATGCGAATTTCTGCGGCGCGACCTGGATTGATGGCACCAAGACTTATAAAGGGTGTTGAGATCGCGACTCTCGTGACCCTATTTTCTCGGTCCTGCAACACTTTGACACTAAGGGGGCTTCAGGGGCGATGATATGATGTGCCGGTGATCATTTAGGATTGAGCGATCAAAATAATGGATATCTTGTCTTTGGGCTGGGTCGGTTTGTTGACCGTTTTTTCGTTCTCCCTCGCAATGGTGGTTTGGGCTCGGAACGGATTCTAGGATAAACGCGATTCTAAGATAGACGTTCTGCTGGGGTGGGGCGATCGCGCCCCTGTCCCGAGCTGGTTGATATCTAGTTGTTGATATCTAGTTGTTGATATCTAGCTCTAATTTCTAATTTCTCCACTCGCTATCGAGCCCGAAAGGAGCAGCTTCCGTGACAGAATCTTTGCTACCCATCATGGCCGGGATCGCCCTGTTGCTGCTGTTGGTGGTGACTGGCGGTATCGTGTATCTCACCGCTTCCGAATGGCGCGATCGCCGACGACAGGATCGGGATAAACGGGGTCAGACGTAGGTTGATCCCATCTGCGGATCCCTCCCGTTTCCACGATCCAATGGCATGGGCTGCCTTTACGCGCCTACAACATCAGCCCCGAGCAAACATCTGCAGGATTTTGCTCGGGGCTGCCAGTTTTTTGCTCGTAGCGAGATGACCCTTGAGAGGGGGCGGGGCAATGGGCTCACCGCTATTCGTCACTGTGGGACTCTTCCTCTAGGGGGGTAAATCGATAGCCCACCCCTCGCACTGTCTGGATCATGCGCCCATAAACGGATGATGATCCCAGCTTGCGGCGAATCTGACCAATATGGACATCCACAACCCGGGGATCCCCGACGTAGTTGTATTCCCACACTTTTTGGACGAGTTCCTGTCGGCTCCATGCCTTTCCCGGGTTGCGACCTAGGAAATACAACAAATTAAACTCAAGGGCGGTCAATCCCACACTCTCATCGTTTAAGAGGACTTCCCGTCCTTCTGGATCCACGACTAATTTGCCATACTTAAGCATCTCCTGCTGGGGCGTCGGCGTTGGTGCACCGCGACGTCGGTTGAGAATTGCTCCAACCCGAGCCCCTAACTCCACTAGGCTGAAGGGTTTTGTAATCCAATCATCGGCCCCCTTCTCAAACCCCTCGATTTTGTCGGACTCATCTGCCAGATTGGTCAGCATTAGGACGTAGACATCGGTTTTGCTGCGCATCTTCGCGCACAGCTCATAGCCTGTGGTGTCGGGCAGGTTGATGTCCAGAATGACCAGGTCGGGATCAAATTCATCAAAAATTGTCAAGGCGGACTTACCATCCCCCGCTGACTTGAGCTGATAGTCCTTTTTGCTCAAGAAGCGATGGATGAGATTGCGAATCGCCGGATCATCGTCAACAACCAACAATTTAGCCGGTGTCTCGGTCATCGTTAATACCGCCAGAATCGAACAGACAGGGGGGCAATAGAGTGTTTGGCTCGCGGACTAATGTTCCGGAAAAGCCCCTGAAGGTCTCCGCCGCCCTAGTGGGGAGAGGGGCTATGATCTCCGCGCTTTCGTACTACTCGTTGACCTTACGCGCCCCGCGCTGTTTTGGCGGGCTGCGTCTCGCAACATCTTAGCAAACGCTTCCCACCGAACCCGGATAGGCAGGGGCACACGCCCATTTTGTGAATATGTTACATTGGCATTTACACCAGGTTGGAACATCCTCATTTCAATGGGGTGTCTGTATCCAAGCCGTCCCAAGTTTTGGCATTTTTGGCATTGTTCATTGCGCGCGCCTCAGTCGTTCGGTTGTGCCAGTGATTGGGGGAGGGGCTGCAATTGTTATCTCAGGTTAAGTTCACCAATGGTGGGACCAAGAGACCTTAGATTATTGATTGTGGTCCCGTCCCTGTTGTTATTGTTACCTTTTTCATTCCCTAACGACGTTCCCCATGAGCAACCCGAATCCCTACGAACAGCTTGGTGTTACCGAAGATGCTTCTTTCGATGAGATTCAAGCGGCCCGGAGTCGTTTGCTGGATCGATCCAGTGAGGATGCGCGCCAATCGGAGGCGGTGGAGATGGCCTATGATGCGGTGCTGATGGATCGGTTGCGCTTGCGGCAGGAGGGACGGATCAAAGTTCCAGAGAAGATCCGGTTCCCGGAGCGATCGCCGGAGGTGGCGGTGGAGGCATCTAAGAAGCCGCAGGTGCAGTTGCCGGATTGGTTGCGGGATTCGCTGGAGACGCCGGAGCGGGATGATTTGCTGTGGCCGTCGGTGGTCTTTGGGGTGGGGGGCATTTTGAGTGTGGCGTTGCCTCCGGCTCAGGAGCCGACGTTGCAGTTGCTGTTGGCGCTGGGGGTTGGTGGTTGTTTCTATTTCATGAATCGTAAGACGGGGCAGTTCGGGCGGTCGGCTGCGATTACGGCGATCGCGTTTGTGGCGTCGTTGGCGATTGGTGCGGGGCTGGGGAGTATCCCGGCGATCGCGGGGGTGTTGGGGGGAACCCAGGTGACGGCATTGGTTACATTTGTTGGGCTTTGGGTCACGGCTTGTTTTGTTCGGTAGTGTTTGGCGGGTGAGACCGGTGATCGGTGATCCCCGAGCTGGAGTGGATGGGGATCGGGATGTCGGGTGCTGAAGCTTGAGTTTCGGCGCTATCATCGCCCGTTTAAGGTGCCCTTGCGGACTGCCCATGGATTGTGGTCGGTCCGCGAGGGCATTGTTGTGCGGGTGAGTACGGCGGATCGGCGGGTGGGCTGGGGCGAGATCGCGCCGCTGCCTTGGTTTGGGACGGAGACGTTGGCGGCGGCGCTGGAGCGGTTGGCGGGGCTGGATGGGGCGATCGCTTGGGAGGATTTATCGGCGGTTGGGGATGAGTTGCCCTGTTGTCAGTTTGCGTTGGGGTGTGCCCGATGGATGTTGGAGGCGCGGGGGGCGGTTGGGGAAGGGGCGATCGCCCTGGAGCCGGCGCGGGTGGCGGGGCTGATGCCGGCGGGGATCGCTGCCTTGCAAGCCTGGCCGGCCCTATATGCCCAGGGGCACCGCACGTTGAAGTGGAAGGTGACGGGGCAGGCGGGGGAGTTTGATATTTTTTCGGCGCTGTTGGCGCAGTTGCCGGCGGATGTGGCGCTGCGGTTGGATGCCAATGGTGGACTGTCGCGATCGCTGGCGGCGGAATGGTTGACCTGTTGTGATGGGTTGCCGCCGGGGCGTATTGATTGTTTTGAACAGCCGTTGCCGCCGGGGGATTTTCAAGGGTTGCAGATGTTGTCCCGGGAATTTTCGACTCCGGTGGCGTTGGATGAATCGGTGGCGACGGCGGATCAGCTTCAGGGGATCGCGGCGGCGGGATGGTCTGATTTAGTTGTGGTTAAGCCGGCGATCGCGGGGGATCCTCAACGGTTTTTCGTGGGACAGATTTCCGGGGATCCTATGCTGCAACCGTGGTTGGGGCAGTTCTCTGGGGTGGTGGTTTCATCGGTGTTTGAGACGCCGGTGGGGCAGTGGGGGGCGCTGCGTTTGGCGGCGCGGTTGGGCGATCGCGCTCTGGGATTTGGGACGGAGGCTTGGCTGGCTCCTTTGAAGTCTCGATGGTTGGAGCGGCTGTGGGCCGGGGAAGATCCGTTTGCTACGGTTTGATGTCTTTCCCGTGGGATTGATCGCAATATTTGGGATAAAGGGTGTGACAAAGGGGCAAAGCGGAAGTTAGGGGTAAATGGCATGGGGGCGGGGGCGCGACCGGAGTGGGATTTGTGGGGGCTGGGGCGATCGCGTTGCGATGATCACTGGCTTCATGGTCTGGACGGTAGTGCCGAGGAACTGTGGCGATCGCTGGAGTCGTTAGCGGAGGCATTCCGCCCTAATTCTGATGATCCCCAACGTATTTTGTTGATCCCAAAGTCCCCCGGTGTGCTGATTCGGGGGCTGATCTGGGCGAATTATTGGGCCCAGCGATCGCCCCTATGGCTCTTCCTCGGTAATCCGGATTGGGCGATCGCTGAACAGAAAATTCTTCTCGACCATATTTGTCCCCATCAGGTTTGGGGCGATCGCCATAATCCGTGGGACGGTACGGTGTTGCCCCAGTCTCCCGGGAGACCTAATGGGGGCGATTTTCTTGATCCCAGCCGCTCCTATGTGGGGATCTCGACCGGGGGGAGCAGTGGCACCCTTCGGTTTGCGATGCATTCCTGGGAGAGTCTTTGGAGTGCGGTGACGGGATTTCGTGAATATTTTGACCCTGAATCTGACCACGGCCGTATCCACAGTTTTTGTACGCTGCCCCTCTTCCATGTCAGCGGTCTGATGCAATTTTTGCGGAGTGCCTGGTCTGGTGGTCAGTTTCAGCTTGGGTGCTATCCCAAAGCCCCTGCCCCGATTTATCCCGCCCTGGCTTGGTCTCGCCCCGATGCTCTCGCCTCGCCTGGGGTGCCGCAGGGGTTTATTTCTCTTGTACCGACTCAATTGGCGCGATTGTTGGACCAGCCGCAGGCGATCGCCTGGCTGCGGCAATTTCGGGTGATTTTGGTGGGGGGGGCACCCGCTTGGCCAGACCTGTTGGCGCGATCGCGGCAAGCTCGGTTACCGCTTGCCCCGACCTATGGCATGACGGAAACTGCTGCCCAGGTTGCGACCCTCAAACCCGATGCTTTTTTGAAAGGGCAGGCCGGGGTGGGTCGCCCCTTGCCCCATGTCACCTTGCACCTAACGCCCCAGACTGCTGAGCCGATTCGCTTGAGTACGTCCGCGCTGGCGGTGGGCTATTGGCCCGGATCGGCGATCGCCCCGGACCTGCCAAGTCACCCGCCTTTCCAATGGATGACCGGGGATTTAGGGCGGTTGGACGAGGCGGGGTATTTATCTATCCTGGGGCGGCGGGATGACACCATTCTCAGCGGCGGCGAAAATGTGATGCCCCAGGAAGTGGAGGCGGCCATTTTGGCGACGGGATGGGCGGCGGATGTTTGTGTGGTGGGGTTGCCGGATCCGGAGTGGGGGCAACGGGTGGCGGCCCTGTGGGTGCCCCGTACCGACGACGAAGTCCCGTCCCTCGAGCAATGGCAGGGGCTATTGGGCGATCGCCTGAGTCGCTATAAACATCCCAAAATCTGGCGCGTCGTGCCCCGGATCCCCCGCAATAATCGCGGCAAACTGAATCGTGCTGCGATCGCCCAATGGTTTCAGGCTGGCCAATGATTCCTTAGCCATTTCTCTGCCCGTGCTGCCGATGACCGGGGGGATAGTCGGGGCAGGGCGATCGCGCCGGTGCTGGGATCGGCGGGATCATCCTCGTCCGTTAGGGAGGACGGGGCGAGGAATGTGACTGGAATTTCGTATTGATACCGCTGAAACCATGCTTCACGGGTCGTAATATCCCGCGTAACAATTGAAAATGTTAAATCGGTCGCTTGGGCTTGGACGGTGCTCAGTTTTTCCAGCAGCCCGGCACACAGATGACATCCCGCTTTGGAATAGACAATGATCTGCACGACACACTCCTCTCCCCCGTAGGGATTCAAAGGTTTTCTGGATTCCATTGAAACGTGAAATGGAGGGCTTGAAATTCAGAGATCCTCCCGGAGGAGGATGCACAACATTTCTCGATCTTTCTTTAAAGAAGTGTAAGGAAGTAAAAATAAAGAAAATATTATGGAGAGCTTCTACCCCTGGAAAATCTGCAATCGTATAGATAAGTTCAAATGGGGTCGGCCAATATAAAGACCCTAAACTTTAAAACAACCGCTTAAATGCCATGGGCAGCTCTACCAGTTACTGGGGGCTGCCCATTTTAAATGGGGCATGGGGCTTAGTCGGGGGGCTCAGTTGGGGGTGGTGCTTAGCCAATCTAGGATTTGCTGAAGGTGGTGGGTTTGCTGGGGATAGGGCAGGGCGGGGCGTTGGATGATGAGCAGTCGCGTATTCAGGGCGATCGCTGCTTCGATTTTTTGGGGGAGCCCCCCGGCGTGACCGGATGCTTTTGTGAGGACGGTATCGATCCCTAGGGTTTCCCACAGATGTTGCTCGGGGAGGGCAGTTTTTGGGGCTCGTTCCAGTAAAAGGTGATCGGCGGGGAAGCCTAGGGCGATCGCGGCGTCGCGGGAGCGGGGTAGGATGCGGGCCCACCAGTGGGCTTGGGAGAGTAGGGGGATGGCGCGATCGAGGGTCTTTAGCCCGGTGGTGAGCAGGATTTTTGGCGTGTGTTGAACTTGCAGTGCTTGGCTGAATAGGTCGTCCCAGGTGGGGACGGTGATGAGGTTGGGGTGTTGGGCGGTGAGGGGGGCGAGGTCGATCGCGGGCCGTTCGTAGCGGAGGTAGGGGAGCCCGGTGGCGATCGCTTGGTGGGAAATTGCGGTGGCAAAGGGGTGGGAGGCGTCGAGGATATGGGTGATGTGTTGATCCCGCAGCCATTGGGGCAGGCGCTCTGGGGTGAGTTTGCCGACGTGGATGGTGCCGGTGCCGGATAGATTTTGATAGAGCCGGCGGGCGGTGGGGGTGACGACGGTGGCAATCCAGGGGATGTGGCGATCGCTCAGGAGTTGGGCGACCTGACGGCTATCGCTGGTACCCCCAATTAGCCAGATTCTGAGCGGGATGTTGATCCCCATTGAAGGCCCCCTGCAACCCCGATTAAGCCTTTTGGCGACGGCGGAAAATATGGCCGTGGCTGGCGCTATAGAGTTGCGATCGCGCCTCGGGCAGGGTGTTGAGGGCACTCAAGGCGGGACTGATCAGGTACAACACGGTGCGAGTTAATTTTGCGGTGCGGGTCATTGTTGCTAGTTCAGTTAATGTCCCTAGGTGGATTTCTTCGTCCTCCCACCCCAGCCGATAGCACATGGCGATCGGGGTCTCGGCGGGATAGTGCTCCAGCAATTGAGCCTGGGCGGCGTCGCAGTGGTGGGCACTGAGGTAGAGGCATAGGCTGGCTTGGTGTGCGGCTAGGCTGCTCAGGTTTTCTGCGTCGGGGACGGAGGTGGCGGCCCCGGTGGTGCGGGTGAGGATGATGGTTTGTACGAGGTTGGGAATGGTGAGTTCCACGTTGAGGCGGGCTGCTGCCAGTTGAAAGGCGCTGACGCCGGGGACGATTTCAAAGGGGAGTTCTTCCCGCACTAGGTGGGCGACGAGTTCGTGGGTTGCTCCATATAAGCTGGGATCCCCGTCCTGGAGCCGGACTACCGCTTGACCGGCTTTGGCGCGATCGCTCACGATGTTGCGCCACTCCTCAAGGGTGAGCGATCGCGTGTCAATAGTTTCTGCCTCGGGTTTGCATGCCGCCAATAGGCTTTCTGGGACTAGAGATCCCGCAAATACGACCACATCGGCCTGGGTCAACAGTCGCTGTCCTCGCACCGTCATTAAGTCAGGTTGACCGGGGCCGGCACCCACAATGGCAACGGGGATCAGGGCTGGGGAAACCGGGGAATCGGGGGACATATTAGGCGTCGCTGGGGTAACGGCCCCTTATCCTAACCCCGCTCCCCTTGGGGATCGTTTAGCGCTATTTAATTTGAAGAATCTTCTGCGACGAAAGTTTTGCGACGAGAATCTAAATTTGCATTTGCTGGGCTCTGGGTCGCCATAGGGTAATCAATTGCCCTGCCCCCAGAGCCACGGCTCCAAATCCTAATCCCAGCGCTAATACCGTTAATTCGGCGCTCCCGGCTAGGGCGATCGCGGGTTCCCATTGGGTTAGGACTAATGTGCCAATGGAGGCGATCGCTGCCATCCCGGCGCTGAGTTGTACCGCTAGGGGGGATAGCTGGATTAGACCACAGCGACCCAAGAGGTACGCCATAAATGGCCACCAGACGACTGCGCCGTAAGCCGCGTAAAACAACACCATCGAGCCGATGATGGATCCCCCTTTGAGGGCGAGCATCATCGCTAGGCTGGCATTGACCCCCCGGATGAGCCCGCCGCGCCATCGCTGCGTTCCTCCTTGGGCGGAGGGGGGGAGGGGGAGCGAGTTCATCACAAGCTGGGTCTGAATGCGTAACACCGTGCTCCCGGCCCCCAAGGCGGGGACGAGTAAGGTGCCCACTAGTACGATGCCGAGGGGCTGATGTAATCCACCGCCGAGCCAGCCCAGGACGTAGGGAATGATTTCCCGAGGGGCGATCGCGTCCGGCAAAATGCCCGATTCCTGGGCGGTTGCCACGGCGACCGACGGCACTGCCGCTAGCAACAGCACTGCGATTGTTGCCAAGACACAGCCCCAGGACACTACCCGAGGCGATCGCCCTTGGACCACAAATTGTTGAAATTTCATATCGATGGGCACGGTCATCGTCGCCGTTAGGAAGACCCCTAAGGTTTCCCCCCAGGACACGGAGGTGCCCAAGGCTTCGACAAAGGTTGTCGGGGCCTGGACGTAGTGAGGGAGCCCCCCCAGTCGCAGGAGCGCCGTCCCTAATGCCAATAGGCTGACTAATAATAATCCCCGCAGGACCCAGCTCAGGCGCTGGAGCGGTAGCACCGACAGTACCCCCAGGGCGATCGCCAGCCCCACCGTTGCCCCCAGTCGAGGTAAGCCTAAAACCGATAAAATCGCTGCCCCGGCGGCGACTTGGGCGCCCATCACCCCCGTAAAGGCGAGCCAGGACATCACCGACGAGAGCTGCTGCACAAATCGCCCATAGCGATCACCTAACAGGGTCCACAGCAACGCTACATCCTGCCAATACAGTCGGGCGATCGGCAATAACACGAGGGTGCCAGCGGCTAGGGCGATCGGGTATAGGCTGCCCGCTGTGCCCCATTCCACGCTGCTTTCCGCTGTCCCCATTAAAAAGCCCATGCCGTAATGGCCCGATACAATCAGCCCGGCAATGGAGAAAATGCCCAGTTGGCGAGGGCTGTGGGTGGATGTGCCCTCGGTTGCGTGCGGACCCTCGGCACCGTGAGGACCATCCTGAAGGACCGTCGCGATCGGGGGCTGCAATGGGGGAGAAGCGGAGTCAACCATCGCTAATTGCTTGGGGGGAGGCAGAGAGGGGGCCGTTACTGGAACTGGGAGCAGCTCAGACTAAATCAAAGCTTTGCGTTTCCGGTAAAAAGTATCTTAGACAGCTCGAATGAGCCCCATCTGTCACCATTGAAACAATTGGTTGAGTAATATTACAAACTTTATTGAGTTTTGTTGAGTTGCTTAAGGATTGTCGCGATGGATCGGCGATCGCCGGGGCTTTCTCGGTTTCCTCTACGTTGCTCCTAGGATGCTGACCAGCAGTGCCTTTTGCCCGTGGAGACGATTTTCCGCCTGATCCCAAATGCGGGACTGGGGGCCTTCCATGGCTCCGTCGGTGATTTCTTCCCCTCGGTGGGCGGGGAGGCAGTGGAGCACGATCGCGTCGGGATCGGCTTTTTTCAGCAGTGCTTCACTGAGTTGATAGGGCTGGAAGATGGGGATCCGCTGATCCGCTAGATCCTCTTGCCCCATGCTGGCCCAAACGTCGGTGTAGAGGGCATGGGCGCCGGCTACCGCTGCCGCTGGGTCATGGGTTACGGTCACTTCGGTGCGATCGCCGGCCAGGGCCTTCGCTTTGTCCAGCACCATGGCGTCAGGCTCATATCCCTCTGGCACTGCTACCCGCACATTGATCCCGGCTAGGGCGCAGCCCAACATCAACGAGTGGGCGACGTTATTGCCATCCCCGAGATAGGTTAGGGTCAAATCATCGCGATCGCCGAAATTTTCCCGCACGGTCAATACATCGGCGATCGCCTGGCAGGGGTGGAATAGGTCGCTGAGGGCATTAATCACCGGAATGCCGGACCGATCCCGAAAGGTTTCTAGGTTGCCTTGCTCGAAGGTGCGAATGGCCATTACGTCCACATAGCGCCCTAGCACCCGCGCCGTGTCCTGCAACGGTTCCCCTCGGCTGACCTGGGTGACGTTGGGGTTGAGGTCGATGACCTGCCCCCCGAGCTGGTACATCGCCACCGTAAAACTGACTCGGGTGCGTGTTGATGCCTTCTGGAACATCAGCCCCAAAACCTTGTCGCAGCGGGGTTTTAGGGATCCCGATTTCAACTGACTCGCCAGCTCCAGCAGGGCTGCAAATTCCTCAGCGGAGAGGTCCAACAAACTTAGGACGCTCCGTCCCTTCAGTGCCGACAACAGACCATCCATGGGCGACTCCCCGAGCGCTTATCGTCTACAAGCTGCTTCTAAAAGCTCGATTTTCCGTGGGTCGTAGCTGGTTGTAGCTGGGGCGATCCAGGGAAAGAAACATACTACACAAGCCCCTTTCCCTGGGCAAGATGGCGATCACATCGGCGATCGCTTCGGTGGTCGCTTATTCCGCAAAGCCGGGCTCGACCTCGGTTTGGAGTTGCTGGTAGTTCGAGGGATCGTACATGTAACGAAGGACTTCGGCTTCTAGGCGGTTGATCCAATAGGCGTCTAGGGCTTCGGTGTAGCGCAGGGCTGCTAGGTACCCGTCGATGTAGAGCCGCAAATCATCGTAGCGGCGGCCCCGATGCCATAGCTCGGCGATCGCATCGGCTAATTTCTGGAAATGTCGAATGGCTTTGGGATCTTGCAGCATGGTGTCTTGGTCGGCAACCTCAGGTCATCACATCGCATTCGCGGCACTCTCGCTTTTCCGGTGGCGATCGCATCCTGGATGGGGTGCGGGATCGGCTGGGGACGCGATCGGTGGGATCTGTCCTTTCTGCCTAAGTTACCCAATTCCGGATGCTGCCTAGGGTAAATCTTTTGCAAGGGGTCAGGTCATGCCCCTGCGCAGACTCGGAAAAGCAGTGTTTTCCTATGGTAGCGAGAATACTGCGGAGAAAAAATTAAGTAAATCTTGCCCATCCCGTTGGGGAAAACCGCCCTGGGCAGTCTGGCTGCCGGTTTGGGGGCACTGTCATACCTCCAAAAAAGGGTGCCTAGGGGGCGATATTGGCTCGATTGGCTCGGAATTGGGGGCGGGACTGAGGGCTGATTTTTAGGGAAACCTTGATAAGTCTTGGCGGGGAAGTAACTGGAGTTACAAAATCCTGACAAACAGATTGATAGCTTAACCAGAAGCCTAAGGGCTTGCTTCAAACATTTCCCTTGGGGCTCTGATCGGCTTTCTCCATTCGGCTTTCTCTATTTCTACTTTGCCCATGGTTTAACTTTCCCCGGCGACGGTCTTAAATCGCCAAGTCGATCCATTGCTACCGCCCAATGTTGCCTAATCTACCCATCCCGCCCATGCTGTGGAGGACGCCGTGGCCCCCATTAGAATTCAGGTTGTTGAAGGAAATCCCCATTTGCGATCGCACCTAAGCTGGCGGCTCCAGCAGCTCAGCTATGACGTGTGTGCGTCGTCAACGTTGCCCCAGGCGCGGGATATGCTGCTGAAGCGGAATCCCAGTGTGGTGATCCTGGATGCGGATTTGCTGGATGGGAATGCCCTGGAGTTTTGCCAGTGGATTTATCAGACTCAGTCGGCGCGGGTGTTGATGTTGTCGGCGCGCCATGAGGAGCCGGATGTGGTGCGGGGGTTAGATGCGGGGGCGGATGATTATTTGACGAAGCCGTTTGGGGAGCGGGTGTTGTTTGCGCGGCTTCAGGCGTTGGTGCGGCGCTGTCAGAATCAAATTGCGCCGGCGTATTTGGACTACGGCATTTTGCGCATTGATCTGATCCAGCGGCGGGTGTGGCTGCGGGATGAGTCGATCGAACTAACGCCCCAAGAATTTAGTTTGCTGTATGCGCTGGCTCAGTCGGGGGGGACGCCGTTGAGTCGGACGGAAATTTTAAGTCGGGCGTGGCCGGACAGTATTGATAATCCCCGGACGGTGGATACCCATATCCTGTCTCTGCGGAAGAAGATTGAGATGGAACCCCGGCAGCCCCATCGCATTCAGACGGTGCGGAATGTGGGCTATCGGTTGAATGTGGATGCCCTCCATGGGGAGGGGGTCGAGCGATCGCTGGCTTTGACGCGCTCATCTTGATTCGTTCCTCCTAACCTGCGGCCAAGGGAAGCTGATAGAAATAGCTAGTAGTTTCTAGGCGTCTCTTCCGTCGCGGCCATGACTCGATTTCTACTGACTAACGATGATGGTATTGATGCGCCGGGGATCCAAACCCTGGCGCGATCGCTGGATGCTTTGCCGGGGACTCACGAGCTACATTGGGCGGCTCCCAGTTGCCAATATTCCGGCTGCGGCCATCCGGCCATTGATATGAATCCGATTCGGGTGGAGTCCCGCGATCGCCAGCCTTCTACCAGTGCCCATGCGGTCTATGATTCCCCGGCGTGCTGCACTCGGCTGGGATTGCGGGCCCTGGCCCCGGCGGTGGATTGGGTGATTTCTGGGATTAATGCGGGGGGGAATATGGGGGTGGATCAATATGTGTCGGGGACGGTGGCGGGGGCGCGTCAGGCGGTGATTGACGGTAAACCGGCGATCGCGTTGTCCCATTACATTGATAGTCCTCGCCCGATCCATTGGCCGACGGTGGAGCGATGGACAACGGCGGTGCTGGAGAAATTATTGGCGCAGCCGCTGCCAAAACATCATTTTTGGTGTGTGAATTTTCCCCATCTGGCGCCTGATAGTCCGTTGCCGGAGGTGGTATTTTGCAAGCCGTCCCAGGAGACTCAGCCGTTGGAGTTTGTGGAAACGCCGGCGGGATATGTGGCGAAGAGTGTCTATCGCGATCGCCCCTATGAGCCTGGTAGTGATGTGGATGTGTGTTTTGGGGGCAAAATCGCCGTTACCCAATTGCATATTTAGTCGCATATTTAGCGGCACATTGAGTCGCCTATTCAGCCGCATATTGAGTTGCATGTTGAGTGCCCCTTAGGTTCCTGAAACCGGGGGCTGGGGCGTGGGAATAGTAGTGGCGATCGCTAGAGAGCAACGGTTACGATCAGAGCGCTCTACCGTCGCTTCAGCTCAATCCGTCCCTAGGAATTAGTCCCTATGTCCCGTCGGCAATCGTTCTCGAAAGCAGTCAAGCGTTGGATCTGGAGTTGTCGGGGAATTTTGGTGGTGAGTCCCATTGCCACTGCTTTAGTATTGGGGGCTCACCATGCGGGGTTGCTTCAGGGTTGGGAGTGGGGTGCCTATGATTGGCTGATGCAACAGCGCCCGGCGGAGGAGCCGGATAAGCGAATCGCGATCGTGAGTGTCGATGATCGGACCCTGGAGCAGATCGGGCAGACGATTGTGCCGGATGGGGTCTATGCGAAGTTGCTTGAAAAATTGGCGGCGATGGAGCCGCGGGCGATCGGACTAGATATCTATCGGGATGTGAATACGCCGCCGGGGTCGGCCGAATTAAACGCGGTGTTTGAGCGGTTGGATAATGTGGTGGGCATTGCCAAGGTGATTGGCCAGACGGAGCGGGAGCGGGTGTCGTCGCCGCCGATCCTGGAGGAGAAGGGGCAGGTGGGGATGAATGACCTGCTGGAGGATGGCGATCGCAAGGTGCGGCGTGGGTTTATCTATAGCAATCGCGATGGGGACGAGAATGGGGGGCAGATTTATAGTTTTGCGTCCTATTTGGCGTTTCTGTATTTGTTTGAGGAGGGGATTGCTGCAGAGGCCATTACGGAGACGGAGCCTCAGGGGTTGCGGTTGAATGAGACGGAGTTTTGGCCCTTTGCGGCCAATGATGGGGGGTATGTCCGGGCGGATGCCCAAGGGTTTCAGTTGCTGATTAATTACCGCGCGGCGGAGCAGCCCTTTGAGGAGGTGTCCATGGCGGCGGTGCTGAATGATGAGCTGCCGGCGGATTGGGCGCGCGATCGCATTATTTTGATTGGGAGTACGTCTGAGAGTGGGGGGGATTTTCTGTTTACCCCCTATAGCGGCGGCTGGTTGGAGCTGGCGAAGAAAACCCCGGGGGTGGAGGTCCATGCCCATGTCACTAGTCAGTTGATTAGTGCGGCGTTGGATAATCGGACGATGATTCGCTCGTTGCCGGAGTGGCAGGAGCATGTTTGGATTATTTTCTGGATTTTGCTGAGTTCGACCCTGACTTGGATTCTGCGATTGCCCGATAGTCGCCAGATGATTTTGCTGTTGGGGGCGGTGGGTTTTATTTCCAGCGGGGGGGCGTTGCTCGGGGTTACGGTGTTGGCCTTTAACAGTGGGCTTTGGATTCCCTTGGAAGCGCCGCTGGTGGGGTATGTGTTGGGGGCGGCTGGCGTTGGGATGTATTTGGCCCGGAGCGCCAGCAAAATTCGGGAGACGTTTGGACGGTATCTCACCGCTGAGGTGGTGTCCACGATTTTGGAGAATCCTGAGGGAGCCAGCCTCGGGGGCGATCGCCGGAATATTACGATCCTGACCTCGGATTTGCGGGGATTTACGGCCACTGCGGAACGGTTGCCCCCCGAAAAGGTGATCGAAATTTTGAATTTGTATTTGGAATACATGGCGGACGCCATCACCACCCATAACGGCACCATTGATGAGTTTATGGGGGATGGCATTTTGGTGTTTTTTGGTGCGCCCATTGTCCGGGAGGACGATGCGCAGCGGGCTTTGGCCTGTGCGGTGGCGATGCAGCAAGCCATGAAGCCGGTGAATGAAAAACTGGCGAAGTTGGGCTATCAATCCTTGGAAATGGGCATTGGCATCCACACTGGGGAAGTGGTGGTGGGTAACATTGGCTCCCAGAAACGTACGAAATATGGGGCGGTGGGCTCTGCGATGAATCTGACCTATCGGGTCGAGTCCTACACGTTGGGGGGACAGATCCTGGTGACCGGAACCACCCTGGATGCGGCCGGCGGCGAAGGGTTTGCCCAGGTGCGGGGCACCCAGCAGGTTCAGCCCAAGGGGGTGAAGGAGCCCATGACCATTTACGATATCGGCGGTGTTGGGGGATCCTACAATCTTTCCTTGGTGGCCGATGAGGAGGTGTTTGTCCCCCTGAGTTTGCCCATTGAGCTGACCTATCAGCTTCTGGACGGTAAGCATGTGGGCGATCGCCACTACACCGCTGAAATCACGGCCCTGTCGGATAAGGGAGCGCAGGTCGAAGTATTGACCAATGGGGCTGATACCGACGGCGACGGCATCAAGCTGCCCAAGACCCGCAGCAATATCAAATTGGTGGTGAATGCCAACACCGATGCCACCATGGCGGATTGGGGAGAAAGCGATCGCGAGGTGTATAGCAAAGTCCTAGCGGTCGACGACGGCACCGATGAGGCGAGCCCAGGGTTTACGGTTCGCTTCACCGCCAAGGCTCCCGCCCTCGATCAGTGGCTGAAGGCGTGCTATGACCGCTCCCTATCCTAGGGACGTGTTTGCGGAACGGTCCCAGAAGAATCTCCGGTAAAAAGTGCCCACCGTCACCTCGCACTGGGATGATCAGCGTCATAATACTTTAAATAAATTTCGTAAATCTATTGCGACATCATTCACGGCACCATGGTTATGACGCGCGTTCGAGCTTGGTTGATGGTTTTGGTGGGGGCGATCGCTACGGTCGTCGTCGGTTGTAGCAGTGGGGAGAGTGCGAGTGCGGCTGCGAAGGCCGCGGCCCAGGCGGCTAATGTTCAGCTTTATGCCCCGGCGGTGGTGGAGTTGCGCGATCGCTTCCCGGAGGTGGAGCCGGCGTTTATTAATCAAAAATGGCGCGATATTCAAACTTTTGTCCACGGTCCCCTAGGGGAGCTGCGGGAGCGCATGTCCCGGGTCAGCCGTAATCTGCCTAAGGATCAGCAGGCGATCGCGGCCGAGGCGACTAGCGATCTGTTTGATAGCTTGCTCGCGATGGATGAAGCGGCGGGACAATTTAACTATCGTAAGGCTGAGGAGGAGTACCAAAAGGCTGTGACTGCGTTTGATGCGTTTCTGGATCTGATTCCCCAGAGTTAGGTGTGGTTGGCAGGCTGGGGTGGGCCATCGATCATCTCGCGCCTCCCCATTTGACTTGTAATGCTTAATACTGCTTGACAAGCCCTGTCCCCCATCACGTCGCTGTGATCCTGGGAGGCGGGGCTTTTTGAGGGCGAGGGTGCGTGAGTCCTATGGGTAAACTGCGCCTGGGGCGCAACGCTGCCTGGGGGAGAGGGTAGGATGGGGGTCCCTAAATAGGTTGACCCACCGCTTTTGGATCGTCGAAGGGGGTGGGAGTTTGTGCTGCCGAGTTGCTGGTGTCGATTGCGTCGGTGTAATCGGTGTAGTCGGTGTAATCAATGTCACCTGCGCCCCTTCTTTCTCCGTCCCTGTCAATTAACTGTTTATGGCTGTTGTTCCTCTCTCCTCTCGTCCCCACTTGGTGATTGTGGGTTGTGGAATTATTGGGGCAACCCTGGCCTATGAGTTGAGCCGCACCCAAAAGTTCAGAATTACGGTTGTTGATGCCCATAGTCAGCGTTTTGTGGCGTCTGGTCCTACCTCTGCCCAGCGTTTTAGCAGCAGTACGGGGGCGGCCCTGGGGGTGCTGATGGGGGTGATTAGCCGGAAAAAGAAGGGGCGGGCATGGGATATGCGATGTCAGAGCATTTTGCGCTATGCCACGTTAATTCCTGAGCTGGAAGCGGCCACTGGGATGCGCATTATCTATAATCGCCAGGGGCTGCTACGGATTTGCTTTGAGTCTGAGCCTATGGAGGCTTGGGAGGCGTTGGTGGCCCAGCGCCATCTTCAGGGGTTTCGCCTTCAGATTTTGGGGCGGGATACTCTGATGCGTACGTATCCTCAGCTTCGCATCGATCCGTCGGGCGATCGCCCGAGGAAATCGGCCGGTCGCCGTTCCGTAGGAAAGACTGGTGCTCCCGATAAGGGGGCTTCCCAAAAAATTACTGGGGCTATTTATTCCCCTCAAGATTTGCAGGTGAATCCTGTTTCTTTGGCGATGGCCCTGATTGAGGCGGCGACGTTGCAAGGGGCGGTTTTCCATTGGGGGTGGTCGGTCCAGGGGTGGCAGGTTCGATCCCAGGGCGATCGCCATCATATTTATGGTGTTGAGACCAGTCGCGATCGCATTTCCTGTGATGGGGTGATTATTACGGCGGGGTTAGGCTCGTCGGGATTGGCGAAGCAACTGGGCTATGACCTCCCCCAGCGTCCGGTGTTGGGGCAGGCGGTCCATTTGAAACTGCCCCGGCCGTTAACCCTGAGTGAGCCGGTCATTATTGGGCATGACACGAATATTGTTCCCCTGGAGAAAGGGCATTATTGGGTGGGCGCGACGGTTGAATTTGGGGAGGACGATCAGGAGCCGATGGGGGATCAAGAACAATTGACCCAAATGCTACGAGGGGTATACGACCTCTATCCCCGTTTGCGGGGGGCGGATGTGTTGCGCACCTGGTCCGGGACTCGCCCCCGTCCCCACAATCGTCCGGCACCGGTCATTGAAGCGCTGGCGGAGTATGACAATGCCATTCTTGCCACGGCTCACTATCGCAATGGGGTGTTGCTCGCCCCGGCGACGGCGGAACGGGTGCGCCAGTTACTCCAAGAGTTGGCGATCGCTTAATCGCGGCACCCCTAACCATCTAACAAAATTATCTGAGCTTTAATCTGAGCCTTAATTAATCAAAGACGACGGTGCGATTGCTGTAACTAATCAACCGATGTTGGAGGTGGAGGCGTACGGCTCGGGCTAAGACCACTCGCTCTAGATCTTTGCCTTTTCGAATCAAATCTGCTACAGAATCCCGATGGCTTACTCGAGAAACATCCTGTTCAATAATGGGTCCCTCGTCTAGATTTTCGGTTACATAATGTCCTGTGGCTCCAATGACTTTTACGCCCCGTGCGTGGGCTCGATGGTAGGGTTTTGAGCCTGGAAATGCGGGTAAAAACGAGTGGTGAATATTAATGACGGAGGGGAAATGGTGTAGGTTTTCAGCGCTCAAAACCTGCATATATTTCGCGAGCACCACTAGGTCGATTTGATAGTCTGCTAGCAGTTCGAGTTGTTTGGCTTCCTGGTCTAATTTGGTGTCTTTGGTGATGGGGATGTGGTGATAGTCAATGCCGAAGTGTTGGGCGATGGGCTGTAGGTCGGGATGGTTGCTAATAATAAGCTGGATATCCCCCGGCAGTTCACCCGCTTGATGACGCCATAACAGGTCTAGCAGACAGTGGTTTTGCTTGCTAACCCAGATGGCGATTTTGGGTCTGACATCGGAGAAATGAAGTTGCCATTGGGCCTCTAAGGGTTTGGCGATCGCTGCAAAGGCTGGGTCAATTAAATCCCGGGGGAGATTAAAGCGATCAAGCTGCCATTCTACGCGGGTTAAAAATAGGCTTTCCTCCGCATCCACATGTTGATCGGTGTGGATAATATTGCCGCCGTTGGAGTCAATAAAGTTGGCAATGCGGGCAACAATTCCCCGTTGATCGGGACAGGAAATCAGTAGTGTTGCAGTCGTGTCGGCGGCAGCATTGGACATAGAAATTAGGGCAAATTAGGACAGATCAGAACAGTTAGATTCCTAGGGGGTTGGGGCTGGAGGAGAAGCTGACGGGCTCGGCTCTGGTGCCGCGGGCGCGGGGCTTGGAGCGGTGTATTGCCACTCCTGGAGGTCGCGGATCAAGGCGTATTCAAAATCTTTGGGAATAGTTTGGACCGGTTTTACTGCGAGGGTGGGGCGATCGCCTGGGAATTGTTGCTCCTGAGAGTTTGTGTCTGTTTTCTCCTCTTCTTCGTCGAGGGAAGATGATACCTGGGCATAGACAAACTGATCGTCAAATCCGGCGGTCCCGAGTTGTAATTCCCGCGTTTCGTCATTGTCCAAGGTAAGGATTAAACGGGCGCGGGGTTGGTCGAGACCGTATTCTTTGATCTGTTGGGAGGTTGCTTCTAGGCGTCCGTCCGTTTGACCGGTCAAAATTAAATTCATGAGAAATGCGATCGCCCCATCGCTGGCTTGGACGGGGTCTTGATCGTCAATGGTGACTTCCCATTGGGTGGGGCTGACGGTTTCATTGGGGCGGGTAAAGGTAAGGGTTTGAGTTTTCTCCTCATCGTCAGTTTTGCTAACCGTTTCAATGACAAAGGATTGGATTTCTTCCTCCGATAAGCCAAACACTAAGTCTTGCTCGGCTTGCCGTTCTTCCCGCTGTCTAGAAACTTGATCATAGGCAATAATTCCGAACCCTAACCCTAGGGCGATCGCTAACCAAATCCAAGTACTTCGCTTTAACATAAATCCCTTTTCCATCGGGTCTAAATCTATAGACGCCCAATCCTCTCTAGCGCGATCGCCACCAGAGCCATCCGGAGAATCCCAACGCGCCGAGGGGCAGGATTGCTAAGGCTAAGAGTCTTAAAAGATTGCCTTCAAATTCGGTGATCAGCAGCCGGCGATCGCTCGGTTCGCGAGGGCGTAATGCCAAGGTGCTTTCATCGCGATCGCTGAGCCAGCCGACGGAATTTAAAAAGACATCCCCGTTGAGCTGTTGGGTAAATAATCCATCGGCTACAAATGTCGACGTGCCAAATACAATCAGTCGACCTTCTTCAGGGGGGGCTGGACCGTCCTCTGCATCTTCGTCTTCTGCATCTGCGGCTTCGTCCGGTGCTGATGCCTCTGGTGTTGCGGCGGTGTCCGGCGTTTCGTCCGTGGGGTCCGGGTTCGATGTTTCTCCAGAAACCGTCTTGGTTACAACGACTCCGAGGGCGAGGGGGCCCCGTTCGTCTACGCCAGGGTTGAATTGGAGGGGATCTTCGGTGGGGTCAGTTTCGGACCAGCTTTGGTCACTGGTTTCTACCAAGTTGGCTGCCGTGATCCCCGCCTTTTCTTCGGTGGCTACCGCTTGCACAGAGGGATAGAACGAGATGCCTTCCTGGAAGGTGCCGGTGATGGGATGGTCGCCGTATTGGGTGGCGACGGGCATGTCGGGCTGAAGTCCCACAATCTGCGAGGCGATCGACGCATCAATCACAATCCGCCCGTCCAAGCTGACTCCCCACTCCGTCAATAGGGGCTCAAAACCGCTTTCCACGGCGGGATCCAAAAACAGCAGCAGCCGACCGCCACCGTTCACATAGTCCGCCAACAGGTCCACTTCGCCGGGCAAAAATGTCCGCTGGGGACCGACCACGGCCACGGCGGCGGCATCGTCGGGAATGGATCGTGCTTGGGCCAGAATTAAGGGTCTCGCTTCAAAGTTGCGATCATTTAAGGCCGACACAGCGTCGAACATTCCCCCTTCCCCCACCTCCAAGGGCCGCTCCCCATGGCCCTGGATAAAGTAGACCGGATCCTTCGTGGTGACCAAAAATTGCTGCATCGCATTAGTTAGGTTGGGCTCCGTTAAGCCCCCTTCCTGTTGCCCCAGGGTGGTCACTAACTGCCGGCGATCGCCCTGTTCCAGATACACTTCCCCCACGGTACTGACCTGAAATTCCTGGGCCAGTCCAAATTGCTCCCGCGGGTTCACCAACTCAAACGTAAAATTTTCAGATTGATTTTGGTATCGCTGCAAAAGCTCCCGGTCCGGCGGTGCCAGGGCTTGATCAAAGATTAATACCCGGACGGGCTCCTCCAGATTTTCTAGGAGTTGCTGGCTCTCCGATGCCAACGTAAATTCTTGGGTTTCCGTTACGTCCAGGGTGGTGGAATAGCGTACTCCGACAAAGTTGAGGATCCCTAGGATGAGCACCACGGCCGCTGTTGTGGCGATCGCGTTGGTTCCGGTTTGGGTGGAGCGCTGCCCCCATAGCCCGACCAAATTGGGCTGGGTGATTACCCACAGCACCAGGAATAACCCGGCCACCACTAGGGCGATCAGCGGGAATACATCCCATTCCCCTGTGACATAGCCGATCGATAACCCCGCCGCTGCCCAAAACAAAGCCGCAAGAAACGCAAGTTGACGTAACTGAGGGTGAAGCATTGTGTAAACCAAGCCTTTAGCGTGCAGAATCGAAGGCGTACCGGCAGCCGACGACGAAATTGGGCAAAATCATTTTATATAGAGTGGGCATCCGGCGATCGCTCGGGTCGCCTCCCCTGTGATTTTCCCTGCGGATTCACGTTAACTCACCAGTGCGATCGGTCAATGGCGCCTCCCCTTGTTCCCCGTCCCAATGACAGCTTCCCCGGTCGTGAAACGATTTATTTGCTGCGGGGGATCCATCAAAACCAGAATCAACTCATCGCTCTCGCCGATCAAAAAGCCAATATTCTGATCAGTATTGTGGCGGTGGTTATTACTATCCTCTCCACCAATATCAACACAATCCAGCAGTTTCATCCGCTGCTGATGTTCTTTGTTTTTGCCTTTCTCGGGGCGGAATTTCTGACAATTGGGCTGGGGCTATTGGTGATTTTTCCTGCCAATATTCAATCCCCTTTTAAACACAAGCTTTTTAATCGTAAAACGTCCCCACAAAAGCCTAAAAAAATGATGCCCCCTAATCCCATTTTCTTCGGCTCTTTCCTTCAGCTTCCGGAGCAGGAATTTGTGGAAACGCTGTTTGGGCAGATTAATGATGTGAATAAGGTGCGGCGGCTGTTTCTGGTTGATATTTACAGGACGGGTCTGGTGCTTCAGCGGAAATATATGCTGCTGAAATATGCCTATGCCTCAATGATTAGCGGGCTTTGTTTCCTGGTTTGTTTGATTTTTATGGCGCTCCTGGGGGGCGACTTAGGGGCATAGGGCTGTCTAGGATCGCTGAAAACGCAGGGTCTCGATCGCCTGGGCGGTCAGGAAAATGCCTAGGAAAATATAGCTGCCAAAGAGGAAAAAGCTACGGGTTTCGATGGCCCCAGAGACCCAGCCGTTGAAATGGTTGAGCAGGGAGAGCTGCGTTAGGGCATCACCAAGGCCACCCCCGACGCTGGCGGCAATTAAATCCATGACCCACAGCAGCAGCACGAGGGAAAAGGTCAAAATTGCGGCCATAACGGTGCTGTCGGTGAGGGAGGAAATAAACATGCCCAGGGACAGCACTGCTGCTGCCAACAGGATCAATCCCACGTGGGCGGCGATGGGAACGCCCCAGGCGACGGCGGGGTCGGCTTTGGCGAAGGCGATCGCTTCCAACATCAGCAGGGGTAAGACCAGGGAGATATAGAGGGTTAAGGCGCCTGCCCATTTGCCGAGGGCGACGACCCAGTTGGTCATGGGGGAGGTGGCCAGCAGTTCTAGGGTGCCCCGCTTCCGTTCTTCGGCGTAAAGCCCCATCGATAAAATTGGCAGAATAAATAGGGATAGGGAGCCGAGGGTGCCGATGTAGAGCTGGATAAATTGCGCCACCATATCTAGCGGAGGCACCGCAATGCCGAGCTGTTGGGCTTGGGCAGCTCGTAGGTTGGCTTGCACAATTAAGCCTTCGGGACCGAGGAGGATGGCGACAAAAAAGAAGCCTGACAATAACCAAAAGACCCCGGCGATCGCATAGGCGAGGGGAGCGGCAAAATAGCCCTGTAATTCCCGACGATAAATGGCGAGCCAATTGGCAAAAACGGTTCCCATGTGACGCTCCCGTGACAGTGTGGCGTTTGGTGCCTTTTCAACAAAGTTTCTTACAAATCCCTGACAATCTTGGTTCAGGATAACCGCTGGTCTCCATCCTATGAAAGGCTACAGTCAGGAGGAAGATTTTGCCCATATTTGCCCGTATCTAACTCCCATCATTTTGCGATTCCTCGTTGCGGTTTCTCGACATAGGTTTGTTCAAGAGAGCTCGTCCAAAACGGTTCGTCCAAGACGGTTTGTCTAAAAGGGTTCGTCCAAGGTGGGTTGAAAGGGTAGGCTAATGAGTCGGTGAATTCCCCGGTTTTTAATTGTTACGCGGGCGGTAGGTGCCCTAGAGATTTTTATCATGACTGAACTGCGCTTTTTGATGTGTGCCCCGGATCATTACGATGTGGACTACATCATTAATCCCTGGATGGAAGGAAATATCCACAAGTCCTCTCGCGATCGCGCGGTGGAACAGTGGCAAGGGCTGTTCCAGGTGATCAAGGAGCGGGCGATCGTGGATTTGGTGCCCCCGGCCAAGGGGTGGCCGGATATGGTGTTTACGGCGAATGCGGGGCTGGTGTTGGGGGATAAGGCGGTGGTGAGCCGGTTTTATCATCCGGAGCGCCAGGGGGAGGAACCCCATTTCAAGGCGTGGTTTGAGGAGCATGGGTTTACCACTTACGAGCTGCCGAAGGATCTGCCCTTTGAGGGGGCGGGGGATGCTCTGTTTGATCGGGAAGGACGGTGGCTATGGGCGGGCTATGGGTTCCGCTCGGAGCTGGATTCCCATGGCTATTTGGCGGAGTGGCTCGATATTGAGGTTTTGTCGCTTCACCTGGTAGACGAGCGCTTCTATCACTTGGATACGTGTTTCTGTCCCCTCCAGGGTGGTTATTTGCTGTACTACCCTGCGGCGTTTGACGGTTATTCCAATCGGGTGATTGAGGCGCGGGTGCCCGCTGAAAAGCGCATTGCGATCGCCGAAGCAGACGCGGTGAATTTTTCCTGCAATGCGGTCAATATTGGCTCCACCGTGGTGATGAATAAGGCGAGCCAGGATCTGCGCAGCAAGCTGGAAGGGGCTGGGTTTGAGCTGGTGGAAACGCCCCTGACGGAATTTTTGAAGGCGGGGGGCGCATCGAAGTGTCTGACGTTGCGGGTGACGGAGCCGATTTTGCCCGACCTCCACGCTGCGGTGAGCCTGGAAAGCCGGGTGTTGGAAATGCATGGGCATTTGTTGGATGCAGGCTTGATTAGCCGGGCTTTGGATTTGATCGTGGAAGGCGGCGGTAGCTTCCAGGTGTTGAATTTTGACCTGGGAGAACAGCGTAATAGCACGTCTTCGGCGCGGATTAAGCTCACGGCACCGTCCCATGAGGTGATGGAGGAGTTGGTTAGCCAGTTGATTGAAATTGGCGCGATTACGCCCACGGAGGAAGACCAAAGTGATGCGCTGTTAGAGGCGGTTACCCTTGCCGGTGTGGGACCCGATGATTTTTACGTGAGTACCATTTATCCCACTGAGGTGCGTATTGCGGGGCAGTGGATCCCGGTACAAAACCAGCGTATGGATGGGGCGATCGCCATTACGGGGATCGGTACCAGCAGCCCGAAGGCCCAGTGCAAGGTGTTGCGGGATTTGGTGGAAGGCGAGTCGGTGGTGGTGGGTGTCGATGGTATTCGCACCAATCGCAAGATCACCGGTCGCGACACGAGCAAGTCCAGCGGCACCCAGGAGTTTGCCTTTATGGCCAACGGCGTTTCCAGTGAGCGTCGGGTGGAGTTGGTGGTGGAGCAGATTGCTTGGGAATTGCGCCAGATTCGCGATCGCGGGGGTAAGACCGTAGTCGTCGCAGGTCCGGTGGTGGTCCATACCGGCGGCAGTGAACATCTGGCGGGCTTGATCCGTGAGGGCTATATCCATAGTCTGCTGGGGGGCAATGCGATCGCTGTCCATGATATTGAACAGGCCACCATGGGTACCTCTTTGGGGGTCGATATGAAGCAGGGCACTGTCGTGCGGGGCGGTCACCGGCATCACCTGAAAACCATCAATAGCATCCGTCGCCACGGCAGCATCGCCAAAGCGGTCGACGCTGGGATGATTCATCAGGGGGTGATGTATGAGTGCGTGAAGCAGGATGTGCCCTTTGTTCTCGCGGGTTCCATTCGGGATGATGGTCCCCTGCCTGATACGGTCACCGATATGATCGTCGCGCAGCAGCAGTATGCGGAGCAGGTGGAAGGGGCGGATATGATCCTGATGCTGTCGTCGATGCTCCATTCCATTGGGGTTGGCAATATGACCCCGGCGGGCGTGAAGCTGGTGTGTGTGGATATTAATCCTGCGGTAGTGACCAAGTTGGCGGACCGGGGATCCCTGGAATCCGTGGGCGTGGTGACGGATGTGGGGCTGTTCCTGAGCTTGCTGGTGACGCAGTTGGAAAAACTGACCTCGCCCTATCAGCTCACCGCCGTTTAAGTCTCTGATGACCCCGATCTAAGCCTGGGATCAGACTTGGATCAGGGGTCGAGCTGAACGGGTTGGTAGTGTTCGACCGTTGGAAACGGCTGGTAGTAGTGATGCAGCAGCCGTTTCCAGTTTTGATATTCGGGCGATCGCCGGAAGCCTTCGGTGTGGGCTTCTAGGGTTTCCCAACGGACTAACAAAAGATAGCGGCAGGGATTTTCAATGCACTGCTGAAGTTGGTGGTCGAGGTAGCCCTCGATCGCCTGGATATACTGTTGGGCTTTAGCAAAGTCGTCCTGAAAGGTTGCGTTTTTCTCGGGGATCACATTCAAAATAGCGACCTCAAGGATGGGCGATCGCGATTCATTTATTGCCATGATGCTCCTATTGCCATGACGCTCCGCTCCCAATTATTGCTTCGGTGACTGCTCCGGCTGGGATTGTTGAGCCTGTTGCCGTCGCTGTTCTTCTTTCTGCTCCGCGCGGTTTTCCCAGCGAAATAAAAACACCATGGCGGCGACGACGCCCACCTGAAGCGCCAAATTGGGAAGGTCGTTGGCTAAATCTCGCCCCGCTAGCACCTTGAAAAAGAATACAAATCCACCGATCGCACCGGATGCCCCCAGCCCAGCATAGATAAACTTTCTGAAACCGCGATAGGGGGCGATCGCTTCCCGCCGCAGCCGATTGTAGGTTTCCTGGTCCAGCGAGTTACGATCCATTCCCTTAAGTTCCTTTGCGTCCCTTGGCTATGGGGTTATGGTACTGGGATTTGGACTTGAGGGCGGCGCGGTGGCGGCAATCTCTTGGCAGTTCGCCATCATCGGCGGGGAGATCCCCGGATGGGTGAGTTGGATGGTGCCGTCGGCGCGCGATCGCCATCCCTGGGCCTCCACAATTGGAGCATTGGGGGGATCGCTGGGATCGGATTTTTCTGGGATAGATGGGACTTGGGCAGCGGTCGAGGGGCGATCGCTCGCGGCTGGCTCGGGCGTTGGGGCGTCCCCTAAGCGCAAGTCGTCCCACAGCACGGCTGAACTGTCTCCCACCAGGAATGGGGCGATCGCTCCGCCGCGCCCCCGCACGATAAATCGATTTTCCCCATCCACTGCACAGCCCGTGGCGATTTGGTCGCTGGGATCTACCACCGTCTCCGGTAGCTGAATCAACTGACTGCCGGGATCCAATTCCGGACGCTCCACCCGCACGGTGCCATCGATGCCGAGTTGGGAGCTGGCGCTAATGCCGCTGTTGGGATCCAAAAATAAGCCCTGGCTCACAATGCTGATATTGCCCCCCTGACCGGCGATCGCGGTGGCGCGGATGGTGCTGGTATCCAGTAGGGCGAGGGTGTCCGTTTCTAGGGTTAGGTTGCCGCCGTTGCCGATGTTGCCCGCTTCTACGCTGACCTGGGAGTCGTCCCGGAGCTGGAGGGATCGTGATCGCACTACCGCGTTGCCGCCCGTCCCGGCGACGGTATTGGCGCGAATTTGTCCCCCGTCCGCCAGGGTGAGCAGCCCCGCCTCTAGGGTAAGAGTGCCCGCATTGCCGCGCCCGTCATGCTGCACGGAAATGAGCCCGCCATCGCGAATGTCGATGCGATCGGCAATCACGGTCACCTGCCCGGTATCGCCACTGCTCCCCTCCGGAATGCCAAACTGTTCCTGCAATCCCAGCGGCGGCGTTAAGGCACTGGCGGCAATTTGGGACGGGAGTCCATTGGTGGCGCCGACCCCCTCAATCAAAATCCGATCCGCCTCCACGAGCAAATTACCCGCATTCCCCAAGGCGAAGGCGGTGGAATTGACTAAGCCCCCATCGCGAATAATTAACTCGCGGGTTTGGATCCGGGTATCCCCCGCATCGCCAAAGCTCGCCGAGTTGGCCCCCAGGGTGCTGGGAAATTCCCCCCCGATTCCCGACCCCGAGACTTCAATGCGATCGCGCACTCGCACCTCTAAATCCCCCCCATTTCCGGTGCCCGCCTCTGGTTGCTCCAGGATGCCCAGAAAGGAAATGAGCGTGGACGATGCCAAGGTGCCGCCGTTTAAAATCCGCAGATTATTCGCCTCCACCACCACTAATCCCGAATCCCCGGACCCAAAGGTGGCGCTGGCAATGTTGCTGGGCACCGCTGAATTGAAGACACTGGTGCCGACGATCTCAATCAAATCCGCCCGCACCGTGATTTGTCCCGAGTCTGCGCTCCCGGCCTCCGGTATTGTGGTCACCCCAAGGAAATTATTCAGGGCTTGGGTGCCCATATTGCCCCCATCCTCTAGGCGAATATGGCTCGCCTCCACATCCACATCGCCCCCCTGCCCCGATCCAAAGGCGATCGTCGCGACGGAACTGCCAGCCCCTTCCCCCGGTCGCGCTAAGTTTTCCCCGGCAACCAAGAGCAATCCGTCCACGGACAGCCGCAGATTTCCCCCCCGCTGGCGACCGCTGGTGCCGGGTACGATCTGTGCCCCGTCCCTCAAGGTGATATTGGCGGCCCGCACGGTCAAGTCTTCTCCGATGCCATCCCCAAAGGTCAGGGTGGCCAGGCGGCTGGTTTGGACCGGATTTTCTGGATTTACCCCCTCCAAGAGCAGGGATCCCGCCACGGAGACATCGAGCGATCGCGCCCGACCGCTGGCTTCGGCGGTGCTGGCGGTTTCGATGACGCCCCCGTTCGTGAGGGTTATCTGGTCAGCCTCGACCGCGATGGTGCCTGAGTCGCCGCTGGCTAAGGCCGCACTCACAATGCCGCTTTGCGGGCTGTTATCAAAGGTCGGAGCCTCTTGGGGGCCAATGCTCGTAAATCCATCCAGAGCAATGGTGCGGGCGGCGACCTGAATATTGCCAGCGGCTCCAGGACCCGACGAACTGCTTTGGATTCGACCCCCATCCCGAATAATGAGCTGGTCTGCAGTTACTGCGATCGCCCCCCCTGGCTGAGCAATGCCGTCAGATACGGCCGAAAATAATCCCGTTGAGAGGGGTGGATCGGTCGGATCCGCCAGGATGGAGAGGCTGCCCGTGCTGTTAATGGTGATGGGAACCCCGGGACCGGTATCGCTGGCCAGGGAGGCGACCTGCGATCGCGCGATCGTAATATCCCCACCGGTTAAGGTCACCGCTCCTGATAGCCGGGGATCGACCCCAATGCCCACCGCCGAGCTGCCCTGCCCTAATCCCAACGATCCAAACCCGGTCACGGTTCCATAGTCCAACTGCCACGGTCCTAGTCCATTGCCCGATAGGCCCACCGTGCCATCTGTCACCGCCCCCAGTTCTAAATTGCCCCCCGGGACCGCGATCGCCACCCCCGAGAAATCGAGCGATCGCCCGATCAATCCCAGCGTATTTCCCGGGGCGATCGTTAGCCCTGGCGTGTCTGTGGGGCCAAGCCCTGTCCCCGTAATCTCCCCGGAGCCTCGCCCAAATTGCAGCCCCAACGGTACCGTCGCCGTTAGGAGGGGCGTTGCATTGCCGTTCGTCCCGATCCCAAATTGGGTGCCATCGGCAAACACCATGGACTCCGCGGTTGTGCCAATAAAAGAGCCCCCCAGTTGCAGTTGGGCATTGGGACCGAGCACCAGTCCATTGGGATTAATCAAAAATAGGCTTGCCGGACCCTCGCTGCCTAGGATGCCGTCAATCAGTGACGCGTCTGCCCCAGTCACTCGCGCAATAATGCGGGCAATATCCCCGCTGGGGACAAACCGCACCGTGTGGTCCGTGGGCACGGAAAATCGTTCAAAACTATGAAATAAATTCTGCCCTGCCGCGGTTCCCCCTTGGATCTGCCATTGGCGATCGCTTCCCTCGCTGATCGCCTCAACGATGGAAGGGGTGGGCAAGGTTTGGTCTGGGATCACCGGTGGGGCGGGTACTTGGGCGATCGCGCTGGAGCCTAGTCCGCCCAGCCAACCCAGGCAAAAAACACCAATGCCCATCCCCTTTCTCCACCGCTGGCAATGGCCATCATCATCGATCGGAAAACAACGGATCAAGGATGGGGCGGCGAAAAAGGGGATGGGCATTAGCTCAAGCTAAATGGCAACCGAAAGGCTTATCGCAGGGAAATTAGCGCGTCCCGAACGGCAATGGAGCCATCCGCCTGGACCACTAGACCTGCACTATTCAGTAGACTGTCCCAAGCCGCCTGGACGTCATCGCCGGCGGTTGATTGCTGAAGCTGGGCAACCCGATCTAGGCTGTCGTGCCAATATCCCAAACGGGCAAAGGCGATCGCCTGCTCGAGGGATGATTGTTGAGTTAGCTCAGTTTGCTGAGCGGCGCTCAACGGCTCATGGCGGACCCAACCGGTTACGAAGGTTTCCCGGGAGTCTCCCATTTCGGCGAATTCATCGCCAAATCCGTCCGCTGCGGTGCAGTCGACGGAGAAAAACCACTGGTAGGTTTTGCCCGCGGCTAGGGGTGCTGCATCTTGGGACAATGCCACTTTCACCAGACCGCCCGCTTCCGGTAGGTCGATGGACTGGTAGGCAAAATCCCCTTGATTTTCGTCGGTCAAGCGGAAATGGGCGGTGCCCTTAACCCCGGCTGGGACATAGACCCAAAAACTGGGGGTCTCCGTTGCGCTTAATGCGCCCCCATTACGGGGCAATAGGGGCACTACGGTTGAATCTGCGGATGCGCAAGCGCCTCGACGACCTCCGCTGGCGGTCCGAATGGGCATCCGACGATCCGTGGGCATAAATCCCACAGAAGCTCCGGGCTCCGGATTGAAGTTGACTTGGGAGGGCGTGCCTTGGGCGATCGCGGGAGATGTTACCAATACCCCGAAAGCAGTTGAGGCCAGGACTATGGAAAGTTTGAGAGTGCGGTACAACATGGATTGAGACCCTGTTGACGGTGAATAGAGTAGTAGTGTAGAAGCGCCCTGGTACCGAAGTGCACGGTAGTAGTGGGTAATCAGCTAGCGTATCGCCTTGAATGATTTACCCTTTCGTTGCTATTGATCGAGGAGCCGGTTGTTCGTAACAGTCTGATACAGAAATGCCATGTGTGCGGTATCCCTGTCTACAGGATTACTTCTATCTTGTCTATAGTCAAGAATACGTAACTGTAGTCAAGGCTAGACCCTGATTATTTCGCCGGTTGAAGGCTGTAAATTCTGCCCAGATGTCCGTCTAAGTAATGACCTTGCCTGTGGGAACATGAGGGCAGCCGAAATGATTGGGGATGGGGGACAGCATGGCGGGGCAGTGGGTTGACGTTTTGTTTAACGGCGCGAATGTGTTTGTGTTGCCGTTTTGGTTGCTGATGGTGGCGGTGCCGGGGTGGTCGTGGACCCGCAAGATTGTGCGATCGCCGTTGCCGTTTGTGGCGTTGGCTTTGGTGTATCTCAGTTTTTTTGTGAACAGCATCGATCCGGAAACGGCGGGGGATTTTGCGGATGCCAGTCTGAGCAATTTGGCGAGCTTGTTTTCCGATGAAAAGGTGATGGCGACCGGATGGGTGCATTACCTGGTGATGGATTTATTCGTGGGGCGGTGGATCCATCAGGATGCTGAGGAAAAAGGGGTTTGGGTTCGTCATTCTTTGGCGCTGTGCCTGTTCGCCGGTCCCCTGGGATTGTTGTCCCATTTGACGACGGTTTGGGTGACGGGACTGATCCGGAGTCAGTCCGCGACGGAAGCTGCTGCGGAAGGGTAGACGTTTGAGGGTGATTTGGGGGGCGATCGTTGTCAGTGAACAAGTCTGGTGTTTAAAGGCGATTACGCTAAATATTGACTTGGGGGCCCAAATTTTATCGAGGCTGTTTTTATAGATGACACGACTGGGGATCGCTGATTGGCGCGATCGCTCAGGAATTTTGGGGGATGTTTGGGATGGAGTTGGCGCAGGGGTTGAAGTGGCTGATTGCAGCGACGGTCCTGGTGGGGATTTTGGGCTTCGGGATTGGCACGATGGTGCGGGCCTACGGGATACCGGGGCAGCAGCGGTTGCTGTTTCAGGAGCCGGTGTTGCCGGAGGTGGTGGACTGTGACTGGGCGGGCCATCCCGATGAAATTGTGGTGTCGGAGGCGGTGATTGCGTCCAATGTGGATCGTATGGTGGCGGGTTTCCAATCCCAGGATTATGAGACGGCAACGGTGGCGATTCGGGCGATTTTGCGGATGCGGCCCAATTGGGCGGTAATGATCCATAACCAGGGGTTGATTGCGGCCAATATGCGGCAGTTGGCGATCGCGGCGGAGCTGTTGGCGAAGGCGGGGGAAGCTTATCTGGATGCCAATCAGATGAAGGGAAGTGCCCTGGTACGTCGCCATTTGTCGGCGATCGCTGAGGCTCAGGCTTAACCTGTTCTTTCCCTCGCTGCCACCCCGATCCCCAGTAAGGTGAGGGGAGATGAGCCTAGACCTGCGAAGTGTGGATCTCGATGGATCCCGTGAACTATGCGACTGTTGATTAGCAATGATGATGGGGTGTTTGCGGAGGGGATTCAGTGTCTGGCGAATACGTTGGCGCGGGCGGGCTATGAGGTGACGGTGGTGTGCCCCGACCGGGAGCGATCGGCGACGGGCCATGGGTTGACGCTCCATGATCCCATCCGTGCGGAGCCTGTGACGGGTATTTTTGATCCGTCCATTAAGGTGTGGGCCTGTTCGGGGACGCCGGCGGATTGTGTGAAGTTGGCGTTGGGGGCGTTGGTGAAGCCGAAGCCGGATTTTGTGTTGTCGGGCATTAACCATGGCCCGAATTTGGGGACGGATATTTTATGTTCGGGGACGGTGTCGGCGGCGATGGAAGGGCTGTTGGAGGAAATCCCGAGTATGGCTCTGAGTTTGGGAGATTTTGCAAGTCGTGATTTTGAGGCGGGGGCGATTTTTGCTCGGGATTTTTTGGCGAATTATAAGGAGAACGGGGATGCGGGCTCTCCGATGCTCCTCAACGTAAATATCCCGGCATTGCCGCCGGCGGAAATCGCTGGGGTGACGGTGGCGCGGTTGGCTTTCCGACAGTATTTTGATTCCTTTGAGCAGCGGACGGATCCCCGGGGGCGTCATTATTATTGGCTGGCGGGGGAAGCGCTGGCGGAAAGCGATTTGGATGAGGGGTTGCCCATTGCGGATGAGTTTCCGACGGATGTGACGGCGGTGAGTAAAAACTACATTTCTATTACGCCTCTCCATTTCAACTTGACGGCCCATCCGCAGTTGTCCCCCTGGGCGAATCGGTTGGGGGATTTCCAGTGGCCGGGACCGAAATAGGTTTGCGATAGGTTTGCCAACTGTTGTAAAGGGGGGCGATCGCCGGTGGGGTTATTCAATAAAATGAGTGCTCAAGGCTTCTACCCCACTGCCCTTGAGGCGATCGCCCTATGACCCTATCTACGACCCCATCCCCCCAAACGTTTTCTGTTGTGATTGTTGGCGCTGGCCCTGCGGGGGCGACGGCGTCCCTCTTTCTGGCGGAGCAGGGGATTAAACATGCGATCGTGGATAGTGCGACGTTTCCCCGGGACAAGGTGGATGGCAACCTCTTTGGGGACAAGGTGTTGAAGATTCTGGAACCGCTCCAGGGGGGGCGGGTTCGTCAGCGGCTGATGGCGGATCCTCAGTTTTTTCCATGTGAGGGGGGACTGCGGGGATATGGTTTTCACGAAGAGAGCTTGAGGATGTTTGGGCCGGGACAGGATCCGAAGCAGGGGGCTAGGATCTACACTATGGCTCGCCGCTATTTTGATCAGGTTTTGGTGGATTGTCTGGATCCCAATTACGCGACGGTTCAGCTGGGGACGAAGGTGACGGCGTTGCGGCGGGAGGCGGATGGGATTGTGATGACGGTGGAGGGGCCCGACGGCTCCCAGGAATGGCGATCGCAATATATTCTCGGCGCGGATGGGGACAAGTCGATTGTGCGGCGTACCCTTTCGCCTCAGCCGGAGCGCCCCTCTGAGGATTGCTCCAATACCCTCCATGCCTATTATTCCGGGGTGACCCAGGAGGGCGATCGCCCCTACGCAGCGGGTTACCTTACTGCTGCCTCTGGACAATGGTTTGGGCGATGCGGTCGGTTTGTATACGTCACGCCCCTGGCGGATGGGCTACACAAGGTCGGATTGGTGGGCTATGTCGACGATGATGGTCCGACGTTGGAGCGGGTGTTAGAGCAGGCGCTAACGACCCATCCCAGCTTGAAAAAACGCTTCGCCCAGGCCACTCGGGTGGGGGAGGTGGGGGTTTGGTCCACGTCCCACAATCGTCCGGCATTGGATAATGTTGTGACTGATCGAGTTTTGTTGGCGGGGGATGCGGCGTCCCTGTTGCTGCCTTTCGTTGCATTTGGTACCGGTAATGCGATGCTCTCGGGGCGGCTGGCGGCGGAAACCCTCGGCCAGGCGATCGCGGCGGACCGGACCGATGCGGAATTTTTGGAACAGTATGCGGTGGCCCTGCGTCGCGAACTTCAGACGGGGATCAAAACTGGACTGGTGATTAAACGGTTGGCTGGGTCTCCTGCCCTGTTGAACTGGATCCTCGCCAGTAATGCTCTGCGGCGAACGTTCAAAGCGTTGCTAGGGCAAGCGTCCCGTTTAAAACTCAAGGAAATTTAAAGCTAGGAAAATTAGCTAGGGATAAAAAAGCGAAGGGCATTTTATTCAGGGTGTTCTGGAGAGGCTCGCCCCCAGTCTGCCGCCGCTGACCCGTTATTCCACCCCCCTCCACCGCTCACAGTCAAGGGAGTTCCCCGATGTTTTACCGTCAACCCCCGCGATCGCCCCGGAAAAAGTCAATAGGATTTAGCGTCGCATCTTTGATGTCGATTCCGAAGCGGTTGAAACGCTGGGGCTATGGGGCGATCGCGTTGCTCCTGGCCTGCACTATTGTTGCGACGACCCCCACCCCCTCCCAGGCGATCGATTTCGGGGATATTTTCAATATCCTGCGCCACGGGGTTCGGGTCTTCCAGCTCAACAATTTATCGGACGGGCAGGAGGTAGAGCTGGGCAAGCAAATTGACCAGCAGCTCAAGCGGTCTCAGATTCGGGTGATCCGATCGCCGGAGATTGTGGGTTATGTGGACAATATTGGTCAGCGGTTGGCCCGCAATAGCAATCGCCCGAATATTCCCTATACGTTCCAGGTGGTGCGGGATGCCAAGATTAATGCCTTTGCCACCATGGGGGGATTTGTCTATATCAATGCGGGGCTGATGTTGGCGGCGGATAATGAAGCCCAGTTATCCAGTGTGATTGCCCACGAGATTGCCCACATTACCGAGCGCCATGCGGTGGGGCAGTTGCGGCAGCGGGCCCTGGCTGAGGGGGTTGCGTCGGCGGCGGGGCTGGGTCGGAGTCGTGCGGTGCAACTGGGGGTTGAGCTGGCCCTCAATCGTCCCAAGAGTCGTCGGGATGAACTGGAGGCGGATCGTTTAGGGTTGGTCTATCTGAATAAAACCGACTACGTTCCCCAAGCCTTTCCCGATTTCCTGCGTAAACTGCTGCGGGCGCGATCAGTCCCGACGGTCCTGAGTACCCACCCGGATACGGGCGATCGCATTCGGCTATTGGAGGCTCAAATTGCCCAAATTCCTGAAGTGTCCCGTGGCGCTGATGGCTCAGATGAAGCTGAATATCGCGCGAGGATGGACGGCTGGTTTAAGGTTGTTCCTGCCAACCAACGCCAACAACGTCGCTAATCTTTATGCCCTCTGCTGCCGATTCTTCTTCGTCTGACCTTCCCTGGCTGTTGGATCCCACTGCGATCGCCCGTGATGCTATCCGGGTGCAAGGGTTGCCCACCCTCAGTGCCGATGCCCTCCAACGGTGGATTGGCAAAATTCATACCTTTCAGCATCAGGTTCGGGAGACGCCGCCGCCCCAACAGCCGGATCTATTCGGCGGAATTGAAATCCATCCTGGCGATCCCAACCTGGTGGATCCCTTTGCCCTCGAGACTTGCCCGTTTAATTTTTACGAGCAGCGCGATCTGGGACCTAAGCAGCCCGCCATTTATTTCGTTCGCGATCGCCGGGCGGATGTCATTCTCTATATCGGTGAGGCGAAAAATGCCCACAGTCGCTGGAGCGGGGCCCACGATTGCAAGCGCTATGTGACCAATTACCGCACCCTCCATTTTGAGTGTGGTTCCAGTTGCCAAATTGACATTGCCTTCTGGTTGGATGCGTTTCCCGATGCTAAACGCCGGCAGGGGCAAGAGCGGGATCTGATCCGGCGCTGGCGATCGCCGTTTAATAAGGAAAATTGGCAACGGTGGGCGACGCCGTTTATTGAAGGGCGTACTGATCCTCAGTCATCTTCCTAGTTATCCTAGCGATCGTGCCCTTGGAGATTGGCTGACAATTGGATAACCAACAGCGGGCCGATGGGCTGTTTTGTGAGGGGTGAAAAGACTGTTAATCGTCTGCCCCGCCCAAAAAGCTGTCCAATGCACACCACAGTTTTTCCGTCCATGGCCTACAATCAGCACAAACTGGCCAAGCTTGTGATTGATCTGCCCAGCATCACTCCGGTTTCGCCAGGGGGCTCACCTGTCACCGACGGCTCTTGCTATGGGTTGCTCGCGGTGACCTGGAGCTTTGAATGACTTCAGTGATGGCTTTCTTCGAGAACTCTTAAGATTTCCTGTTGCTTTCTACTGCGATCGCGCCAGGTGAACCAACAATCGGTCATTAGGGCATCAGATATAACTCCGCGACCTTTGCTAACTATTCCCTCCTAACAACTCCCGTGCCACGATCCACCCGCTCTCCCCAGACATCCCCCACCAAGTTGGTCAGCCCTCGCCCCCCCAAGAAACCCATTAGTCGGTTTCGTCCTTTGCGCTGGCTGTTGATTGGTCTGGGATTGGTTAGCGTGGCGACGGTCTCGGCGACCACGGGGGCGTTGCTTGCCCTGTCCCTGTCCAACCCCAGCCTGTCCCAGCGGGAATTGAGCCCTGAGGAAGCGGCTCAGTTTAATCAAAATGGTGAAGCGCCGGTGGTGGAAGGGGGGTTGCAATTCCCGACCCTGACCCGCCCGGTGAATATTTTGGTGTTGGGGGTCAAGGTGATTACGTCTGATGTGGACGAGTCCCTGTCGGAAAAATATGGCTACCACGCCCTGGTGAATTCCTTTGAGGGGCTGTCGGACACCATGTTGCTGCTGCGGTTTGACCCCACAACCAAGCGGGTGACGATGTTGTCGATTCCGCGGGATACCCGCGCGTGGGTCGATGGGGTGGGCACGACCAAAATTAATGCGGCCAACAGCTATGGTGGTCCGGCCCTGAGTGCGAAGGCGACGAGCGAGCTGTTGGGGGGCGTTCCCATTGATCGGTATGTGCGGATCAATGTTCAGGGGGTGGAGAAGCTGATCGATGTGCTGGGGGGGATCACGGTCCATGTGCCCAAGGACATGAAGTATCAGGACGATAGCCAGCATCTGTATATCAATTTGAAGCAGGGGCGGCAGCATTTGAATGGGGAGCAGGCGTTGCAGTTCCTGCGGTTCCGCTATGACGCCTATGGGGATATTGGCCGGGTGCAGCGCCAGCAAATGGCGATCCGGGCGGTTAAGGAGCAGGCGCTGAATCCGGGGACGTTGTTGAAGTTGCCGCAAATTTTGTCCACCATCCGCGACCATATTGATACCAATTTGAGCGTTGAGGAGATTGCGGCGCTGGCTGGGTTTGGTGCCCAGACAGGGCGCGAGGGCGTACAAATGTTGATGCTGCCTGGCGAGTTTGGCAATATGGCTCAGTACGGGGGCGTGAGCTATTGGGTGCCCTATCAGCGGCGGATTAGCCAGTTGATGGCGGAGCATTTTGATTTTGGCGAAGTCGACTTTGAGGCTCGGCGTTCGGCCTTGCGATCGCGCATTACCATCCAGGACAGTACGGAGGATCCGGAGGCGGTGCAGCGGCTGATCGATCAGTTGCGGGAGGCGGGTTTCCGACGGATTCAGCGCACTCAAAAATGGTCTGAGCCCCTGACCACCAGCCGGATTGTGGCTCAAAATGGCGATGCGATCGCGGCGAAGGCGGTCCAATCCACCATGGGCGTTGGTGAGGTGCGGGTGGATAGCACCGGATATTTGGAGTCGGATATTACGATTCAGTTGGGGCAGGATTGGGTGCAGCAGCCGGAGCCGCCCGCCCTTGGGGACGCGGATGAGTCTTCCCTAAATTCCGATACGGTGAATTTCTAGCCGGTACCGAGCCTTTGCCATCGCCATCTAGGGCACTGTCTTTCTCTGAAACCATTGAGTTGGAGATCTGAGCTGGTAATCGGAGAAATCAGATAAGGTGTGTCTGGCAACTATGGTTGGGCAGTACGGACGACCTCATGAATCAGCTATTACGCCGTTTGTGGTTCGGCTCGGCGGGAAGTCCTGACGCGATCCCTGACGATGGGTGGCGATCGCCTCGCCCTTGGAAAATTACTTTGGGGTTGGTGTTGCTGCTGTCCCTGCTGGTGCGGTTTTGGAATCTGAGCCAGTTCAATACCCTGGTGTTTGACGAGGTCTATTTCGCCAAGTTCGCCAATAATTACCTCACCCAAACCCCGTTTTTTGACGCCCATCCCCCCCTCAGTAAGTACATCATTGCGGTGGGGATTTGGATTGGATCCCATTTGCCGATCGGACAGGGGGTGATGAATGACCTGACGGGATCCTCGCGGACGACCTTTAGTTATCGCTGGTTAAACGCCTTAGTGGGGTCGTTTTTGCCCTTTGCATTGGCGGCGATCGCCTGGGAGTTGTCCCGCAGTTGGCGACTGACGACCCTTGCGGCTACCCTCCTCGCCTTGGACGGGCTGTTTCTGGTGGAGTCTCGCTACGGCTTGAACAATATCTACCTGGTGCTGTTTGGGCTGTTGGGACAGGTTTGTTTTCTGAAGGTTTTGAGTACCTTTAATCCCCAAGAGAACCTGGGGCGATCGCGTCAGAAACGGCGGCGGGCCTGGTTTACCCTTGCGGGCCTATTCCTCGGCGCTACGGTGTCAATTAAATGGAACGGGGCGGGCTTTTGGTTTGTGCCCTGGACCTTCTGGGCGATCGCTAAGGTTCATTATTGGTGGCGTCTTCGTCGGGGGGAGCCGAAATTTCAGTCTCAATTGGACGCGCAACCGTGGCGATCGCCCTTGAATTTCCTGGCTCAAATTTCCATTGGGCAGATGGGGCTGTACCTCACCCTGATTCCCATCGTTCTGTATTGCTGGCTGTGGATCCCCCATTTGATCCTGAATCCGGACCGCAATTTATGGGATGTCAACCTGGCGATTTTTGATGTTCATAGCAATGTGGGCGGGCAGGATATCCATCCCTACTGTTCCCCTTGGTATAGCTGGCCCCTGTTGTTGCGTCCCCTCGCCTATTTTTATGCTCGCGTTGCGGACCCCAGTGCCCCCCTCGATTACGACAACCTCAAGCCCCAACTCCCTGAAGGCACCGTTGCTACCCTGTTTGATGTCCATGCCATGGGCAATCCCATTCTGTGGTGGATGTCGGTGGGGGCGCTGGCGATCGCGGCGATCGGTTTGGGGACTTATCTTTGGCAGCGGCGCCCTCCCGCTCGGCTGCGGATGTCGAATAATGCCTGGTTTCTCCTGTTTGCCCTGGGGAATTATGTCGGCAATCTGCTCCTGTGGCTTCGGGTCACCCGCTGCACGTTTTTGTATCACTACATGGGCGCCCTGACGTTTGCGGTGCTGACCCTCGCCTGGGGGATTGACCGCGCCCTGGGGAACCGCGATCGCTATTGGCGTTGGTGGGGGGCGATCGCCTTAATCGCTGTGGCGATCGGGTTTATTTTCTGGTTACCTATTTTCCTGGGGCTGCCCCTCTCCCAACAGGGCTGGAATATGCGCATTTGGAATTTTGGGAAAGACTGGCTTCCCAACTGGATCTAGGGGGGTAATGCCCCCTAATGCGAGTACGACCCCAACATATTAGGGGGTGGGGCGGGCGTACAAATCCGGCGATCGCCCCAGGGCAAAGCCGACGGATTGTTTCAACGTTGGGTTGGAGCGGCTGGCGAAAATGCCCATGGCAATGACGACTAGACCGGCGGCGATCGCAAATAAAATCCGATAGCCGCTGTCATCAGCCAAGGTTCCCAAGATCGGTCCCGCTAGGGCGATACCTAAGTCAAAACCCATTAATGTTACGGCAAACATTTGTCCCCGCTCCTCGGACCCGATGCGATCGGATACTAGGGCGATAATTCCTGGAAAGAGTAACCCCGCTGCGAGCCCCTCCACACAGCCCGCGGCTAAAAATAACGGCACGGTGTTGACCGTTGCCAGCATCACCATGGCGATGAAATAGCACACCAAACTTAGGCTGATAAATTGCCCCCGGCCATATTGATCGGATCGTTTGCCGACCCAAAATCGGGCGCAAAAACTGGTGATCGCCGCGGCCGTATAGAACAAGCCGGGGATTAAGTTTAATTCCGTTGATTTGATCAGGAGCGGGATAAACGTACTGACGGTGCCAAAGACCAATCCCACCATCAACATCACCAGGGCGGGCGTCAGAATTTCCGGCAGAAAGAGTTGCTTGAATGGTGAATTGTTTTGAGGCGGGGATGACTCGGCGATAACCCCGTCGCTGGTCCCGTCGCTGGGCGGCGGTGCTGCTGCGGGCGATCGCGAATCTTCAATGACATTCATGCCTAGGGTGGCCAACAGACCAAAACTGGCGGCGATCGCAAAGGTTGGGGCATGTCCCAGCTCGCTTTGTACATAGCTCCCAAGGGCCGGACCTAGGGCCACACCCACCGGCTGCGTCAGGGTCATATAGCCAATCACTTGCCCTCGATGTTCCGGCGGTGAGACATCCACCACAAATGCCGCATAAGCGGTGGTGAATGCGGCAATGCTCAGCCCGTGGAAGATTCGCAGCCCCATTAGGACCGGAATCGATGTGGTGAATAAATAGCCTATGGGGGCGGTCATGGCGACGGTGGTCCCAATCATTAGAACCAGCTTCCGACCCCGGCGATCGGCGAGTCGCCCAAATCGAGTCCGGGCCAATAGCAGTCCGATCGCGAAGGATCCCATGACCAGCCCCACCTGTTGGTCTGAGCCCCCTAAATCTTGGGCATAGAGGGAAAGGGTGGGCAACAGGGACGACATGCTGCACCAAAACAGAAATGACGACCCGAATAACAGCAGTAAATTACGACGGGCGGCGATCGGCAGATTTCTTAGTGTGCGAAACATATGACTGTGCGAAACATACAATCTTCTGGCCCGGCAAATTTTGACCCCATCCCCGAGCCAAAATGCGGGACCCCAACCACAAACCCTAAAGCGAAGGCGGGACTCCACCCTAAGGAGGTAGCCCCGCCCCATGTTTTCTCAGATTCGACTCATCGCCGAAATGACTAATCACTGGGATGACGGTGCAAGCGGATTGCCTCGCTCCGTCGTCCAGTTCTCGACATTACATGCCGCCGATGCTGAGCAACTCCACATCGAAAATTAGCGTGGCATTGGGAGGAATCACACCGCCCGCACCGCGAGCGCCATAGCCTAGCTCGGGGGGGATGGTCAGCTTACGCTTGCCGCCCACACGCATACTCATGACTCCCTCATCCCAACCGGCAATTACCCGGCGTTGGCCAATGTTGAATTGGAAAGGACGGTTGCGATCGCGGGAGCTATCAAATTTCGTGCCATCGGTCAGGTAGCCCGTGTAGTGCACCGTCACGAGCTGGCCTTTATTCGGAGATGCGCCGGTCCCCACGACTTCGTCTTCGTAGCGTAGACCGCTAGCCGTAATCACTTCGTTGGAGTTGGGCTCTGCTGCCTCGGTCATGGATGCATCCTCGCTGGGGGTGTCGGTCTCGTCCAGCGTTAAGTCTGACGCACTGGCGATCGCTTGGTCAAACTGGGGCGATTTGGCCAAGCGCGCCGCATCGGCCATCAGGCGATCGGCTAATCCAGACGGCTTGGCGGTTTGGACATCTGCGGATTCCTGGGCCGTTGGCGAGTTGGTGGTGTCGGCCTGGGCTGGCTTCGGGCTGGACGTGAATTGCAAGGCCACCAACATGACGACGCAAGCGGCCATGACTCCGAAACTGATGAGAATATCGCGCACAATTTAACTCCCCTCGGATCGATAGATTTCGGACCGGTCGTGCAAGCCCACCATGGGATGTTGGCTAAGGTTATGCTCTGACAACCGTGTCGCTCTTTATTGTGCGTTAATTTGTTCCCTTCCGGTGCCCCAATTGCGATCGCGTTCTTCCCTGTCCCGTAACTCGGTCAAATCCCCTCCGGATCCTGATGCTGGCCTGCGGTAAAAACTACCAGATGATGATCAGGGCGCAGGAAAAATGGCACAGGACCTGAGGGTTTATCCGCCTATTTGACCGCCTGACCGTATCGACTCCCGTCCCCCGGGCATTTCTGGGTGCCGTCTTGGCGAATCCTCCCGTGGGATTAGAATGGGGTGAGATAAGGTAGAGTGCCTCTGTATTAAATGCTAGCGCTCTCCTGGCAACCGGTGCCTGTGTCCACTCCCCTGCGTTCCCTAATGTTGCTTTACTCCGTTGCCCCCCACGATATGCCCGCGGTCAGGTCGGTGTGGATGATATCCCGGATCCGCCATTGCGATCGAGCGCTGCCGGCATTGTTCCAGACGATTTTGCGCCAGGCGACTTTGTGCCAGATGACGCTGTTCCAGACGACATTGCGCCAGACGACATTGCGCCAGAGTCTGGATTCTGGTCTCAGTGAGGTATGGGCGACCCTATGACCCTTTCCCGCCCCCCCAAGCCGACGGTTTTGGTCATTGATGATGAAGCGGATATTTTGGATCTGCTTTATCGGACTTTGCATCGCGAATTTCGGGTACTGCGGGCAACGAATGGGCCGGATGCGCTGAAAATTTTGACCCAAGAGGATGATGTTGCGGTCATTGTGTCGGACCAGCGTATGCCGTTGATGAGCGGGACTGAGTTCCTGAGCCTGACGGCGGAGCGCTATCCGGACATTATGCGGATCATCGTGACCGGTTATACCGACGTCGATGATCTGGTGGAGGCCATTAACACCGGGAAGGTGTTCAAATATGTGACGAAGCCTTGGGATGATGAGGATCTCAAGGAGTCGGTGCGGAAGGCAGTCGAGACCCACAATGTGCTGCGATCGCGCACCCGGGCGCTGCAGAAGTCTTTCCAACGGGAATCGTTGATTAATGGCATTACCGCCGCCATTCGGTCGAGTCTGGACCCCACTCAAATTTTTTCGACGATTACGGAGCAGCTGGGGACGGCGATGAATGCTGATGGCTGTGCGTTGTCCCTGTGGACGCCCCAGGATGAGTATGTCCAGTGTGTGGCGTTCCATGATCATGATCAGGAGGGGCCTGACCGGGGATCATCGGCTGCGCCAGGGGACGCGGCGGACGCTGATTCCGATTTAGGGACGGGGTCTGGGGTGGGCCATGGGGCGGTGGAGACTCCTGCCCGTAAGGTTAAGCAGGTGGATCCGGTGGCGTTGGCGGATCCCAGTTTGCTGCACCCGTTGCCCCGGTCCATTGTGCCGATCGCCAGTAATCCGGTGTTGCAGCGGGTGATTAGCTCGAAGAGTGCGGTGGCGGTGGATGATCTCCTGGAGACTCCGACGGGGAGCCAAAATCTGCCCCTGCGCCATACGGCGCGATCGCTGCTGGTGGTGCCCCTGTTGGCGGAGGGGGATATTATTGGCAGCATTTCCCTGCGGCAGCAAAACTTCCGCGCCTGGGAACAGGAAGATATTGAGTTGGCGGAGGGGGTCGCGGCCCAGGCGGCGATCGCGGTGCAACAGGCCCGTCTGTACCAACAAACTCGGAAACAGGCGGAGCAGCTGTTGGCGTTGGACCAGCAGAAGAACGAATTTTTCCAAAATGTGTCCCATGAATTTCGCACGCCCCTGACCCTGATGATTGGTCCTTTGGAGGCGGCGGTGGCCCATGGGGGGGATTTGCCACGGGATCAGGCGACGATCGCCCTGCGTAATTCCCGGCGGCTGCTGCGATTGGTCAATCAACTGCTGGATATTCAGCGCATTGATGCCCAACGGCTGCAACCCACCTTCCGCCCTGCGGATTTGACCGCGTTTACGGCCCAGGTGGTGGAAACATTCAAACCGTTTTGCGATCGCAAGGGGATTAATTTAATCGCTCACCTGGAAAGTGGTCCCCCCGCCTACCTGGATGTGGAGCGCTTCGATAAGGTGCTCTATAACTTGCTGTCCAACGCCATGAAATTTACCGCTAGCGGCGGCAGCATTTCCGTGAATCTCCATACGACCCAGGACACGTTTGTCTTGCGGGTTCAGGATACGGGGATTGGGATTCGGGAGGATCAAATTCCCCATTTGTTTGAGCGTTTCCGCCAGGCGGAGGGCTCCGTGAGTCGCTCCTATGAGGGAACCGGCTTGGGGTTGGCCCTGGTGCAGGAGTTGGTGCACCTCCACGGGGGGAAGGTGACGGTGGAGTCGGTCCATGGCCAGGGCAGTACCTTTACGGTGTGGCTTCCCCAGGGATCCCAGCATTTGCCGGTGGATCGGGTGATTGAGCAGCCGGTGGAGCATGAACCCAGTCGGGCAACGGTGGAGTTGGCGGATGTGGAGGGGGATCTGGATGCGGCGCAAGAGTCGGCGGCGATCGCCACCATGCTGGCCCAAGCCGAGACCGCCCCAGCGGATGGGGAGACGAATGGGGCTGGCCGGGGGGAAACCCTGCTGGTGGTGGATGATAATGCGGACCTGCGGGTGTATGTGTCGGGCATTTTGACGGAGGCGGGCTATCAGGTGCTGACCGCTCGGGATGGGGCGGAGGGATTCCGCATTGCCCAGGAGAATGCGGTGGATGCGGTGATTACGGATTTGATGATGCCGGGGGTGTCAGGGCTGGATCTGATCCAGATGGTCCGGGACGACGGTCAGCTCCAGGGCACGCCGGTGGTGTTGTTGACGGCGAAGGCGGATGCGGATACGCGATTGGAAGGGGTGGAGCAGGGGGCCGATGCCTATTTGGCGAAGCCGTTTAATGCGCGAGAGCTGTTGGCGGAGGTGCGTAATTTGCTGGCCCTCAAAGCCAATGAGCGGAAGGTGGCGGAGCTGAATCAGTATTTAACGGAGTCGGTGCTACAGCGGTTTTTGCCGGATTCGATGGTGCAAAAGGCGGCGGCCGGGGAGTTGAGTTTGGACCTGAAGCCGGAGCCGCGCCTGGTGACGGTGTTATTCAGCGATATTGTGGGCTTCACCCAGTTGTCCAATACGTTGCGATCGCGCAAGGTGGCGGAGGTGCTGAACGAGTATCTGTCTGCCATGTCCGAAGTGGTGTTCGAGAACCAGGGCACCGTGGATAAGTTTATGGGGGATGCGGTGTTGGCCCTGTTTGGTGCGCCGGAGGATGCAACCCCGAATCAGCAAGTGCAGCGGGCGGTCCGGGCGGCTCGGCAAATGCATGAGCGCCTGAGGGTGCTTAACCAAAAATGGGTGGCGGAGGGGATGCCGGCGGTCCAGTTTCGCTGTGGGATTCACCAGGGCACGGCGGTGGTGGGGATGTTTGGTAGTTCCCAGCGGTCAGACTATACGGCGATCGGCCCCTGCGTTAACATTGCGTCCCGGATTCAATCCGTCGCTGAACCTAATATGGTCCTCATTTCCGCTGCGGTAGCTGACTATCTCGATGAAGAGGAAATTCAAAAAGTGCGCCCCCTTAAACTGAAGGGGGTGGATGAAACGGTCTTAACCTTCTCCGTGGTCTTGGATCCCGAAGCCGAAAGCCCTTAGGCGGCAAAACGGCTGGTGGCTAGGTCACGGATTAGGGCGACTCGCGATTGGATGTAGTCCTGCAGCCGGTTTGATTCCTCAGCGGTTAGGGGATGACCGAGGGAGACGGTATCCGCTAATACCTGTGCAAGGTGTTGATCATCTAGCTCCAGCAGGGTTGAACTCTGGGTTGATTCCACCGCCGCCCATAGCTCTCTTAGGATGGATGGGCTCATATCCGCGCCTCTTAAGATTCTCTTTATGTTTCTAAGATACTAGGACCTTGCAGGAAATGGGGACGGGATGATACGACACGATATCCCTGATCGATTCAATCAACAATTTGACTTAAAACTTTATAACGGTAGGGGTGCTTTGGGGGATGAGCCTGATGGCGGGGGGCTACGGCTTGGTGAATAGCTGTGATAGGTCCGGGTCCTTCAGGAGTTCCAACACGCGATCGCACCAATCCACCCAGCTTTGTTCAAACAGAATCCCCCGCTGCAGGTTGAGATAGCGGAATTTTTCCGACAGGGGGAGATCGGGATGGTCGCGAAACCATTGCTCCCGCTCTAGGCAGTCGTCCAGGCGCTGGCGATGGAACTCACGGCGATCCTGAATTTCCTCCATGAGCATCTGGCGATCCATGTAGGGACCGGCCAAGATTCGTACCATGAGGTCTTCGCGAATGGCCGTTGGCGTGGTCGGTTCTGTGCACCACTTCAATAGCTCCTGCTGTCCGGCGCTGGTGATGGCATACACTTTTTTGTCCGGTTTGCCTTCCTGGGCAACCACTGTGGGAGAAATCCAGCCCTGGTTCTCCATTTTTCCCAGCTCTCGGTAAATTTGCTGGTGACTCGCCTGCCAGAAAAATTGCACATCTTCTTCGAATCGACTCCTGATGCCATAGCCACTATCGGGCTTCCCCATCAAAACCACCAGGATCGTGTGTGCCAAGGTCATAGACGACGTTTCACTCCGCTCAATTACTTGTTTAGCGCTGGTCTAGCGCTGATCTAATGCTTGTTCCGCTTTTAATCTAAGCCGTAATGCTCCCAGGGAGGATTACAAAGCGCAAGGCCATGGCTGAGTGGCCGCTGAGCGGCCGCTGAATCGGCTAGGACATTACGGGGCTTAATATTGAATTTTTTGCATATTAAACAATTTTACTATTAAAATAATTGCATAGTCGATTAGTTGCATAGGTTGTCGGCGTCGCGCCGCTAATAACTGTCTGCTAACAACTGTATTGATGAGGTATTGAGCTATGGCTGGCATTCAGGGAGCGCTATCGGTGGAAGAGCCGCAGGGTACGCTGTCGAGCTCGGAGCAGTTGGAGCTAGAGCTTCATTTGGAGGCGGCGACTTCAGCGGCATCTCTGAAAAGCGTGCCGAGGCGTCGTTCTCGGCGCTGGTTATGGGCTGTGCCGTTGATTCTGTTGCCCTTGGGGGCGATCGCCTGGCAGGTTGCGCCCTCTCTTGGGGAAACTCAGGAGCCTCAGGGGGAGGCGGTGGAGCGCAGTGCGTTGCCGGTGTCGGTGGTGGCGGTGGAGTCGCAGTCGGGGTTTGGGGTGACGCGGGAGTATGCGGGGGAGTTGGTGGCGCGACGGCAAAGTCAGCTTGGGTTTGAGGGGGCGGGAACGGTGGTTGCGGTGACGGTGGACCAAGGGGATGTGGTAAGGGCGGGGCAGGTGATTGCTCGGTTGGATGATCGCAGTCTTAGGGCGCGGCGATCGCAGTTGATGGCGGAGGCGGCGAGTGTTGAGGCGCAGTTGCAGGAGTTGAAGAATGGGGCGCGGCGGGAGGATATTGATGCGGCGCGCTCGGCGGTGGGCGATCTGGAGCAGCAGTTACAGTTGGCGAATTTACAGGCGGCTCGGCGTAAGGATTTATATGAGACGGGGGCGATCGCTCGGGAGGATTGGGAGCGGGAGCAGTTTAATGCCAATGCCCTTGAGGATCGCTTAGGGCAAGCGAAGAGTCAGCTTGAAAAGCTTAAGACGGGGACCCGCTCGGAGCAGGTGGCGGCCCAGGCGGCGCGGTTGGAGCAAATGCGGGCGGCGATCGCGGCGGTGGATATTGATTTGAGTAAGACGGTGTTGAGGGCGCCCTATTCGGGGCAGGTGAGCGATCGCTTAATTGATGAGGGCACGGTGGTGAGTGGTGGCCAGGGGATTGTGCAGTTGATTGAGGGGGGCACGCTGGAGGCGCGTATTGGGGTGCCGGTGGATATGGCGGGGCGGTTGCCGGTGGGCTCGAACCAGTCTTTGACGGTGGGGGGGCGATCGCTTGCGGCGACGGTGTCGACGGTGTTGCCTCAGTTGGAGGGGGAGAGTCGGACGGCGACGGTGGTGTTACGGTTGCCCGCTAACGAAAATCTGCGGATTGGCCAGACGGCGCGTTTAGAGGTCATGGAGTCTCAGGCGCAGGATGGGTTTTGGGTCCCGGCGACGGCGTTGGTGCCTCGCGAGCGCGGCCTTTGGTCGGTTTATGGCTTGGGATCGTCCTCGGGTGATGCGTTTGAAGTCGTACGGCGCGATGTGGAGGTGCTCCATGATTCGGGCGATCGCTTGTTTGTTAGGGGGACGATTCAGCCGGGCGATCGCATTGTGGCCAGTGGGGCTCATCGGATTGTGCCTGGGCAGTTGGTGACGATTGAGTAGCGCGAGAAGTCGCGCGGATCGGTGTAGCGCGGAGTTTTTGCTTCAGGGGCGCTGCCCCTGATACCCCGCCAAAGGGTCATTGACCCTTTGGAATCCCGGTTGTATATGGTTTCTTTTTTTGGAATTGGGTTATGTTGGCTCGCTGGTTTTATAGCAATCGTCAGTTATTGATTCTTTCTTTGACGCTGATTGTGGTTTGGGGCCTGTCGTCGTTCGCGACGCTTCCCCGCATGGAAGATCCTCAAATCATCCAACGTAATAGTTTGGTGCGGACGTTTCTGCCGGGGGCTAGCGCTGAACGGGTGGAGTCGTTGGTGACGGAAAGAATTGAGGAGGAGTTGGACGATATTGAGGCGATCGCTGAGGTGGTGTCCAATTCGTCCCAGGGGATATCGACGGTTTTTGTGGAGCTTAAGGATACGGTTACGGATGTCGAGCCGGTATGGTCTGAGGTGCGCAGTGCCCTGGAAGATGTGGTGCCGGAGCTTCCGGCGGAGGCGAGTCAGCCGGAGTTTGATGAGATTGCGGTTACTGCGAATGCTGCTCTGATTGCCTTGACTTGGACCCTCGATTCTCCCCCTAATTACACGATCCTGAGTCGGCTGGCAGAGGGGGTGGAAGGGCAGTTGCGATCGCTTCCCGGTACGGACAAGGTGGAAGTTTTTGGCGCGCCTCAGGAAGAAATTCGCGTTGAGGTTAGCCCGACGGAGCTGGCAAAGCTGGGGTTAACGCCGGGTCGTCTTGCTCAGCAAATTCGTAATAGTGATGCCAAGGTGTCGGCGGGGGAGTTTCGCCAGAGCGATCGCGAGGTGTTGCTGGAAATTGATAGTGCGTTGGAGTCCCTGGAACGGGTGCGATCGCTGCCGATTGTGCTTGGGGAGTCGGGGCAGACGGCGACGCTCGGGGATGTGGCAACGGTGGAGAAGGGGATTATTGATCCGCCGACGGAATTGGCCACGGTGCGGGGCTACCCGGCAGTGGTGGTGGCGGCGAGGGTGGAACTGACGGAGCGGGTGGATCTGTGGGCGAACCAGTTGCAGCCTGTTTTGGCGGAGTTGCAAGATAATCTGCCCGATGGCATTGAGCCGGTGACGATTCTGGACCAGAGCATTTATGTGAAAAACCGCCTGAATGGGGTGGCGGGTAATCTGCTGGTTAGCTCTGGTTTGGTGGTCTTGATTTCGCTGTTGATGCTGGGGTGGAAGTCGGCTTTGATTGTGGGGATGGCGCTGCCCCTAAGTTGTTTGATGGTGTTTGGCGAGATGAAAGCCTTTGGGGTGCCGCTGCACCAGATGTCGGTGACGGGGTTGATTATTGCCCTGGGGTTGTTGATCGATAATGCAATCGTGGTGGTGGATGAGGTGCGCGATCGCCTGAAACAGGGGCTGACGCCGGAGGCGGCCGTGGTCAAAACCACGAGCCATTTGTTGGTGCCGCTGTTGGCGTCGACCTTGACCACCGTCCTCGCCTTTATTCCCATCGCAGTTGCCCCCGGCGGCACCGGCGAATTTATCGGCACCATCGGCGTCACGGTTATTCTGGCGCTGATCAGTTCCCTGGCCATTTCCCTTACGATTATTTCCGCGATGGGGGGGCTGTTGGCCCGTTGGAATCCTTGGCCGAGTCTTTGGTCGGGGTTTCAGTCGGGGCTGGGACATCCCAAGCTAAAGCATGCCTATGGTGTGACGGTCGGTAGCGTTTTGCGGCGACCGTGGCTGGGGGTTGGGCTGGCGCTGATTTTGCCGGTCGTAGGATTTGCTCAGTTTGGTTCTTTGGAACAGCAATTTTTTCCCCCCACCAACCGCAATCAATTTCAGGTTGAGATTGAGTTACCTAACGCCACCGGCATTGCTGAAACCCAAAACCAGGCGCTGGCGATTCGCGATCGCCTCCTCAGTAAGCCGGAAATTACCGAGGTGGATTGGTTCTTCGGGAAAAGTGCACCGGCGTTTTATTACAACGTCATTGAAACCCGCGAGAATGCCCCCAATTATGGACAGGCGTTGGTCCAAACCCAGTCCCCGAGTGGCATTGGTGAACTGGTGCGATCGCTACAAACGGAATTGGATCGCGACTTTCCCGCCGCACAAATTCTGGTTCGTCAACTGGAGCAGGGGCCACCAATCGATGCCCCTATCGAAGTCGAACTTTATGGTCCCGATGTGGTGCAATTGCGGGAGCTGGGCGATCGCCTGCGGATGGAACTAGCGACGATTTCGTCGGTGATCCATTCCCGCGCCGACTTGACCGAAGCGCGCCCAAAATTTGCGCTGACGATTGATGAGGTTCAGGCAAAACGGGTGGGCTTAGATAACGATGCGATCGCCCAACAGCTTGCCACTAACCTGGACGGCACCGTCGGCGGATCCATCCTTGAGGACACCGAAGATATTCCCATTCGGGTGAAACTCCGCGATCGCACCCGTCAAAACATTAGCCAGGTGGACAGCCTCGATATCATTGCCCCCAACGGTGAGCGGCTTCCCCTCGATGCGATCGCCCAACGGCGCTTGGTGCCTGACTTCACCACC
>CAZZMD010000014.1:0-85942 GCA_964655355.1 uncultured bacterium
GCGTTCCAGGGCTACGTATCACCATGGCGATTTACGGCAAGCGTTGATTGACGCAGCATTGGCAATCATTGTGGAAGACCGGGATGCGGCGAATGTTTCTCTGCGAGCAGTGGCCCGCCGAGTGGGGGTGTCCCAAGCGGCTCCCTATCGCCACTTTGCCGGCAAGGACGCTTTGTTGGCGGCGGTGGCAGAAGAGGGATTTCAGCGGTTGCTGAAGGCTTTAGCAATCGATGCTGGCGCTGCCCCTAATCCACTCGCCAGGTTGCAGTCCAGCGGGGTCGCCTATGTAAAATTCGCGATCGCCCATCCTGCCCACTACCGGGTGATGTTTAGCACCTTCCGAATCGAGCAAGGGAATGATTCATCACTGAATGCAGCGGCGGGGGAGGCATTTGCCGTGATGGTGGATGCCATCTCCGCAGGGCAAGCAATGGGGGCAATACAACCTGGCCCCCCCCGCCAGTTAGCCTGGATCACCTGGTCATTAGTGCACGGGTTGGCGCTTCTGCTGATTGATCGTCAACTGCCGGTCGTCGATGAGCAGGACATGTTATCCCTGGTCACCCTGGCAACCCAGAGCTTGGTTTATGGTCTTCAGAAAACAAGCTAGGGCGATGATGCTTGGCCGATTGCACTTCGTCGCAGCTAAGCTTGCACTGCCCCTTTCTCCCCATAGCGATCAATGGGTCTGCGCACATCTTGTACGTAGTCCTGGGCGGGCTGGATGTTGCCCTGCAGCCGACGGGGTTATTGATTGCGTGGGCGACCCCGGCCATCAGGTTCCCCAGAGTCGACATTTTTTCGCTAGGCCGGCGATCGCTGTGGTATCGCGCCTGATAGACAAGGGGGCGAGCGTTTAGTTGCCTATATCGCAGACGGGGCGGGTTTTCCGTAGGGATTATTGCCCGTTAAGGGTTGCGTGGGGAGTTCCATGGTAAAAGTCGCACCCCGACCCAGCTCCGATGCGCAATGGATCGTGCCGCCGTGTTTGTCCGTGACGACCTGGTAGGCGATCGCCAAGCCAAGCCCTGTGCCGTCGCCCACATCCTTGGTCGTAAAAAATGGCGTAAAAATTTTCCCCAGCACAGAGGGCGGGATGCCGGGGCCATTGTCGGAAATCTCGATTTTTACCGTCCGATCAGAAGGCTGGGATGTCTTGATGATGATTGTGGGCTCGGCCAAATCGCGATCGCCCGCAAGGGCGTCGATCGCGTTGGAGAGGAGGTTGAAAAAGGCTTGATTGAGCGATCGCGGATAGCAGTAAAACTTTGGGATCTCACCATAGTCGCGAATCACCTGAATCGAGCGAGCCCGGTCAGCGGCGTTGAGCTGGCTCTCCAAAATCAGCAGCGTGCTGTTGATTCCGTCGTGGATCTGGCACCGCTTGTAATCTGCTGCGCCCAGCCCGGAGAAGGTCCGCAACCCCTCCACCACTTCTCGAATGCGGATACTGCCGCTGCTCATCGACGACAGTAATTTATTAAGATCTTCCTCAAGGAAACCGAGGTCAATCGCTTCACGCTTGGCTTCGATGTCGGCGCGGCTGACCCCCGGCTGTTCGTATAGTTTGACGAGCTGCAAAAGATCTCGAAAGTAGTTTCGCGCGTGCGGCAGGTTGCCGTGGATAAAGTTATTAGGATTATTGATCTCGTGCGCCATCCCAGCCACCATTTTCCCGAGGGCGGACATCTGCTCGGCCTGAATCAGGTGTGATTGGGTCTTTTGTAGGCGATCCAGGGTGTCTTGCAAACGGACGTTGTTGTCTTGGAGGGCTTGGGTGCGTTCGGCGACCTGCACTTCAAGCTGTTGGTTGTAGTCCTCAAGGTGGTGGTAGAGGGCAGCGTTTTCCAGGGCGACGGCGGCCTGCGTGCCGAGGAATGTCAGCACCGTCAGCCGCTCGGGGGTAAACACGCCCCGGACGTGCTGGTTTTGGACGTAGATAAGGCCGACGAGGGTGTTTTGGTGCATCAGCGGCAGGCCGAGGACGCTCTGGGGCTGGTGCTGGTCCAGGTAGTCATCGACGATGGGCAGTGTTGCCGCGCCATTGATCGCGCCATTGATCGCGCCATCGACACTATCGACCCCATCGCCGCTATCGATACCATCAACGCCATCAATATGCAGGGGCTTGCGGGTGCGCTTGACGTACTGGATGAACTGAACGGGCAGGTCGGTCCGAGCATCGAGGGGGTCGCGTTGGAGCGTGATGCTTTGAGGGGTGGCGATCGCCCGGACTTCCCAGATAGGGTTCGAGGTGCGTGCGCCCCCCTGGGGCAAAATCAGGGCACAGCGATCGCCGCCGGAGTTTTGCAGGACGATTTCGGTGAGTTGGCACAGCAGGTCATCGAGCTGCAGCTCGCTCGACAGGGCATGAGACGCTTTGAGGACGCTGACGAGATCGAGATTCTGCCCCAGTCTCGAGCGACTGGGGCGGCTGGTCTGTTGGGTCGAGCTCGCCGTCACAACCGCGGACAGGGTAGTAAAAACATCGCCCACCGGGGGCGTCGGACGCTGCAGGATGGGCTGCAACAGGTCCGGATAATCCCGTTCGAGGGCGACGACTTTGGCGATCGCCCCCCAGCGCGAGTAGTCGTAGTAAGCGTCTTGCAGGTAGCTGGCGGCGATTTTGTTTTTGCCCCAGTCCAGATAAAACTGCGCCGCCCGTTCATTGGCGATCGCCGCGTCGTGGACAAAGTCATTTTCCAGGGCGCCGGCGATCGCGCGATCATAGGCATCACCCGCTTCGTAGGGCCGCCCCAGGACACGATGTCGTTCGGCAATCAGCAGATCCACCTTGTGTTGGTGGTTGGCAGGGGCGTGCTGTGCCCATCCGGTCAAGATCTCGATATGGCGTTCGGCGCGCTCTAGGGTCTGAGACTGCGATAGGTCTGGCTGCGATAGGTCTGGCTGCAGTAGGTCTGGCTGCGGTAGGTCTGGCTGCGATAGGTCCGACAGAGGGCTCGCAACGCGCAGATGGGTGAGTCCGGCATAAAAGTGAAAGACCGGCTCAGGAACAAACCCAGCGACAGCGGGAAGGTACGGTTCGGCGTTTTCGACATGCTTCAGGCCGCGATCGTCGCAACCGAATACGCACGCGAGCATCAGCCGGAAGACGTACACCAACCCCAACCCCAGCAGCTCGCGGTTATTGCGGTAGTGGTCCAACATCTCGGCAGCATTATAAAACTCACCGATCAAAGCATCCGGCTCCTCGGTGGGCACGGTCAGATTGTGGAGAATCTGTTGGTTCATCCGCAGGTAAGCGACCGGTGAATCCTGTTGGAGCTGGCTGAAGGTGAGACGATAGGGCTCGATTGCGGTGTTCCACTCGTCCAGACAGCGCCCAGACAGGAAGCAACTGTAGAAATAGTTGTTGATGCTGTAGCCCGCGTAGAGAAACTCACCGGTTTCGATGCCCGTTCGATAGGCTTCCACCAGGCGCGGCTGCATCGCACCAATCGGCTCTTTTCGGTGTTGGAGAAAAGCGCAGAAGTATAGCTGGACGAGGGCTTGATATTCCGTTGCGTCGAGCCGATCCAGCAGTTTCAGGGCCACTTTCCCCAATCGGTAGGCGCGTTCGGTATCCCGCTGGCCGGTGGCGAGCACCATCCCGTACCCGAGATAGCCGATCGCGGACGCTCCCGTATTGCCGAACTGCAGCGACAGGCTGACGAGGGTGGCGCACAGCAGCGGAAACAGCGCCGGACTCACGATGAAGACCGGGGTGAGCAGAAAACTAAATAACTCCATCGCAGCAATGGGCTCGGGCTCGGTGGCGATCGCCAACTCTGGCAACTCTTCGAGCGGCTGCGCAGCCAAGCGCGATTCGACCTCTGCGATCGCCCGCTCGGTCAACGCCGCATCGGGCTCCGTCGCAAATTCAACCCCCAGCTCAGCCAGAGCACTCGTCCCGATCGCGACCGCGTCCCCCATCCGATCCTGCGCCGTCATCGCATTAATCTGCGCCGCATAAATCCCGACCTTGTCGATGGTAGTTTTCGCCCGCGCCAGCCCCTCCGCCGCACAATCCATCATCGCGTCGAAACGCCCGCTCAAATAATTCGCCTCCGTTATCAACGTCTGGAGATCCAGGCTCAGGGGATACTGCGTTTCCCAGCGATCATCCCCCAACATTTCCAAACCAACCTGTGCGAAATTGCAGGCCGCAGCATAGGCCGTAGACTGCTTAGCTTTTTGCGCAGCGGCAAAGTTATCTCGCGCTAGGGCATCGCGATCGGCAGCCTCGGCGATCGCACCGCGCCCCAAATTGAGATGCCCGACGATATCGAACAGCCGCTCCCGGCATTCACTTTCCGTGAGTTCGCTTTGCAGCAATCGCCCAATTTTCAGGTGAACCGCCAGCTTTTCATCGTCCGCGATTTGCTGGTACGCCGCCTGCTGGACACGATCATGTAGAAAGCGATAGCTCGAATTGACGCGATCGCCCCCCGGCGCGCCGGCCTCGGCCTGATGGAAAAATTTGTATGACTGACCGATGCGCCTAATCACGCCCTCCTGCAACGCCGGCCACAACACGCCCGCCGCTTCCAAGGGCGACTGCTCCGAGACGATCGCCAGGGTTTCCAAATCGAACTGACTGCCAACGCAGGCCGCGAGCTGCATCAAGCCCTGGGTCTCATCCGGCAGCTTGCCCAGCCGCGTCGCCATCAGAGCCAACACGTCATCGGTCAATGCCAACTGCTGGATCGCAGTGATATCGCATTCCCAGTGCTGGCGATCGGCATCGAAGGTAATGTGACCCTCGTCGTAGAGCGATCTGAGGAACTGCGTCGCGAAGAACGGGTTGCCGTTGGTTTTGCGCTCGACCAGCTCCGCCAGCGGTCGTGCCAGCGCCGGCACGCAATGCAGCGTCTCGGCCACGAGCTGGGTAATGTGCGCCAAATTCAGGGGAGCGAGGGTCAGCATACTGACGATTTCGCCGCTGTTGCGCAGCTCCTCAACGGTCAACATCATCGGGTGAACGGGCGAGACTTCGTTGTCGCGATAGGCCCCCAAAATTAGGAGATGCTGGGCTCGCCCCATCAGACGCTTCAGCAGTTCCAGCGACGCCGAGTCCGCCCACTGCAAATCATCGAGAAAAATCGTCAGCGGACTGTCGTTGCGGGCAAACACCCGCACAAACTTGCGAAATAAGCGGTTAAAGCGATTTTGCGCCGCGCTGCCCGTCAGCTTCGGCACTGGGGGCTGCCTGCCGATGATGCGTTCGAGTTCCGGGATAACGTCGATGAGGACGCCACCGCCCTTGCCCACCGCGTCGAGAATGGCCGATCGCCAGGCCTCAAGCTGTGCCTCCGGCTCCGAGAGCAGGTGCGCCATCAGGTCGCGGAAGGCACTAACGAACGCAGAGAGGGGAATATCGCGGTTGAACTGGCCGAATTTGCCCTTAATGAAATAGCCATTCTGCCGCGCGATCGGCTTTTGAACTTCATTAATAATCGCCGTCTTGCCGATGCCCGAAAAACCCGACACCAACACCAGCTCCGATCGCCCCTTAGCCACGCGATCAAACGCCGCCAGCAGCGCCGCCACCTCCGCCTCACGCCCGTAAAGCTTGTCGGGAATCGAGAAGCGATCACAGGTATCCTGCTCACCCAGCTTGAATTCGGCGATCGCCCCCGTCTCCTGCCACGACTGCCGACACCGTTCCAGATCATGGCGCAACCCCAGCGCGCTCTGGTAGCGATCTTCCGTATTTTTCGCCATCAGCTTCATGATGATCGCCGATAGCATCGCGGGGCGATCCACCGGGGCGATCGGTGTCCGGGCGATGTGGCAATGCACCAGCTCCAGCGGATCCCTGGTATCGAATGGCAACACCCCCGTCAGCAGTTCGTAGAGCGTGACACCGAGGGAGTAAAAATCCGTACGGTAGTCAATGCCCCGGTTCATCCGCCCCGTCTGTTCGGGAGACGTATACGCCAGCGTTCCCTCCAATCCAGCGGGGCTGACGGACTGTTGCTCCTCGCTGGGCAGCAGTGACGCAATGCTGAAATCGATGAGCTGGACCTGCTTCGTCTCCGGGTGGATGAGGATGTTCGCCGGTTTGATGTCCTTATGGATAATCTGCTGACTCGCCAGCAGGTGCAGCGCCTCGGCGAGCTGAATCGCCACATCCAGCACCTCCCCCAAATCCCGCTCCGCCGCCTGCCAGTAGCGCTCTAGGGAAACCGCGCCCGTGTCCGGCATCACCAGGGCATAGCCGTTGCCACAGCGCTCCAACGCCAGCGGCCGGACGACGAAGGGCGAATCGAGGCGCTGCGCGATCGTGTACTGGTTGCGGAAGGCGACGAGTTCGCTGAAGCTCGGGTGGGGATCACGCAGCGCTTTGACAATGACAGGCTGGCGATCGCCCAAACGCAGGGCGCGATAAACGAGGGTCCGGTGTCCGGTATAGAGGGCGTCCGATTCCTGGTAGTGAGGTAAATTTAGCATCGAGACTCTGAGCAGGGAATCAGGGGTCACCTCCAGTATAAAAATTAGCCAACTCCCCATTAAATGTTACTTCAGCCACAGGTCAGATATTTCTGGCAACCGATCACGAACGTCTTCGCTGCGACCTCTTACCTTACCTTCTTGATTCATGCCAGAGGTCTATTCAAACATCCCTTAAGGGAAGCGTGATGGCGAATTTCGTTCCCGCACCGAGTTTGGAATCGCAGGTAATCGTGCCGCCATGCTTCTCTGTGATGATTTGATAGGCGATCGCCATGCCCAACCCCGTGCCTTTACCCACCTCCTTAGTGGTGAAGCCCTGCTCAAAAATCCGCGTCGCCGTCTCAGGTTTCATCCCGCAGCCGTTATCGCGAATCTCGATGAGTACGCGATCGCCCTGGACTGCCGTCGTGATCACAATTTGGTTCGGGTTGCGTTCGATCTCCTGATAGCTTTTCCCCTGATTGTCTTCGTCAAACGCATCGATCGCATTAGCGAACAGGTTCATAAACACCTGATTCAACTGGCCGGGGAAGCACTGCACGTCCGGCAGTTCGCCGTACTCCTTAACGATCTGGATTTGCGGGCGCGCTTCGTTAGCTTTGGTGCGGTGCTTGAGGATCAGTAGCGTGCTGTTGATGCCGTCGTGAACGTCGAACGCCACCTTTTCTTCGCGATCCGTACGTGAGAAGGTCCGGAGGCTCGTGCTGATACTGCGAATGCGCTCCACCGCCGAATTCATCGAATTGATGAGATTGGGAAGGTCCTGTCGAACAAACTCTAAGTCGATGTCTTCAATCTCATTTTCAATCTCTTCATCAGGGTCCGGCATTTTTTCTTGATACAGATCGATCAGCCCAAATAGATCCTTGACATGATCTTGAGCGGGTTGAATATTCCCTTTCAGGAACCCCAATGGATTATTAATCTCATGGGCAACGCCTGCCACTAATTGGCCCAAGCTCGACATTTTTTCAACCTGGACTAATTGAATTTGGGTTTGCTTGAGTTCCTCAAAGGCGATTGTTTTGGCAAGCACTTCTTTCTCGAGCTCGTCCGCATCGGTCACCCGTCCGATCAGAGGGCTCAACACGAAAACCAGACCCATGGTGGCGATCGTACTGACCCCAAAGACCGCAAGACCGACAAAGATCAAATCTCGGTTCACCGTACCGTAAAGTTCCTGGCGCTCCATCCGCACTGCAATCGCCCAGTCCGTATTCGGCAAGGTCTGAAAGGCCGTGACCTGATTGTCGTAGTGTTGGATACCCTTTATCTCTTGGGCGATCGCATTTTTGAGAACGGGGACTAAAGGTTCTGGCAGCCCTCGCGACCCGTTTCGCAAGGGAAAAAACAACGCTACAGTATCTCCATTCTCGTGGGCCAAAAGCATCTCCCCCGTCTCCCCGAGTCCGCTGGACTCTGCCACCAGCCTCTCCATATCGAGCATTCTAAAGACAGCAATATCCCGGCCAATCTGCTCTTGCTCATCGGAAAAAACGGGGCTACTCACCAGAAGATGAGGGAGATTATCAATCGTGAGCGGTCCAACGATGATGGACTCGTCCGTTTCCCCTTGGAGAATATCTGAGAGATCCAGCGGCGATTTAACACCGACCTGAGCCAGCAGTTGGTTGGCGCGATCAAAGCGGCTGACCCCCACCAATGACTGGCTTTGCTCGATCGCATCTTCCAGATCGAACAAACTCAGTTCCTTCAACTCGGCTAAGCTTGCCTCGCCCCGAACATAGTCAGAAAGCATCCGCCGAGCAAAGGTACGGCTCGTGACCTGTTCGGCAACCTGAACCTTGCCTTGCCGCACCTGCTCAGCAGCTAACGTCCGGTTGCTCAGTTTCGCCTGGAGGTCTTGCTCCTGAGCCGTTTTCAGCTTGTTGTAGAGGGGAATGACGCTGACCAATGCCACCACCAAACTGACGCAAAAAACTCCCGCTGCAGAATAACGACTCAGGTTACGTTGTAAACGGTTTGAAGAGTTTGAGAGACGGTTCACGAAACGTGTTTGAGCGAGGGACAGGGGGCTTTCATCCTAAGTTAATGAGTCGCGCGTATTTGATAAGTTCACAGGGGTTTCGCTGGCAAGGCGAACCTGGATGTCGAGTTGATAATTGTGACCTATACTACTTTCTAACCCATGGGCAGAGAAATGGTAAAGGTCGTTCCTGGCCGAGTTGCAAGCGACAGATGATCGAGCCGCCATGCTTCTCCACTTCAGACCGAGGCAGCTCGCCCCCCGCAGCGGCTTCCATCAACTGGACTATTTCCGACGGTAACTCGCTCAACGGTTTGCCGCTAAGGTCAAGGCTTTGCAGGGACGTCAGCTGGACTATTTCCGAGGGAAGCCTGCTGGTTAACCGGTTATCCGTAACCCTTGTAGTCCTTCGTACATCTGTCTCCTCTTTCCCCAACAACAGTTTTCCCAGGTGAGTCAGTTCACCCATTCCGGCGGGTAGCTCTTCAAGGTTCATCCCCGCCAAATCCGGCGTTGCAGAAGCAGGTGCACTTCAAGGAGTCTGTCCTTCCACTGCTGAAGCGGCTGACGTCATGAATCTGACTTTTCAGACATCCTCATCAGGGCCGTCCGCCCAGGGTGTCGAGAGTAGGGCGTTTTTGATATTAATAACGGAAGCAGAAACGGAAGAGTGGAATGCTAAAGGCAGAAGTAAGAGAGAGTGGAATGCTAGAGGCGGAAGGGTGGAGTGCTAGGGGCGAACTTGAAACGGAATGGAAGCAGAGCAGTGAAGTGCTAATAGCGGACGTGGGAGGGAGTGATAGCGGGCGTGGAACAGAGTGGAGTGCTGGGGCGGGATTGGAAGGGAGTGGAGTGCTAGCGGCGGAAGAGTGAAGTGCTAGAAACGAACGCGGAAGGGAGTGGAGTGCTAGCTGCGAAAGAGTGAGGTACCAATAGCGGACGCGGAAGGGAGTGGTAACGGACGTGGAACGGAGTGGAGTGCTAGCTGCGAAAAAGTGGAGTGCTAATAGCGGACGTGGGAGGGAGTGATAGCGGACGCGGAAGGAAGTTGAGTGCTAGCTGCGGAAGAGTAAAGTGCTGAAAACGGACGCGGAAGGGAGTGGAGTGATAGCGGACGCGGAAGGGAGTGGAGTGATAGCGGACGCGGAAGGGAGTTGAGTGCTAATAGCGGACGTGGAACAGAGTGGAGTGCTAGGTGTGGATGTGATTGACTCACACCATTGATAGTAGGGATGAGAAAGAGGGCATTCAATGGGGTTAGCGCAATCTTCAAAATCCCTTCTCACTGTGAATTCCGCTTCATCTTGGGATGCAAAATTTGAACCCTCTATGAAGGGTTGACGAAGCTGCCCCTAGGTCGTCAGAGGGGGTGAAGCGTTAACTGGGGGAGTTTCGGAGCAAAGGGGAGGTCTGTAGGTATGATGAAGCCAATTTGAAGCGTCCGTTGGGAACGCCTCAGGGAAGACTGATTCGTTGTGGGGGCGTTTTCCCTCCCCAGGGTTGAGTCGTTTTGAAGCGTAATTTGAGAGCAAGGTGGCAATGAGCAACAGCCCATCCCCATTGAAAGTGTGCATCGTCCTCGGCACTCGCCCAGAAGCGATTAAGCTGGCACCGGTGATTCGGGCATTTCAAGGCGATCGCCGGTTTGATACCCAGGTCATTTTGACGGGGCAGCATCAGGAAATGGTGGCCCAGGTGATGGGGTTGTTCAAGCTCGAGGGCGATCGCAATCTCAACATTATGAAACCGGGTCAAACCCTAACGGATATCACCTGCGGCAGCCTCCAAGGATTAGAAAAGTGCTTTGACGATCGTCAGCCGCAACTGGTGATTGTCCAGGGGGATACTACGACGGCCTTTGCGGCAGGGTTAGCGGCGTTTTATCGGCAGATCCCTGTGGGCCACGTGGAAGCGGGACTCCGCACCGACAATTTATATAGTCCGTTTCCCGAAGAAGCGAATCGCCGGCTCATTTCCCAAATTGCCCAGCTTCACTTTGCCCCCACCCCCCTGGCCGTGGAGAATTTGCAAAAGTCGGATGTTATTGGCACTATCCACCAAACGGGCAACACGGTTATTGATGCCCTGCTAACGGTGGCGGATCAACAGCCCGCCTGTCCGGTGGATCCCATTGAGGGCACCGTCAACGCGGGGAAAACCCTGGATTGGGACGCCCATCGGGTGCTGTTAGCAACGGTGCACCGTCGGGAAAACTGGGGTGCGCCCTTGGGGGATATTGCCCACTCCTTCTTGACCCTGCTGGAAAAATTTGAAGATACGGCCCTCCTGCTGCCCCTGCACCGCAATCCCAAAGTACGGGGTCCCCTGACGGAAGCATTGGGGCAACATCCCCGAGTCTTTTTAACGGAGCCGTTGGATTATGGCGCTTTGATTGGGGCGATGCAGCGGTGCTATCTGTTGTTGACGGATTCGGGAGGCTTACAGGAAGAAGCCCCCAGTCTGGGCAAACCCGTCTTAGTGTTGCGGGATACGACGGAACGACCGGAGGCGATCGCCGCAGGAACGGCGGAATTAGTCGGCACGGACCCCGATGTGGTCATCCCCAAAGCATCTTTATTGTTGAGCGATCGCACTGCCTACGACACCATGTCCCAAGCGGCGAACCCCTTTGGCGACGGTCAAGCCTCCCAGCGCATCGTCGATATCTCCGCTAATTATCTGGTGGACTCCAACTAGTGACTCCGGGCGATCGCGCCAGTGTTATCGCAGACGCCTAACCCTTAGAAAATCACCATAGACGGCGTCTGCTGCGTCGATAGAATCTCCTGCGCCCACTCTGCGGCGATAGTCTTCCAGGAGAAATAGTCCCTCGTTTGGGCCTGCATCGTCGTGCGCATCTCCGCACTGGACGCATCATCTGCCATCGCCTTGAAGAGATAAGCAAACCACTCCTGCATACACTGCTGCTTGGCTTGCGCAGACAGGGTGACCCAATTATCCCCATCCTGCGTCGTCTTATACCCAAATATGACCGTGTCCTTCAAGGCCCCCGTGGGAATTACAACGGGAATCGCCCCGGCAATTTGTGCTTTCATCGCCGTAATGCAAGATGACTCAGGGAACAGGCAAGGATAGGCCCACACGTCGGCTTGGCAGAATAGCCGCGCCACATCCTGATGGCTCACACGGCCATGGTGATGGACGCCGGGCTGCTCGAAGAGCTGATTGATCATCGCTTTGTACTCCAGCCGCTGAGCCCGTTGGGTCGGATCCGCGACCCGCTCCGTTTTGGAATCAAAAATATTCCAACCGTAGAAAACATCTAACTCCGCAGCCGGAAACTGTTGTTTAATGTGCGGCCAGTTCTTGAGCAGAATCGACAGGCCGCGATCGTAGTCTGAGCCATAGACCAGTCGATGTCGTTGCCGAGGGGTATCTAAATAGCGATCAATGTCCTTCAGGTTGACCCCATTACGGGTCCGAAAAATTTGGTGGTCAGGGATATTGGGATAACAGGATCTAGACCACGACGTTAACGGCATAATCTTGTGGAACACATTACCCATGTAAGGCAGCACCTCGGCTTCGGGGGGTTGATTCTCCATCCACAGGTAAAGCCTTTCCGCCTTCAAGCCCCGTCGAACGCAGTCGATCGCCGCATCGTGGCTCAGAAAAAATGCAACATCAAATTCCGGCGCCTGGGCGGGATCAAAATTTCTGGCATCAATCCACTGCACACCGCCATACCGCCCCGCTTCATCGCCACATAGATTAACGACAGTGATGGTAATGGGATAGGAAGAGTCCAACTCCCTCGAGATATTAATGACCGCTTCCTCTGTCCCCGGGATTCCGGTCTTCTCTGCCAAGGGGGACCAAGTGGCGGGAACAAAGGTCGTCTTCTCCACTGGGGCGCTCGCGTAAATGAGCATCGATTTGCCGTTATCCATTACTCCAATTCACCAGAATCACTATTGCGGCTTTACATCAAGCCAAGTTTGCGGCTAGCCCTTGTTCCAAGCATCCCATGGCAGGATCAGGTGCCATGATAGGGCCTTACGGAGAAGGGGGACAAGGGACAATCAACGCCGCCCAGGGCAGCACCGATCCGGGTCTCTCCTCTCGCCGTCAGGTCCCAAGCGGATATCTATCCACACCATCCGCAAGCCAGTGCAAATCGCGATCGCCCAGCGATGAACTTCATCGTACTGATCCCCGTTGTGCTAACTGACGGTCTCCCAGCAGTTATGATTCCCTTTGCTGTCAATTCCCGGATCTGGGAAAAGACCGTCGAAAAGGGGGGTAAGTCGCGCTGAGTGTGATGCTTATGAGTCCTGACCGCTCCCTTACTCGTTCCGTTGTGCCCTTGATGGGGGCTGCCCTAGCCGCTGGTGTTGTGGGGGCGGCCGATGCTGCCTACACCCAACCCCCCGTGGAGTCCGATGGGGCGATCGCCTCACCAGCGGAAAACATTACTGAATCTTCGCCGGCCTTGGCGGAAGACCTGGAGGGTTTAGCCCAGCCGGAAGCGATCGCCCTCGACGTTTCAGAGGCATCGGCATCGGCTCAGCCATTAGTTTTAAGCCAGGTCAATCATCCCAGCCCGGCCAGTACGATGGCGCTGGTGGATGAAAACCCATCCTTCGGCTCCCTGGGGACAACCTTGAGCTGGCTGATGATTGTGGCGGGGCTATGCCCCCTGGTGGCGACGGGTACCCTATGGGCAATGCGGCGGCGGGTCATTCAACACCTGGTTCAGTCAGTGCGCGATCGCCTGACGGAATTAGGGGAGTTGGATCGGCAAGTGTATCGGGCCCAGCGTCGGGCCAACCAGTCCATTGATGGGTTGGAAGAGCGCGTCAAGCAGGTGCGCGGGGAAGCCCAGGAGTTGATTTATCAGCTTCAGGATGAGGTGGAAAATGTCCGCGCCAGCGCTGAACAGGAGTTGACCGTTTTTAAGGCGGAGCTGAAACGGCGGCAGCACCTGGCCCACCAGTATGCGGACCAGTTCAACAGCGCCCTGGATGAGGATCGAGTGGCGATCGCCCAGCGCATTGCCGAACTGGAGCATGAGTTTATCTCGGATATGCAGGTCCTAGCGGGGCAGGCAGAAACCAACAAGGCGGAGCTGCTCGAAGAATTTATTCAAAATGCCCCGGCAACCCTGGTGGAGCACCTCCAGCCCCAAATCCGCGATGAACTGAAGGCGATCATCAAAGAATTGAAGCTTGCCCCTAACGCCAAGCAATCGATCCTCACCTTCCCCAACCAGGATCCGGCGGCAGCCTCCTTTGGCACCGCCCCCACCAATCCCGTGGAGGAAGGGGAACGTTTGGTGCGGGCAGGGCAATACGATGCCGCCCTGCAACAGTATGAGAAAGCCTTGGAACAAGATAGTCGCTGCTATGAAGCCTGGCTGGGCAAAGGGGTGACCCTGGAAGCCCTCCAACGCTACGAAGCCGCGATCGCCGCCTATGATCGGGCGGTCAATATCAAACCTAATGACTATGAAGGCTGGTATAACCGGGGTCTCGTCCTGGGTCGCCTGGGCAAATATGACGATGCCATGACCTCCTACGGTCAAGCCCTGGTCATTGCCCCCAGCAATCCCAACCTCTGGCTCCACCGGGGTATTATCCTCGCCAAACTCAGCCAATATGAAGCGGCCCTGGAAGCCTACACCCAGGCGGTCAACCTAAAACCCGACAGCCATGAGGCCTGGTACAACCTAGCCAATGCCCAGGTCCGTCTCCAGCGAAACGACGAAGCCCTCACCGCCTACGAGCAAGCCCTAGAGCATAATCCCCGCAACACGGGCGCTTGGCACAATCGGGGCATTGTCCTCAGCAAAATGGGGCAGTTTGAAGGGGCGATCGAGTCCTACCACGCCGCGATCGCCCTCGATGACCAGGATCCCGAGACCTGGTATAGCTGCGGTAACGCATTGGCCCACCTGGGCCGCTACGACGAAGCCATCGACGCCTATGACCGGGCGATCGCCCTCAAGCCTGCCCATGACCGAGCCCAACGCAATCGCGAAGTCGTGATGGGACAACTGGCCGTCATCCACTAACGTCCCCCGCGACACCCCCAACACCGCAAAAGCAGCCCATGGATAATCCTGGGCTGCTTTTGTAGTAAATGCATTAATGCTTCCGATATCCACACTAGAGGCGTCAATATCGGAAGCATCAATATCGAATATTGCCTTAGAACAGCCTGGGACATCCCATTGAGGCTGATTGGCGAATCAAAAACGGAATTATCGCGATTTCAGGATTACTTCACAGCATCCTTCAACGCCTTACCCGCCACAAATGCGGGCACATTAGCCGCCGCAATCTGAATTTCGGCCCCGGTCTGGGGGTTACGTCCCGTGCGGGCGGCACGGTGGTTCACCTTAAAGGTGCCAAAGCCAATAAGCTGCACCGGATCCCCATCCTGTAGGGATTCTTTGACCCCCTCGAGGATCGATTCCAACGCAGCCTTAGCCTGGGATTTAGACATGCCCGCCTTTTCAGCGATTTGGTTGATCAAGTCAGTTTTGGTCACGGTGTTTTCAGGTAAATTTCGCGGTTTAAATCGCAGTTAGCGGGCTCAATTCGCTTAATCAACGGCAGACTCAGTCAGCCAGCCCCAGTCAATGGGCAGGGGCCGACGTAGCCAGTCGAGACTCCATCAAAGCCCCATTTGCCAAAAGATAGGACATCAGCCCGCCATAACAGGCCCATGCACCATCTGATAATTCACGGACTAATTCACGGCATCCTTGAGGCCCTTACCGGGCTTAAAGCCAGGAACCTTTGCCGCCGCAATTTGAATTTCAGCGCCGGTCTGGGGATTACGCCCAGTGCGAGCCGCCCGATCGCGAACGGAGAAGGTACCAAATCCCACCAGAGAGACCTGATCCCCATCCTTCAGCGTCTCCGTAACCGCTTCGATGAACGCATCGAGTGCCCGTCCCGCGTCCGCTTTGGTGATGTCTGCATTTGCCGCTATTTTTTCAACCAATTGCGTTTTATTCACTTCCGACCCCCATTGGATGTTGGATTGTTAATTAATGATGGTTGTGGTGGAGTGGGCATCATGTTGCGCTTGCCAAACCACTCGCAAGACAGTCTTGTTATAGCTGATGTGTTTTGGGGCGTCAACCACGAAGCCAGTAATTACGGGCTATCCAGGCGAACAATGTCATTTTTATCGCCATCCTTTAGCCATCTCCCCGGAATTGCATCGGCGCGATCGCCCCAACCACCGAGGTCTCGCCGCGATCAGGGGGTCATCCAAGCGTTCCAAAGGGGGAGTCATCGTGCGTTCCCAGATCCCCTGAAAGCAGCGCCCTAGACGGCTGCGAGTCATGGCGATCCCGAAGACATCCCCCTCTTAAAGAATCTGTAGAAAAGGCCACATTTAGTGTTTTGTCAGCAATTTGCAACGATTCCCACACTTCATGTCTAGATCCTCTATATTTGACACTCCAGTATATTGAACACTCCAGCCTGACCATCGCTTTGTTCCTCTCCCAGTCCTGACCTGTAGGTGCTGAATTAATGATTTCCCAAATCGATACCCTCACTCGCACCAATCAATCCCTACCCCTGGTAGAGGAGCATTTTCACCGAACGGAGGGATTGGTTCAGGTCTTTACTTACCCCAAACGACTTTTTCCGGTGGATACGATCGCCCAGGCGATGCGATTGGCTGGGCACGGCACGCCGGTCCTATTGGCCCAGTTTATGAAAGGGGGGATCAAACAGGGGATCGAGCATCCGGTATCCCTGGCGCAGCATTTGGATTGGGTCCGGGGAACGTTGGTGCGGAGCATTGACCCCACGGAGGATGAGTTGGAGGGGGACGAGGTGGCGTCGATTCAGACCCTGTGGGGATATGTGACGGAACAGGTGCAGGGCAATTATTACGATGTGGTGGTGTTGGATGAATTGAGTGTGGCGGTAGGGCTGGGGGCCATTTCCCCGGATGAAGTCTTGGAATTTCTGGAAGAGCGTCCGGACCATGTGGATGTCATTTTCAATGGGCCGACCATGCCGGAATGGCTGTTGGCGATCGCCGATCGGGTCACGGAAGTACGCCGACTACGGCATTAGGGCAGCGGCACTACGGCATTAGGGCAGCGGCACTAGGGAAATAGAAATAATCGCCAGACAGGACGGTTGAGGACACACGGGACGCCATGATTAAGAACGACGAGTGGATTGCCAAGATGGCGGCCCAGGGCATGATTACGCCCTTTGAGGATCGATTAATCCGACGGGTCTCGCAGGATGGTGGGGGCGATCGCCCGGTGATTTCCTACGGGCTCAGCAGCTATGGCTACGACATTCGCCTATCGCCGAAGGAATTTCGGATCTTCCGCCATGTGCCCGGCACGGTGGTGGATCCCAAACATTTCAATCCCCGTAATCTGGAATCCACGGACCTCCAGGAGGACGAACACGGAAAATTTTTTATTATTCCGGGGCACTCCTACGGGCTCGGCGTAGCGCTGGAGATGCTGGAGGTGCCGCCAACGGCCACCGTTATTTGCATCGGGAAATCGACCTATGCCCGCGCCGGGCTGATTGCCAACCTAACGCCGGCGGAGGCGGGATGGCGCGGGCATCTGACCCTGGAATTTTCCAACTCCAGCCCGGCGGATATGAAAATTTATGCCAATGAGGGCGTGGTGCAACTGCTCTTTTTTGAAGGGGAGCCCTGCCAGGTGTCCTATGAGACCCGCCAAGGGAAATATCAAGATCAACCGGAAAGTATTGTGATCCCTCGGGTTTAGACCTTAGAAGCACGTTAGAAGAAGAAGGGCAGCCTGGTCCTATCAGTCTGGGAGCCATTGGGACGGGGCAAAGAGCCTGAAGAGGAGTCGAACGAAAAATCTATGGAAAAATTTCGGGTTGAGGTGCTGTCGGCGATCGCCAATCCCCAACAGGTGATTTGGGCGGCGATGCACCAGGATTATTCAGAAGGGTTTGTGGTGGACGATCGCGATCGCTTCCCCGACGAACAGACCGCGGGGGAGCTGATCATTAAACACCTGCTGAAGGGCAACCGCGGGCACTTTGGTCCCCTGGAACACCCGCAAATTGTGTTTAACGTGGGCTACTTCCCCCACTCGACTATGCAGCAGCTCCGCACCCATCGGGTCGGGGTCTCCTTCGATGTGCAGAGTATGCGCTATTCCGGTGCCCGCATTGCCGAGGTCGCCGACGGCAAGCGAGCCATTGACGAGGTGTTTTATCTGCGACCGGTGGGCGAATACACCAACCGCCAGGGCAAACGCTATGACTATTCCGAAGCGATGCGCCAGGCGGACTGGGATTGGTGTTTAACCGCCTGCCAACGCTATCGAGACGCCATGGCGGCAGGGGTCTCCGAAGAACACGCTCGAGGGGTGATCCCCTTCGATTTTCGTCAGCATTTTGTCCTAAGCTGCAACGCGCGATCGCTGATGCACCTACTGGATTTACGAGCCAAAGCCGACGCCCAGCTCGAAATTCAAAAACTCTGTGAATTACTGATGGTCCATTTCCGGGAGTGGATGCCGGCGGTGGCCGCGTGGTACGAGGAAAATCGCCTAGCAAAGGCACGTCTCTCCCCCTAACTGCGTTTAGCGGCAAACCAGTCCGTTAGCTGTTGGCGACAGACATCAGCATCCACGCCAGAAATCACCGGAAAAAAATGGTTTGACCAGGGCTGCGCCGCTAAATTCATCACGCTAGCGATCGCCCCCGTTTTCGGCTCAGGAATGCCAAACACCAACAGCCCAATGCGCCCCTGGACCAACGCCCCGACACACATGGGACAAGGCTCCAGGGTGACATAGAGGGCACAGTCGTTCAAATGCCAATTCTGGCGCGATCGCCCTGCCTGCCGCATCGCCAACACCTCCGCATGGGCCGTGGGATCCCCCAGGGCCTGTTTTTGGTTATACCCGCGGCCAACGATCTGACCCTGGGCATCCAACACCACTGCCCCCACGGGAACATCCCCCGCCGCCGCTGCTTTTGCTGCTTCTTTGCGGGCGATCGCCATCCCCTGGGCATGGATCGGATGGAGAGGATCCAACCAATCGCGGTCCAACCCAAACCATTTCCGGGCGGAATTCCCCAGGGTGACGAGCGTCGGTTCCATGGAACAGTGCCTAGCGATGCCTAAGGAGCGGGCGCTTCAGCGAGCAGGGGATCAAGTCCACCGCGACTGTCTAGGGCATAGAGATCGTCGCAGCCGCCAATATGTTGGTCATTGATAAAAATCTGGGGCACCGATCGCCCCCCATTGGCCCGCTCCGCCATTTTGTCGCGGGCTGCCTCATCCCCATCGATCGCATAATCCGTATAACTTACCCCCTTCCACTTCAGCAGCAGCTTGGCGCGAATGCAGTAGGGGCAGGTTTGCCAGGAGTAAATTTCAACGCGAGCATTGGGGGGCGTCGTGGGGCGGCCGAGCCATTGGGAAACCGTTTCGAGAATATTCATAGGATTGAGATATAGAAGTCGGTTGATAGGGATAGATTGAAAGCTTATTCAAAAGCTGATTCAGGAGGAGATACCAGCAGTTTAATCACGCCGGGGTCGTCGTCGCTGCTAATTTCACCAGGCGATCGCCCTCGACGCGACAGGTGCGCCAATTAGGCAGAATCGTCGCCCCCAATTTTTCATAAACCGCGATCGCCCGTTCATTCCAATCCAACACCGCCCACTCAAACCGAGCACAATTGCGATCCCGAGCGATCGCCCCGATCTGCCGAATCAACGCCGTCGCAATCCCCTGCCGCCGAAATTCCGGCCGCACAAACACATCTTCCAAATACAACCCCGGCTGGGTGCGAAACGTGGAATAGGTGGAAAAAAACAGTGCATACCCTGCCACATGGCCATCCACCTCCGCCAATAATCCTTCAATCAGCGGGCGATCGCCCCCCAAATGGTCCCGCAACTGAGCCACTGTCCCCGTCACCTCGTGGGTCAGGTCCTCAAACGCCGCCAAAGCCATCACCAGCTCCATAATCACCGCCGCATCATCGGGGGTGGCCGGTCGGATCGTCATTGCCATAAAGTCCTCTATCCCTCACGCCCCAAACCTAGCGCCTCAAATCTAACGCCCCAACAACTGACGGCGGGGAATATTGGGCAAATCCCCAGGGCGGACCGGCGGCGGTGGCGGAATTGAACCCGGTGCGCCGGCCGGCGGTGGGCTAGCAGCGGGGGATGGCTCAGGATCCGCCTGCCGGGTTTCTTCCGTCACAAACGTGGTCCGAGCCCGTTGCCCCGGTCCCGCCAGCAACACAAATTGCCCCTCATCGATCGCCGCCGCCGCCCGATCGCCCGTGGAGGTCAACGGCGGATCCGCCTGCTGATAAAACACATTCCCCACCAACTGCACTTGCTGTTCCTTCATCGCCCAAAACAAGCGCTGCGATCGCATATTCGCCTGATTTTGCAGCGATCGCCCGCGCACATTGCCCACCAAATTCGCCACCTGGGATTTCATATCCACATCCCCATAATTCCCCTGGAGCACCACCCCATCGGTCCGATTTACCACCGTCACCGGCTGGTCCGCAATCAACCGCTGATTTTTCAAATACCAAGTCATGGACTGGCTGGACGCATCCAACGCCGGGTCTGAGAGGGAAATTTGCGCGTCTCCCCGCAAAAACATCACCTGATCCGCCAAATTCATATCCACCCGATTACCGCGAGCGCGATCGCCCACCACACAGGACCCACTGGAACAATCGTATTGCTCCATCACCGTCGGCACATCACTGGTCAGGAGCTGCTTCTTTTGCTGCAACACCGCCCGCTGGGTCTGCATCCGCACCCCCGACGACTGGGACACCGCCACCACATTGCCCTCTGCCTGGATGACCTGCTCCTCCCGCTGCCACACCAGCCGATTCGCCTGCACCGCCGTCGTCTGACTATTGTTGTCGACCTGACTCAACTTGGCCGACCCGATCGCATCCACCTGGTCAATTTCCGCCTGCCAGGTCAACTCATCGGCCGTCAGCTCCGTCTTACCCGCCTCAGGATTCTCCTCATCCTCCAGCGAAACCAACTTCACATTCTCCTTCAGAATAAAATTCTGCTCCTCGCTGAAAATCTGCCCCGAGTCTGCCGTCAGGCGATTGCTCTCGCGAACCAGGACGATCCCCTCTTCCAACTCAAAAATTCCCTCATTGGGCTGCCATTTCCCCTTCTGGCTCTCAAACGTGCTGTCATCCCGCACATCCCTAATTTTTATATCCCCCGCCAGGCGCAGAATCACCCCATTCTGCTCCACAAACCCCTCGTCCGCTTCCACCTCATACACCACTTCCCCATCCTGATACAGCTTGCCCGTCGGCTCCTTAAGCTGCCCCTTCTGGCGATCGCGGGAATAGCGAGCCTCCGCCGCCGACACCTCCCATAGGGGTCGGCCATCATCATCAGCCCGGTTGAGGTTCACATCCTCAAATACCAAATCCCCCTCAAACTCCTCCAACGACGCCTCAGACTCATCTTGGGGATCGGACACCGGCCCCGAGCTACAGGCCCCCAGCCCCAATGTGGTGCCCAAAATCAGCGCGATCGCCCAAGTCTTCGGCCGGCCGATGCGCCCCCAGGCATGGCCTAGCGGACGACGGCTTAATCGAGCAGGACGTAACGGAAATTGGTGGCTGAATTGGCGGCCCATCGCTCACACTCCCATGGCGGCTACAGTCACCGGTTCCCAGAAGAACAGTCCCAGCCCCTAAACGACCAGGCGGTGTATTGGCAAGTGTATCGCGATCGCCCCATTCCCATGGACTCGGATCAGCCACTCATACGATCGCCCCTAGTCTGACCCATGCCTTCGCCTAGGCCTCATCCTCCGAGAGGGGTCGATAAGTATATTGATGGCGCGGCGATTTTTGAATGTCCTCTTTGATGGAATCCAAATCGATATAGCGGTCCGCCACATTAATCAAACTGTCGCTGGTCATCGAGCGCAGGCTCACCACCTCCACCCGCACGCCGCGATAGCTCACCGCATCCACCGCATAGGCCAGATCCCCATCGCCACTTACCAGCACCGCCGTATCGTAAGCCCCCACCAGGGCCATCATGTCCACGGCAATTTCCACATCCAAATTTGCCTTCTTAGACCCATCAGGCAACTGGACCAAATCCTTCGCAATCACCCGGTAGCCATTGCGACGCATCCACAGCAAAAACCCCTGCTGCTTCTCATTACTGCGATCAACGCCGGTATAGAAAAAGGAGCGGAGGAGCCGCGACCCCGAGGTCAACCGGCAAAGCAACTTGGTGTAGTCAATCTCAATGCTGAGCTGTAGCGCCGCATAGAACAGGTTAGACCCATCAATGAAAATAGCCACCCTGCCCCGATTTTCCAGTACTTGTTCTGGCGTAAATAGGGGATGACGACTGATGTTTTCCGTCATTATCCAACCCTTCCTATAGCAAGTTTTTTATTTAGATTAAAAAGGGGCGTAAGCTCCCAATTCCACAAGGAAACCTAGCCGCCACCAACATCATGGACGGATTTCCTCGAAAGATCAGGAGTTCTTAGGCAAATTTAAGCAATAGGCTCCACGGGCTCTAGCTTTTGAAACACAGGTTGAGGTTTCTCCATATTTTGTCCCGCCGTTAAGATTCCCCACTCTCCATGGCTTTTTAAGGCGATCGCCGCGTCCCCTTTCAGATCATCAAAGGACACGTCATAGCCCGATTGTTGATAGCCCAATTGCTGATAGATTTTCCCGCTCAGGGTAGGGGTAATGGGGGATAACCAATAGGCGGCCAAGCGCACCGATTCCAACACCGCATAGAGAGTTTCTTCCACCTCCGCCTGGTTGCCCTCCTTATATCGGGTCCAAGGCGCCCGGTCATCTAAATACTTATTTCCTGCCTGGGCCAATCCCAAAATCCCCTTGCACGCCTCATGGAATGCGACTCTTCCATAGGCACCCCGAACACGATCGCCCAAAGTCTCCCCCAGCGATCGCAATGCATCCGACTCCGGCACCGCCACATCGGGCACCGCCCCATCGCAATATTTATGCAACATCCGTAGGGTCCGATTGAGTAAATTACCCAAGTCATTGGCCAGGTCAGCATTCAAGACGGTCACAAACCGCTGTTCATTAAAATCCCCATCCCGACCAAATTCCACTTCTTTCAAAAAGTAGTACCGGATCGCATCCGCCCCATAGCGATCGCTCAACTCAAACGGATCTAACGTATTCCCCAGACTTTTCCCCATCTTCAAACCATCCTTGGTGAGGAAACCATGGATAAATAATTTTTGAGGAACCTCGAGCCCTGCTGACATCAACATCGCCGGCCAATAAAGCGCATGGAATCGAGAAATATCTTTACCAATGATATGTAAATTCATCGGCCACCATCGTTTCAACGCATTATCTAGGGTGGGTTCTTCATCGGGCTCTAAAAGTGCCGTAACATATCCCAACAAAGCATCAAACCAAACATAAATGGTATGGTCCGGGTCCGTCGGAAACGGAAATCCCCAATCCAGATTTAATCGGGAAATGGAAAAATCCTGGAGCCCCTGGCTCATAAAACTCAGCACTTCATTGCGGCGACTGTCCGGCTGAATCATCTCCGGATGATCCGCATAAAGCTGCTCCAATTTTTCCTGATACTTAGACAATCGGAAAAAATAGTTCGACTCATCCCGCCATTCCGCCTTTTGGTTGGGGTGGATCGAACAATGCTTCTCGTCGTCTAAATCCCGCTCATCCTTAAATTCCTCACAGGCGACGCAGTACCAGCCCTTCTGCTCCCCCAAATAAATATCGCCGTTATCCCACACCCGCTGGAAAAATTCCTTGACGATCGCATGGTGACGGGGGGCCGTGGTCCGACTGAGGCGATCGTAGCGAATATTGAGCTTATCCCAGAGCTGCCGGAAGCCATCCACCATCTCATCGCAATGGGCCTGGGGCTCCAGCCCTCGCCCCTGGGCCGTCCGTTCAATTTTTTGCCCATGCTCATCGGTCCCCGTGATGGACAGCACCGGCCGCCCCTGTAACCGATAGAAGCGCGCGAGGGCATCAGCCGCCATAGTCGTGTAAGCACTGCCGATATGGGGAAGCCCATTGACGTAATAGAGGGGAGTCGTCAGGGCAAAGGTCTCGGTCGCTTTCTCGGTTACAGGGTGGGTCATGGGAGGGTCTAAGTTTCACATTTCAGATTTTAAAGGGCGGGCCGACCCTTTACGCCGCCATTTTTAGGGTTACAGGCAGTTTTATTAGGTTTATTTCTGATTCGTTTGAGTTAGGGCAGGTCTAGGGGCAGCATTGGATCCTTAGGCGTGATGGGGACAGCGATCGCCCGACAGGGAGCAAAACTACGACGGTGATAGGGGGTCACCCCCAAGGTTTCCAGGGCCGCCCGGTGCTTAGCCGTGCCATAGCCCTTATTCGACGCCAGATCATAGCCAGGGTACTGAGCAGCCAATTCCAAAATTTTTTGATCCCGCCACTCCTTCGCCAAAATACTGGCAGCGGCGATCGCCACCGATCGCTGATCCCCCTTAACCAACGTCGTTTGGGGAATTTTCAACTGAGGAATAGTTTTATTGCCATCCACCCAACACCGATCCGGCACCGGCTCCAGCGCCTCCACCGCTCGCTTCATCGCCAACAGCGCCGCCTGCAGGATATTAATTTGGTCAATTTCCGCCACCGACGCAACGCCCACCTGCCAGGCGATCGCCACCGACTGGATCAGGGGCACCAATCGCTGCCGCTGGACCGGGGACAACGCCTTACTATCCCGCACCCCCGCCGCCGCCAAAGCATCCAGCCCCGCCGCCGAGACCATCACCGCCGCCGCCACAACGGGGCCAAACAAACAGCCCCGCCCCACCTCATCCACCCCCGCCAAGGTCTGACAGTTCTGGGGCATCGGTAGCCACGAACCCCCAGAGGACGGCGGGGAGGATGCAGATGGGGTCGGTAGGATCGTCGATAGAGAGGGGGGATTGAGTCACTCAGAAGACGACCGGCGACGACGGCGACGGCTCCGCCCCGAAGAGGACTCTCCGGCAGCCACCGGCTCCGCCGCCTCGTCCGAACTGTCACCATCCGCCGCCGCCCGGCCTTGGGCCAGGGCCAACACCGGCGCATCAGCACCATCGGGCGCAGGCTGTCCCAAAATTTTCGCCATCTCCTCCGGCGAAACCGTATCCGCCGGCAACGGTTGAGCCGTGCTTCGCCGCTGGGGCGTCCCATTCACTTGGGTGGTTCCCCCCCGCCGCGATCGCGAGCCAGATCGAGATCCCCCCCGTCCCCGGGATTGGGTCGTCGGCGCACTCCCAGATCGAGACCGAGACCGAGACCGAGGCTTATCCTCCGCCGAACTATCCCCGTCCCCGGCTTCGCCACTGGAATCGCCAGCCGTCACCTCAACAATCGTTTCAGCCTCAGACTCAGTTTCCCCATCCGACGCCCCATCCGAGGACGCCCCATCCGACGCCGACTCCGTCGGCAAGAAATCCGCCGGCGGCTCCTCACCGGGCCGCACCACCGCCACGATCGCCGTCTTGGGCCGCTCCACCGGCGTTTCACTCAACACCACCGGCGGAATCCCCATCCAAGCAAAGACTTCCTGCTCTTCATCCGTCATGGTGACCACCACCCGCTCCGGCGGCGTCACCGTCCGCCGCCGATCGCGACTGGGGCGATCGCGACCGTTGCCGCTATCCCCGTCACTAGATCCTCCATCAGCGGGGGTAGGCTCCGGCGCCTTCTTACTCGCCGGAATCGGTGCCGGCGTCGACTTGCTCCGTTCCGCCGAGCTATCCGACGACGACCCTGAGGACCGACCCCGCCGGGACGACGAACTCCCCTCATCGCCCTCACCCCGACGGCGACGGCGGCGGCGATTATTCGTCTCCGTCGACGCCTCCTGATAATTGGGATGATTCACCAGCTCCAAATCCTCTCCCTGATCCCCGTCCGCAGCGGGATCCAACCGGGCAGGGGCAGGGATCGACACCGGATTACTACCGCGCGATCGCGATCCTCCTCGCCGTCCACCGCGACCGGAAGACCCATTGCTCGACGACTGCGATCGCTGGAGCTGGGGAACCCCCGGCGCATCCCCGTCCTCGACCACCCCTGGCAGCAACGTCACCGGCTGCCCATCATCATCAGGCAACTGCACCAGATGCCCCAAACCACCACAGGTAGGGCAAGCCCGCCCAAACAACTCATAAATATTTTGTCCCTGGCGCTTCCGGGTCAGCTCCACCAACCCCAACTCCGACAACTCAGCAATCTGAGGACGCGCTTTATCCGGCTTCAACGCCTTCTGGAAATGCTCCAACACCTGCATGCGATCGCGATGGGACTCCATATCAATGAAATCCACCACAATCACCCCCGCCAAATTGCGCAACTTTAGCTGGTGAGCAATCTCCACCGCCGCCTCACAATTGGTCCACAGCACCGTCTCCCGAGCCGTCGCTGATCGCGTAAACGACCCCGAGTTCACATCAATCACCGTCAACGCCTCCGTCGGCTCGATGATGATATAGCCCCCCGACGGCAAATCCGCCCTTGGCTTCAACGCCTCACGAATCGCCGAATTCACCCGAAAATACTCCAACAGCGGCGTCCGCTCCCGGTGATGATCCACCAACACCGACGGCGTCGTCCGACTCCCCGCACTCCAGCTACTCAACTGATGCTTCACCCGCTTCATCCCCGTATGGGAATCCACCACAATGCGATTCACATCCGCGTTGTAAGCATCCCGCAACACCCGCTGCACAAAATCATCATCCCGATTCAACAACGCCGGAGCCCGGGTCCCCTTCGCATCCTGCTGAATCTCCTCCCACTGGCGCTGGAGATTTTCCAAATCCTCCATAATCGCCTCCTCCGGCACCCCTTCCGCCTCGGTGCGCACCAAAAGCCCCATCCCCGCCGGCTTAATCAAAATCGCCAACGCCCGCAACCGATGCCGCTCATTCTCCTTATCAATGCGGCGGGACAGATTCACCCCCTGACCATAGGGCAACAGCACCAAATAACGCCCCGGCAACGTCACCTTACCGGTCAACCGCGGGCCCTTATTCCCCGTCGGCTCCTTCATGATTTGCACCAACACCTTCTGCTGCGGTGCCAGCAACTCCGTAATCGACCCCGCCGATCGCCGCCGCCGCAGGGGTCCCAAATCCGAGACATGGATAAACCCATTGCGCTCGGAATCGCCAATATTCACAAACGCCGCATCAATCCCGGGCAGAACATTCTCCACCACACCGAGATAAATATCGCTGACCTGGTGACTGCCCTTAGCCACAATCAGCTCCTGGACAGACTCTTCGCTAAAAACCGCTGCGATGCGATGCTGCTCGGCGATAACAATTTGCTTCGGCATGCAAGTTCCTCAAAATTGAACGGTGCCGGCCCCCATAACCAGTCGGTGAGGTCAAAACACGACTTGCGGGGTAACTCTCCCTCTAATCCCATTGGATAATTCCATCGGGCAATCCCATCGGGCAATCCCATCAGGTAATTACCTTGGGCGATCGCCCCTCAACGTCAGAAATCAAGATCAAGTCCGTAGAAAGTCCAGTCGTCATCATCCGACCACTGCTAAGACCCTACGAATCGTCCTATTTCTGTCCCAGTCGAGGCGAGCGATCGCAAACGGGGAGAACCAATCAATGTGGCACCCATCGGGGCCAGGCAACCATTAAGTAAATGAAAACAATAAAACAAACGCTAGAAGCTGAATCCCCAAAGCCCAGCAGCAACAACCATCGAGTTGCACCGCAAAACGGCTCCAAGATGAGTCCTGTCGGTAACGACCTCAACTGAGATAGAATCTCCAGCTCCATTAATTCCCTTGTCGTTGGGCACTCTCCAAAAAGAGATTGCCGCCCCTTAAACCCTTCTCAACGCTCAAGAATCTCGACAGATTCTGGATAATTCCTAGGGTCAACCGCCGAATATTGCAGTGAATCAGGAATCAGTCAACCGCCCTGGATCGGCCAGAGCAGGGTGCAACGTGGAATTGACAGATCAATAAGTGATGAAGAATTTAAGGCTGTGCCAACCAATGCTGATTCCCTAGTCCCTAAGGAAGCAAGCACCGTAGGCACGATCCGAAAACCTGGCGCAACCCTACAAAGTTGCCACGCAGACCAGAGATTCGAAAAGGACCTAATGGAAATGATAAGCACGCCATAGATATGGCATCACCGACACCTCGGTGGGGTAGGCAATGATCATTAACGAGAACGATTACCCAATCTATGGCTGTGTTAAAGCTGAGCCGCTACGGTCCTCTGAATACACCACAGGGGGGCTAGAGCTAGGACTTTCAGCAGCTTACCCATCAGTTTAGCAGTATCAGTCGCAATATGCGTACTCTCCCCCCAGCGGCAAGTGGTTCGGCGGGGAGAACAGGGTCACTTTGCTCCGTCAGCACCGCATCAATTGCCAAAGTGTTACGAGTAATGTCACGTTTGACCGTCGGGACCATACCGAGAGATATGGCAGTGGGGCAGGCGGTTCAGTTCCGCCAGTAAGCTGCGCCAGTAATTCGCCAGAATAAGTCACGGTCCCAGACAATCAACCACCGACCCGCCGACGACATCTCCTACATTTTGCCCAACATGGCCGTCAGCCAAAATAAACCGTCCACCGCCAAAGTATTCAGCACCGCCCCGGCAAAAATCCATTGGGCCACCTGCCGCGATCGCAACGCCATCCCCCCGGCCAGCAACAACGCCGAGGCACAGGCGATCGCCCACATCAAACCGGGAAAGGTATTCATCTGAGCCAGGGCAGCGGCCAGGATGGGGGGAATCGCATCGGGCTTAACCTGCATCACCTGTTTCCAATAGGGCGTGAGGTCAACGGCCCACAAATAGGCATCCGTGATCGCAGTCCCCAGCAAAGACCCCAAATAAAACCAGCTTCCTAGACGCCCCCGTCCCACAAACAGACAGGCCAACACAATGGGAACACCGACCGACTCCAGGGGCAAATGGAGCGCCGGCTCCCATCGGAACCAGCCCCAGTAGATCGCCCCTGCGAACCAACTCAAACTAAAACCAAATAAAATATCGCCCCAGGTTTGCCCCCATCCCTCTCGCTGGGACGGGCGATCGCACCACCAGGCCAGCCCTAGCCATCCCAAGGTCATCGCCAAAGCCACCACGGGCCACGCCCGCACCAACGGTGCTTCCAAAAACACCGGACCCGACACCAAAAACGCACCAATCCCCAACCCTTGCCATAGGGATAGACGCTTTTGCTCTTGTTCAGATTGCTCTTCTCCCAGTCGATCTTGTTCAGACCTCAGGGACGCCAGAGCCTGTGCAGCCGCCATGGCCGGTGTAGCGGAAGAGGCCTGCGCTGCCGGGGTATCTGCCGGATTATCAATGACAGTTTTGGACAAGGTGGTAGGGGGGGAGATCATGCGCTCTGCGACTAAGAATAGCAACCCAGCAAGGGAAGAGGATGGGGATGGGGGTAAACCTGACTGGGGATCTCCAGATGAGAAACGGGGTCGGTTTTCTGAAATACACTTTAGTTTTCTTAACATACCACAGGAATTCTGGGGCGGGGGCGGCGGGAGCAGGCTTCGATAGTCCGATAGAATGGCGGCGGCGCAACGGGTGTTCAGCGGGGCGAAGCTCCCTGGCGTCCGGACAGGGATGACACCACTGGGACGGTTTGAGAGGGAGTTCAAGGAAACAGCATGGGTAAGCACATCACCGAGCAGCGTCGTTTTGCACTGCTAGGTTTGTTGGCAGGGCTGGGGATGGTGCTGGCATGGATAGGGCATTCTGACGCGGGGGCGATCGCCACGGAGATTGCCACGGATATTGCTACCGAGTCGGCATCGGCCACGGGCGACGCCGGGGCCCTCAGCCAAGTGGGATTTATTGAAGGCATTATTTTGGGGTTGACCCAAGGGTTAACGGAATTTTTGCCCATCAGCAGCACGGCCCACTTAAAGGTGGTACCGGTGGCGCTGGGGATGGGGGATCCAGGGGTGGCTTTGACCGCGGTCTTGCAATTGGGCAGTGTGGCGGCGGTGTTGAGTTATTTCCGGGAAGATTTATTGGATTTGATGCGGGGAACAAAACAGGCGATCGCCGAGAAGAATTATCGAAACCGAGACTTCCGCATTACATTAGGAATTCTTTTAGGAACGATCCCTATTCTAATCGTAGGGTTATTCATCAAGATTTTCGTCCCCGACTATGACAATTCCCCCCTGCGAAGCGTGACGTCCATTGCGATCGCGTCCATTGTGATGGCGATTTTATTGGCGGCGGCGGAACAGGTGGGCAGTCGGTCCCGAGGCTATGGTCAGTTGGGCTTGAAGGATGGGTTATTAATCGGAGCGGCGCAAGCGTTGGCGGTGTTTCCGGGAGTATCGCGATCGGGGTCCACATTGACCGCCGGTTTATTTTTGGGCATTGAACGGGCAGCGGCGGCCCGATTTTCGTTTCTTTTAGGGATTCCGGCCATTACCATCGCGGGCATTATCGAATTCCCAACTTTGTTGGCGGGAAGTTACGGAATGCGCGAAGTGGGGGTATTGGCGGTGGCGTTGCTGGCGTCGGTCGTGTCCTCGTATTGGGCGATCGCGTTTCTGTTGAAATTCCTAAAAACCCAAAGCACCTGGGTCTTCGTCGCCTACCGTCTAATCTTCGGCGTCGGTTTATTGCTAGCGCTGAATTTGGGTTGGTTATCTGAGGGAGTCGGGTAAGGCACTGTATATTTAAGTGACCTTACAGATTGGTCATGAGCAAGTTCAATACGGTTACAGAAGTAACCCACTGGAAAGCATTTACCCACAGCGGGTTGACCTACGATCTTTCGCATCTCAATGCCCATCACGTTAAATATCAAGATAGCCACGATAGCAAAGACATCATTTATCGCTTCATCGTGACCTACGGGATGCACTGCTTCACAAGAGGCATTGAGGGAAATTTATCTCCAGACCAGCAATCTCTGATGTATTACGGTCCCAAGGAGAATAGACCATTCGATTTTAAGAGATATGATCTCTCAAAGAGGCTTCCGGCAGTGATTGAAGCTCTGGGAAACCCGGGAACCCTTGTCATCCATGCTCCCTATGGGAAATATGCCACTTTCAAGCTATTGGTGCTGGATGGGGGTGAAATGACTTACTTTGTACCTTTCGTCGCCTTCCGGGAGAAGAAGAAGCTCAGGCTACATATCCAGAGCGCTTATCCAAAGGAGCAGCCACTCGGCAAGATTCAGAAAGTTAATTTTTTCGCGATCGCCAAAAACCTGTTTCGAGGCAAAAAGCCGCCACATCCCCGCAAATAACAAGGGCTCCTCAAGGGGAGCCCTCGCCAAATCTCAGATTTGGTATTCAGAACGTCTTTACCGGATTGCCTCGACCCTTTCGGGTAACGGGATGTCATGCTTTCACATGTCTGCGTCATCCTAGCCTTAATTATATAAATAGTAAGTCCAAAAGTTAAGTCTCAGAGTTAAGTCAAGAGTTAAGTCAGTCAATCAGATTCATTGATCAAGGCATCGTCCTACGAGACAGGCCGAGCTCATCAACAGACTCGACTATCCTTCCCTCTGAGCTTTATAAATTTGTTTGAAGCGGTTTTGTTGGATTTTATGGTCAACAATGGGTTCGGGATAATCAGTCCCTTGCCGCTCCAAAGGTTCGATTTTTCCGGAGATTAGGCTACCGGTATCGAGGGTGCGGATTTCAGGAACCCAGTAGCGGATATATTCCCCCTCGGAATCAAATTTTTTGGCTTGGCTGGCGGGATTAAAAATACGCAAGGGTTTGGGGTCCATCCCACTAGAAGCACTCCATTGCCAACCGCCATTGTTAGCCGCCAAATCGCCATCAATAAGGGTTTGCATAAAATATTTCTCCCCCCAACGCCAGTCAATAATTAGATCCTTGGTGAGGAAGCTAGCAACAATCATGCGACACCGGTTATGCATCCAACCCGTCTCATTAAGCTGTCGCATTGCCGCATCCACAATGGGATAACCGGTCCGCCCTTCACACCACGCTTCAAATTTTTCCTCGTCGTTATCCCACGGAAAATTTTTCATATGCTCCCGATAGGGACCATCCGCCAACTCGGGGAAGTGGTAAAGCACATGCTGGTAAAACTCCCGCCATGCCAACTCCTGCTGCCAAGTTTGGACACCCGATCGCCCCTCATCACTACGGCAATAGTCCCCGATCGCCACAGACGCCGCCCAACATTGCCGAATCCCGATCGCCCCAAATTTCAACGCCGCACTGAGTTTGGAAGTGCCCATCTCCAACGCCGGAAAATTGCGATCGCTGTCATAGGCTTCCAAGGATTGAGCACAAAATTGATCTAGTGCATCAGTCGCCGCCGCAGTCCCAGGGGGCAAAATCAAACCGCCATCCCAAACCATCTTGAGCGATCGCAATTCTGGAATATCTTTACCATTGGCGCTTTCCACTTCCGCATCAGTCAACGACTCCAACCCTTCCGGCGCAGACAACGGAGCCGCCTTAGGACGCGATCGCCAATTTTTCCAGAACGGAGAATACACCGTATAGGGCGTCCCTGACCCCGTCATCACCTCACCGGGGGCATGCAAAATCCGGTCCCAATGCCCCTCCCCCTGAATCCCCTGCTCCGTCAACGCCTCCAAAACCTGGCGATCGCGACTGCGGGCATAGGGCTCCACATCCCAATTCCAGACCACCGTATCTGCCCCCAACCGCTGCGCCAACGCCGGAATCTCCTGGGCAGGATCGCCGTGCAGCAGCACAAAACTACCGCCGCACGCCTCGTAATCCTGTTGGAGCGATCGCAAACAGCCCAACATATAATCCACCCGCGCCGGAGCAACATCATCCCGCTCCAGAATCCCCGGATCCAAGCAAAACACCCCCACCGTCTTCGGCGATCGCGCCACCGCCGCCGTCAGCCCCACATTGTCCACAATGCGTAAATCGTTGCGATGCCAAAACAGGACGGGGGTGTTCATGGGCGCAGCTCAATCAAACCAATTTGTTGCATTTGGGAGTCTAACTCGTTTGGACGGCTAAGGCTTTGATTTCTTACCCCGCCCCCCCTTCTTCGCCGACTTTTTCGACGATTTTGTATCCTCCTCATCCCCTCCCTTCTTGGGATCAAAGACCACCAATTCCCCATTGAAAAACTCCGCCAGCAACTTGGCACTACGGGTCACCTCATCATCGGGCACCCAATCCTTAGGACTGGCGATCGCCGGGGGAGGCTCAGCCCCGAAAGGTTCCGCAGCGGGCAAATCCGACGGCGGGGCAGCAGTTGCAGAAAACGGAGAAACCACGGACGGCGCTACAACTTCCACATCAACCGCCGCGGTTTCATCCTTTGGGGGCGGCTGCGGATCCGGCGCAAAATCAACACTCGGATCGGGCTCCGCATCGGCGATGGGTTTAGCAGGCGGTGGCGCAGGAGCCGAAGGCGCAGGCGGTCCCGCTGAATTGGCAGGAGCCGCACTAGGAGCCGGGGTAAGACCGACTTTTACCTCCACCGCGATCGCCCGTCCGAAGTGAGCAGAAAACGCCTTAGCAATAGCCTCTCGCTTCTCGCTGACTTTTGCATACCAGTTTTGGGGCGTACCGATATACGCCTTGCGCCCATCAAAAGACAACAGCTTGCCCATCTGCCGCAATAGCATCTGAGTCGACGGCGGCTGAATCGTTTTGAGCACATCCGCCCAAAGTTGCTCCACATCCACATGGGGCTGACTAGCTGGAATAGCAGGTCCTGGCGCAGGGACGGGCGATGCAGGAGCTGGAGCCGGGGGAGGGGCCGCTTGGACCGGAGGTGGGCTTGGGACAGGTGCCGGCGGCGCAGGAACGGGAGTGGGTTCAGGGGCGGGGGGAGCCGGGGCCGACGCTGGAGCAGCAGGGCGATCGCCCCCACCGTCCTTCACATCCTTCAATCCCTGAATACTGATTAATAACTGCTCAAACAGCGCCTTATCCTGCTGAGCCACCTGAGTCAACGCCGCCATCAACGCCTGAATCCCCTCCACACCAGCCGCATCGGCAAACGGATGGGAATCATTAATACGGTTCAACAATTGGATCAACGTCGGTTGATCGCTGGAACTAGACTGAGATACCTGTGGAGCCGGAGCCGGAGCAACAGGGCTTGGGGCAGGCGCAGGAGCGGTGGCAACCGGAGGCGCGATCGCCACAGGAGCCATCGTTACGGGAGCGATCGCCTGGGGCAATAAACCTAACAGCGTCACCTCCAACCACAACCGAGGCTGAGTCGTATTTTTAACCTGAACCTCGCTCTGTTTTAAATGCTTTTGCCCCTGCAACAACAACGGCAATTCAACACCCTTAACAAACTCGCAAAGCTGTTGCCAAGTCGGCTCCGTCAACGCCACCAAATCAGGACGTTCCGGCGCAGTTTTTGCCACCAACATATCCCGATAAAAACTCGCCAGATTCTGCAACACAATCAACGGTTCCCGCCCCCGATCCATTAATCGCCGGGCACATTCCAAAACCGCCTCCCCATTCCCCTGGGCGATCGCCTGTACCAGGGTCAACAAATCCCGCTCCGGGACCGCCCCCACCAAATCCCAAACCGCCTCAACGGTCACCCCATCGGGCAACAGACTGAGCTGATCCAATAAACTTTCCGCATCCCGCAATCCCCCCTGAGCAATTTGTGCCACCAGGGTCAAAGCATCCGGCTGAATCTTGATATTTTCATTCGCAGCAATCTGCCCCAAATGCTGCGTCATCTCCACCAACGGAATCCGACGAAAATCAAACCGTTGACAGCGAGAAATAATCGTCGGTAAAACCCGCTGAGGATCCGTCGTTGCCAGCACAAACACAACCCGATCTGGCGGCTCCTCCAGGGTTTTTAGCAGCGAATTAAACGCCGCATTACTGAGCATATGACACTCATCAATGGTGTAAACCTTATAGCGACATTGCACCGGCGCAAACTGCGCCCGCTCAATCAACTCGCGGATATTATCCACCCCGGTATTACTCGCCGCATCAATCTCCACCACATCCAGCGACGCCCCGCGCGTAATATCCCGACACACCTCGCACTTTCCGCAGGGCTCCGCCGTCGGACCATCCACCGCCACACAATTCAACGACTTCGCCAAAATCCGCGCACTCGACGTCTTCCCCGTCCCCCGCGGTCCCGCAAACAAATACGCCGGCGCAATCCGATTTTGCCCCAACGCATGGGTCAACGTCTGGGCGATCGCCCGCTGCCCCACCAACTGCGCAAAGGTCTGGGGGCGATATTTATGGTGAAGCGGTTCGTAAGCCATGAAGGGATTCTGAGGCGATCGCCCCTAATCTTCTAACGCATCGGGGTCAATCCCCAACTCCCTCAGTTTGGCAGCCAATCGATCAGCGCGCTGTTTCTCCTCTGCCGCCCTCTCCTGCTCCTGGTCAAGCTGGTCCCAAATTTCCGCCGGTGGAGCCAGGCGATCGCCCGTATCCAACCGATAAAAAATTAACAAATGCTCCTCAATCGCCAGCCGCAGCCCCAAAACTTCGCTGACGGGGGAATCAGCAGCGATCGCCCCATAAACCCCATCCACCAACCGATAGCCCCGTAACTGTTCTGGAATCCACTCCGCCTTGGGGTCAAACAGCCAATATTCCTGAACACCGAGCTGCTCATAGAGATCGCGCTTAGTGGTCAAATCCTGCTGCTTCGTCGATGGCGATGTCACCTCAAACACCACCGAAGGCACCTGCCCCTCTTCCCAAATTTTGTAATTATCACGGGGACCATAGGGCACCCCAAAAATCACCATTACGTCTGGTGCAACCCGTTTTTTTGCATCCCCCTCCACGTAATACAAAAACTGATCCGACAACACCATCGCCTCTTGGCCAGACAGGTAACGCAATAGCACTTGCAGGATGGTGATGATGGCCAACAGATGCAGAAACGATTCAGCCAAAGGTTCTCCGTCTTCAGAGGGATAAAAAACGTTAGTTTGAGATGGAGTTACCGCCGCTGAACCAGATAGTTGATTAGCTTGGGTTGCAGCATCAATAGTCATCACTGGCGATCTCCCGAAACCTAAGGCCCATAGTAGCTATTTTAATTACCCAACTCGTCGATACATCATCCCCGGCAACTGAACGATCGCCCCGAGTAATTCCAATTCAATTAGGGCAGCGCTGATTTTTTGGGGAGGGACTTGGGATCTTTCTACAATTTGGTCATATAGGGTGGGTTCGGTGGCGATCGCATCATAAATAGGACGCAAATGTTCAGAGACCAAAATAGGCTCTGGTTCGAAGATAGGATCGGGTGCTTTTAGCTTGGGTTTAGCGGCTTCGGGGTCGGATTTTGGCGCTGGAATTTTAGTGGCGGATAAGTCTAACGGAGCCATATCCAGCTCGGGGACTCTGGAGAGTTTGGCGAGCAGATCGTCGACGCTGAGAATGACATGGGCACCGCAATCAATCAGTCGCAAACAGCCCATAGCTTTGGGATTATCCAGGGTGCCAGGAAGCACATAAACATCGCGACCATATTCGGCAGCGGCGCGGGCGGTAATTAGCGCCCCAGATTTATAGCCGCCTTCCATAACGAGGGTGGCGCGGGTGAGGGCGGCGACAATGCGATTTCGCTGGGGAAAGTGTGATCGCTGGGGGCGGGTGCCGGCGGGATATTCACTGAGGGCTAAGCCGACAGCCGGTTGGTTGGTTTGGTGATCGCCCACAAGGGTGCGATATAGCTCGCGATTTTGCCGGGGATAAACCAGGTTCAGACCGGTACCGACGACGGCTACCGCTTTGCCGGGGACGGCGAGGGTTGCGGTATGGGCTTGCATATCAATCCCCTCCGCCAAGCCGGACACAATGCCATACCCCCGGCGAGCCAGGACATCCACCAGGCGGCGGGTCCAGCGAATGCCGTAATCAGAGGGATCACGGGTACCGACGACCGCTAGCAGGGGGAGGCTGCCATCGAGGGGAATCAGGGAGGGATCGCCCCGGTAATAAAGGATGGAAGGCGGGTCAGGGATTTCCTTGAGGAGCGCTGGATAGCCTGCGTCGGCGGGGGTCCAAAACTGGGGATTCTCTTTCTCGTGTTTGGCGAGGATTTGAAGGGGTTGGGAATATTGATCCCGCGCAGCCGCGATCGCCGCCAAAACCTTCGGACCAATCCCTTCCACACGACCAACTTCCGAGAGGGGTGCCGACCAAGCTTCAGCCATAGAGCCAAACGCATCCCATACCCGCCGCAGACTGATCGGTCCCATACCTTTGATCTGACTCCAGGCCACCCATGCCGCCCGTTCGGCTCGTTCAGCGCGATCGCCCGACGGTTCGGGGGCAGATTCAAAAGGGCGCTCGGGGGTCTGGTCGGAGGGCGGAGGAGGGGAAAACACAATCGCAGGGTCGTAGCGAGGGGGTAGCGGAGACGGCGGCTCACTCCCCAAACTATCAGGTCTGAGGTCTGCGGCAGTTAGTGGGTTGATGGGCGGTCTCCGGGGCAATCATTCCCACCCGACCGCGCGAATGTTACCCCCCATTTCACCCGCGGAGGATCGGTAAGTCTTCAGGTATTATTATGAGAGTCTGTGAAGATTTGAGACCCTAATGTTTGCCTGTGTGCGACTGTTTACCCAGGAGAGATTAGTGGTCCCTTCGCGCCCTCGGGTCTCGATGCGATCGCTTTGCTGACCCCTCATCCCGATACAAGCCCTTTGGAGCCGTTCCATGTTGACCCTTAAGATCGCCGTTTATATCGTTGTTATCTTCTTCATCAGCCTGTTCGTCTTTGGCTTCCTGTCCAGCGACCCCTCCCGGAACCCCGGCAACAGCAACAACGATTTTGAGTAGTTTGAATTGATTGGACTGGGTTGAGATTGGACCGGGTTGAGATTGGACTGGTGCGATTGGCCCTGACGAAGCGCTCCACCCTCCTGGCTCCTGCACTCAGCAATGAGTCACGCAAAGACTCATCACCCTAAAACTCAAGCGTTCCAGTCCCCTCTGCGCTAGGCTTCCCACTTTTGGGGAGTCTTTCGTGGTTTTAGGGGTGTGCTTTAGTTAGGGGCATTTCTCTAGGATTACTTCCTTTAGCTTGCCCTCGCTCCCGGTTATGGTCTAGCTTGGGTTCTGGTTGTTTGACCGATCTTGAGTCATGCATCAAGACCACAGGCATGGTGATGCCCATTCGTCAGCATAGGGGCGGTTCCCTGGGCGTAATCAATCTGAGCTGTTCTGAGCATATCTATGACCTATCCCGCTCCACCGCCTGAACTACCTCCCCAGACGACATCGCAAGTGGTCCAGGCTCCGGAAGCGATCGCCCGTCCGGAACCGGTTGCGCCGGCTCGTCTGCGCCAGGTGGTGGAGCAATTGCCCCCGGCAACGGCGGAGGATTTGGGGCGACCGATGGGGGTTGTGGATATACGGGTCGTGCGGGAGGCTGCCCAGGGTAATTCGCCACCTCCCCGGTCTGCGGCGGCCACCTCCCAGCAATTGAACGGCGATCGCGCCACCCCCAGCCTTCCTCCCCTCAGCAATCCCAGCGTCGCCCCTAGCGCCACCCCTAGCACAACGCCCGCAGCCTCCACCCCTGAGGCCGCAGAAACCACCGTCGAAGCGGATGGTGCTGCGTCCTCCGAAACGACCGCGCGATCGCCCCAGCGCCGTCCTATTACATCACAGCCCTCTCCAGTAGGGGAGGACTCTGAGGATCAGGCGGTGGCTCAGGCGGTCCCGGCTCAAACTGTTAATCCGCGATCGCCCTTTGATCCCGACGCTCCCTTAACTCCAGAGGACGATCCCCTCACGCCGGCGCTGCCCCCCAGTAATCGCACCCCAGGCACTCGCGCAGACGAGGATGATTCGGAACAGCCGACCTCCGATGCGGAACCCCGAACCGGGACAGAACCAACGCCGGATCCCAGTGCGCCCAATCCCAACGCGCGGCGCTTAGATTTGCCGGCCAACGTTGCAGGGGCGGTCGAAGTCACCGCAGATAAGCAGGAGTATGACGAGATTCGCAATGTGGTGATTGCGACGGGGAATGCAGTGGTGCGTTTCCAAGGGGCGGTGATTAGTGGCGATCGCGTTCAGATCAATCTCAATCAGCGGATTGCCCTGGCGGAAGGCACCGTGGGTTTTAAGCGGGGTCGACAGCTTCTGCGGGGGGAGCGCCTGGAATATAACCTTGTGCAGGGGGATGGGATTCTCCTGGACGGGTATGGGGAAATTGACCGATCCACCCTGGGACCGGATTTAGCCACTGGGGAAGCGGCGGTTGTGGGGCCCTATAACCCAGCCCTAGACCGTCCCTTGAGCGATCGCATTACCAGCGGCGATCCGTTGACTGATGTGCGCCAAGCGGGGCAATTTGCCGTGGAGGTGGGCACCGGGAATGTGGGCATTGTAGATCCCCAGCCCGGGCAGACGGGGGAAGTGCAAAATTTTCGCTTCGAAGCCGATCGGGTGGAGTTTGATCCCAATGGTTGGGTGGCGGAAAATGCGCGGTTAACCAATGATCCGTTTTCTCCTCCCGAGTTAGAAATTCGTGCCCCTCGTCTGCGGTTTCAACGGTTATCCCCCCTACGGGATGAACTCGTTGCCGAGCGCGGACGCTGGGTTATCGATGATTCCTTCTCATTCCCGCTGATTCCCTCCCGCACGGTGTTTGATCGTCGGGAACAGCCCCCAGAGCCATTCCGGATCCGATTCGACGAAGAGGAACGCGGCGGACTCTTTATTGAGCGCACCTTTACGATTTTGCGCACGCCCCAATGGCGCTTGGATGTCACCCCCCAATTCCACGTCCAGCGGGCATTTTTTGACAGCGATAGCAGCGTCTTCTCTGGCGATGCTTGGGGGGGACGCGCCCGATTGACCGGCAATATCACGCCAAAACTATCGGTGTTGGGGGTGGCGCGATTTAGTAGCTTTGACTTCGATGAATTTGACGATCGCTTCCGGGGTAGTCTGCGGCTGAATCAAATCATCGACACCCCCTGGGGACCCCACACCCTGACCGGGGAATATAGCTTCCGCGATCGCCTGTTCAACGGAACCTTCGGCTTCCAAACGATCCGCCGCAGTATCGGAGCCGTCCTAACCTCGCCACAGATCCCCCTCGGTAAAAGCGGCATCACCCTGCAATACCAGGGAGGCGTTCAGAATATTACCGCCCGCACCGACCGTCCGTTCCTGCTCAAGCCCATCCGGGACAACGACCTAATCACCCTAGACCGGATCCAAGCGGGGGCAATTCTACGGCGCAATTTTCTACTGTGGCGAGGCGATGCACTACCAGCCACCGCCGAAGAAGGATTGCGTTATAGCCCCGTTCCCGTCCGTCCCTTCCTGCGCATCGTCACCCGGCTGCGCGCCTTTTCGAGTAACTACAGCAACGGCGAATTTCAAAACACCATCGCCGGCACCATCGGCCTCCAGGGACAACTCGGGCACTTCTCCCGCCCTTGGTTTGACTACACCGCCTTCAACATTGCCTATCAACAACGGTTCCGCAACGGCGAATCTCCTTTCCTATTTGACCGAGTTGGCGAAAACGAAATCATCGGCTTCGGGCTAACCCAACAAATTTATGGACCCTTCCGAGTCGGGTTCCAGGCAGCCTATAGCATTGACCGCGAAGAAATCATCGACAGTAACTTCACCATCGACTATAGCCGTCGCACCTTCGGCATCACCCTACGGTTCAACCCCGAACGCCAGCAAGGATCCGTCATCTTCCGCCTCACCGACTTCAACTGGACTGGAAGCGGCAGCGTCTTCGACGACGACTTTTAATTGCAATGGGATTCCAAAGGGTCGTTGACCCTTTGGTGGGGTTATAGGGGCAAAGCCCCTAAAAATACCAACTCAAGCCCGTACCCTAGGAATGCCCTACAAAAACATTCCTCGACCAATGCTTACCCCCCTACTAACCGCGATCGCCCCCCTAGTCCTAGGAAACCTGGCGATTCCCGTCCAAGCCGAGCCCGTCCAAACCCCAGACAGCACCCTAAACACCTGTCAATTCAGCATCAAAATCACCGCCGGCACCCTAGAAGGGAATGAATTCTACGGCAGCTTCAGCTTTGACAAAGATAAATTCACCGGCGAAGGCGAAGAAATCGTCACCACCGAAGAAGGCTTACAAATCTCCATGTACTACCTGGGACGGACCTACACCGCCAGCAGCGATCGCAACTATCCCGACTATCCCCGAGTCACCTTACAGGACGGAAAAGTAGACCTGGTGGACTTTTGGGTCGATCCCCGCGATCGCGACATCTGGTGGACCGGCGTCCCCGGATGGGATGTGCAGCTCACCCACACCGACTGCGAAATCTCCGATTGATCCCCATCGCGGCGGGGATCAGCGTGGGGATCAGTGGCGAAGCCCTGACTTTTTAGTTAAGCTTAGGTTAAGGGAAGGAAAAGGATAGCAATTATCCCCCTTGTTTAAACCTCTCCTCTTACCACTCGGAGGGCGCACTCTATGAAAGTCATGCAGAAGAAAAACACGCAACATCCCGTTGCCCAACCTCTAGCCACTCGCCACCCGCTGCCAGTTGCAGCGCACACGGTCCCGCACCCCATGGATCCCGCCAAAAACAACGGCGATCGCCCCTTGGTGATGGTGTGGCGCGCCACCGGCGAAGCGTATCCCAAGATGGAAGCCCAGTGGGTCTACGCCGATGAGCTGTAGTGCGGCAGCGCTAGCGGACCACTCCGCTGCTAATTCCGCTTCCCATAACAATCCCCCAGTCGCGCGCGCTGGGGGATTGTTTTATGTTTCAGGGGCTTGGGTGGGGAATAGAAACCGGTTAAGGACTCGGGCACAGGGCTTGCATCGGCTCCAACAATTCCGCAAAAGCGCGGCCTCGATGCCCCACCTGACGTTTTTGGGCCTTGTCCATTTCCGCAAAGGTTAAGCCCACCTCCGGGACATAGAAAATTGGATCGTAGCCAAAGCCCCCCTCCCCGGCCACGGCGCGGGTAATTTCACCGGGACATCGCCCCTCCGCTTCCAGGGCAACGGTGCCATCGGGGCGGGACAAAACCAACGCACAAATAAAGGCAGCGCTACGATCGCCGCGATCGCCCAGGGCGGCCAATAATTTTGCAATGCGGTCCGCGTCCGTTTTGCCATAGCGGGAGGAGTATAATCCCGGCGCGCCATCCAAGGCATCCACCGCCAATCCAGAATCATCAGCGATCGCCCATTGCCCCGTTGCGATCGCCACTTGGGTCGCTTTGAGACGGGCATTTTCGAGGAATGTTGTCCCGGTTTCTTCCACGTCCAGATCCGCCGGTTTTAGGGTCAGTTCCCAGCCGGAATTTTGTAAGTAGGCCTGCATTTCCTTCAATTTGCCCGGATTTCCCGTAGCTACCACTAATTGCGTCATGGGCGATCGCTCAGTTTTTAGGTTCTTTTAGATTCAGTCGGATAGATTCAGTCGGATAGATTCAGTCGGATAGATTCAGTCGGACAATGCTAGAGCATCAATCTTAAGGCGTGGGCTCAAGGCGTGGGCGACCGGGTTAAATTCCCTTATAGCCCGCCTCGATATCTTGCTGGATGGGGCAGGGGGCTGGCTCGGGTTCCAATTTTTGGCGATCGCGTTTTGCCTGTTGCAGTTGTTCGTATTGGGTGAGGATAATGCCCAGCAAAATGACGCCGCCGCCGATATATTGCGCCGTGGTGGGCAGGACCCCGAGGATTAAAAACGCTGACAGAATACCGGCGATGGGACCAAAGGAACTGGCGAGGGACACTTCGCTAGCGGTGGAGGTACGCAGGCCGGCAAACCAAGCCAGTTGCCCCCCCATCACCAAAATGCCGCCATAGACCAACATCCACTGCCACAGAAACGGGGACGCCACATCCATAAAATGCTCCGGTCCAAAAAGAATCACGGCGGTGACCCCAAAGACAACGGTGGAAATGAGGGTGCGGCCAATCATAAAGATGCCCAGGGGGATTTGCCGCAGGGCATAGGCACTGGCCAGGGAAGCGATCGCCCGGCTGATCGCGCCAATGGCCGCCAAAATTTCGCCACGCCCCAGGGTAAAGCCCATCATGTCCGTCATCGCCGGATCAGGGGCTGCCAAGAATAGGGTGAGGGCGACGCCAACTAATGCGAGGGCTGCTCCCATCACCGTCAACGCGCCAACGCTGGATCCCAGTACAAAAATACTGAGGGCCAGAGTCAGGGGCGGCTCCAGACGGCCAATCAAAATCACATTATTGACCGAAGTAATCTCGAGAGCCGTAAAAGTGACAGCGGGACCAATCACCCCGGCCAGCACTGACACACTAAGGAGGGCAAACCAATCTTTGTTGGACAGTTGGGCGAGGGTGGAGCGCCGTAGTTGCTTGCCGTAGAGGGGCAAAACAATGGCAAGCACCACCAGATTGCCCACAAATAAAACATTGCAGAAGGAAATGGGATTTCGTCCATCGACCAGATGGTCAAGGCCCAAATCCGTCAGCCGGCGAACGGTGGGATTCGATGCCGCAAAACACAGGGTCGCAATCAGGAGATAGACCCGATTGGGGATACGGGCAAACAGGTTGGACAGGTTGGCGATCGCTTGGGCCACGGGATTAGTTGCTGGAGTTAGTTCAGAGCAGTCCTAAACCGTTTGTAACCCATGGGCAATGGCCGCCGGGCGATAGCCCAGGGCAAAGGCGCGATCGCTATTCATGCTGGTATCGGGCGATCGCGGGGCCGGCATGGTCAAATCCGCCTGTAATCCTGGTTGGACGCGATCTAGGGGTACTTCCAAGGCGATCGCCAACTGCTTCGCGAAATAATAGCGGGACAATCGCTCCGGTCCCCCCAAATGGAGACACCGCAGTCCATTAACCGATTCAACAGCGTTGTCTCGGGCTTTATCCAGAGCGAGCACTAAACCTGCTGCCGCATCCTGAGCATTCACAGGGGTGCGGAACTCATCGGTGAAAGCAAAGAGGGGCGTATCGGGCGATCGCAGTTTTTCAATAAACCCTTGCAAAAAGCTGGCGGACGTTGGCGGCGCATCCCCAAACATCAACGGCATCCGGCAAATGGTGGCCCCAGGATGGCGATCGCGGAGTCCCTGCTCTGCCGCCACTTTCTGGTCGCCATACAAACACACCGGCGAAACGGGATCCTCCTCGGCATAATGTCCCCGCAGCCCATCAAACACCAAATCCGTCGACGTAAACACCAAATCAATGCCGCGATCCGCGCACTGGGTCGCCAAATTCAGGGTAGCGGTGACATTAATACCCTGGGAAATTTCGGGGTTAGTTTGGCACCAATTGGGGCGAGCAGCGGCGGCCAGATGAAAAACAGCAGTCGGCTTGAAAACGTCTAGAAACTCAGCGATCGCCGTTTCATCGGTCAAATCCAGCGGCGAGGTTTTCACCTGGGGAATCGCGATCGCCTGACGATGGTAGGTGCCCGCAATGATGGCGCGATCGCCGCGATGTTCCACCAGCCAGCGACATAAATTCCACCCCAAAAAGCCACTACATCCCGTCACCCAATATCGTGATTCCCCTGATTCCCGAGCCATATCCATTCCCGGTCTCCCTAGCGAACAACGCCGACCTAACCCTATCCCATCCCATCATTTGATTTTGCTGGACCTTAATTTTTCCGGTTTGCCCCATCGCCCCCGGACCTCGCCCCAAACGATAGGAGAGAGTGAGGGGTATACAATATCAATCCCGCTACGATATCAATCCAATCACGATCAATTCTTTCACTCCCGCAATTGCTATGACTCAGCCCGCTGTCCGTTCTGTCCGCCTCTGCACCGTAGGATTTTTGCTGGGGCTCGCCGGCGCTCTCCTTTGCCATACCGCCCCCGCAACGGCGATCAACACCACATCCCCCTTCCCCGGAGATCAAGGGCTGAGGGTTGAAGGCATGGCGATCGCCGCATTAACCCAGACCAAACAGAGCGATCGCCCTGGGCAAGGGTAACAACGGCAAGGTCACCCAGAACATGAAAGTGAAGGACAGAGCAGTTAGAACTAGGGGGCCAGCCCGTCGTGCAAGGGTCAAGTTATCTATGCCCTTCTCCGTTCAGCATGTCCATCACTGAACCAAACATCTGAGCCAAACATCATGTTCAAATCGATTCATCCTTCCGCCCGCCTCTTACTGCTGAGTCTATTCCTCGGGTTGGGATTAGGCGTATTCATCGGCGGGACAGCCAACGCGGCGGAAGCATCCCAGAGCTGGGTTGCCCAAGAAATCATCATTGAAGAAGAGTACGAAGAGGTCTACGAAGAAGAGGAATTTGAGGAGGAGGAATACGAAGAAGAGTACGAGGAGGAGTTTGAGGGGGAAGAATATGAAGAAGAGTACGAAGAGGAATTCGAGGAAGAGATTGAGATTGAGGTGGAAGTAGAAGAGAGTTTCTAAGGACCGATTACGGAGCGATCGCAACTGAGTGAGTTCTTTCCCAGGGCGTCATGCCAACTCAAACACCGCGATCGCCCGATCCATTAATCCGGCCATTCCTTGACTGGCGACCCCCGCCCCATGGCCATAGCAAGATCGAGTTCCCCAGGCGATCGCCGGCCAATGGCCCACCGGTGCGCTGCGATCGCCCTGGAGTTCATCCCGATAAATCCAACCCTCCCCCTGACGCCATCCCACGCGATCGCAGAATTTTTCGTAGTTGGCCTCACTCTCCCGCCACAGTTGGGCTTGGACCGTAAATCCAAAGCGATCGCCACTCCAATAGCGCCACAGATTATCCATCGTCCGCAAATCCGTTTCCGGCACCCGCTGCCAATCGTCAGGGGTCAAAACACCATTGGCTGGAACCCCAACGGATGTCGCCAATAATTCCCGAGTCATCTGATCCGCCTCCGACCACTGCCCCATCCCTAAATATTGATTCAGCGGTCCATAATCAATCCCCACGTCCGATGCCAAGGGATTACTAGCGGGGGGAGATTGACCGGGATGGGAGGATACGGTTTCGGGATTGCCAGGAAGTGTCGGCGATCGCTCCAGTCCAATCTCCGACGCCCTCTCTAACAAGCTATTGAGCTGGTGATGGTGGGATTCCTGCCAAGCCTGTAGGGTTTCAAGCTGTTGCTCAAGTTGATTGATTGGGGCCGGACCAGTATCAGTGGGGGCTGAAATTTCGGTTTTATCTGAGGTGCGCCGGGGAAATCGACCGGCGATCGCCAAGGAAAAACTACTCCCCAACGCCATCCCCACCAGCAACCACAACACTTCCACAGGGCGACACCTAAGAGGTCTTCACCTGCCGCCACACCTGCCAACTGATATAGGTCAGCAATCCAGTGCCCACGATCGCATAGGCCGGACCACTGGGCAGCCCAGCAAACGCAAGCGCCAACGACCCCACCCACAGGGTCAGCGCATAAATAAACAACACCGTCGCCCGATGGGACAGCCCCGCGCTCAACAATCGATGGTGCAAATGGCGTTTATCGGCACGAAAAGGAGATTGCCCACTGCGCAGACGATCCAAAATCACCGCAGACATATCCAACAGCGGCACCGCCAGAATCACATAGGGCAACACCACCGACGTCACCGCCGCCGCTTTTACTAAGCCGATCGCCCCCACCCCGGCGAGGGTAAAGCCCATAAAATACGAACCGCCATCCCCCATAAAAATCTGAGCCGGATTGAAGTTATAGCGCAAAAAGCCCAACGCCCCGCCCGCCAACGCCGCCGCAATCAACGCAGCTCCCGGCTGGTCCATAAACAGGGACACCACCAACATCACCACCGCCGAAATCCCCGACACCCCAGCAGCCAACCCATCCAGCCCATCAATCCAATTCACCGCGTTGGTCATCCCCACCAACCACAACACCGTAATCGGCAGGCTAAACATCCCCAACTGCACCAATCCAATGCCGGGAATCGTCAAGAAATCAATGCTAACGCCCACATTCCAACACAGGGTCGCAATCACCGTTTGCAGCAACAGCCGCACAAACGGCGACAAATTCAACAAATCATCCGCCAACCCCAGGGCAAACACCGCCAAACTCCCCAGGGCCACCCCCCAAATCGCAAACTCTTGGCTCTGGGGCAACCATCCAAACGCCCCCAAACTCCACACCACCAACAGCGCCGTCACAAACCCCAAAAAGATTGAGACCCCCCCCAGGCGCACCATCGGACGCTCATGGACCTTGCGCTCCCCCGGCAAATCCACCCGCCCACTGCGCAACCCAATGGTTTTAACAATCGGCGTGGTCACCATCACAATGGCCGTGGCGATAAGGAAGGCCAACAGGTGGTACGGGTAGGGAATCATGGTGCCAAGGGTAGGAAGATTGCGAGTAAACCCAGATCAGGCAGAGTCTACTACATTTTTATGGGCGGGTCCGGGAAGTGGATCACCTTGGTCCACATCTTAGGTTTAATTGCAACACCCCCGGCCATCAATTCCCCCGCAATCCCGTAAATTCTCTTAAGAATACGCCCCCTCTGAAGCATTTTTGAGAACGCTCCCCTCCTTCAATAAGGCGACCCCGCAGTTTAAATCGACGATCGCCGGTATCAGATGAGACCTGGGAAAATCAGGCGATCGCCCCCTGCAACCCCATCATTTTTCAAAGGGTATCGCGCGTTGCATCCCCAGTCACACCGCCCATTACAGTATCTGAAGCACCCATATGACGATGACATTTAACAAGACATCATCAGGGATTGCTTATGGATAGATTTGAGATTTCAGGGGTAGAAATCAGGCGATCGCTAGAACCGGTGTGACATCTGAGGCAGAATATGGGCTAAATTTCAGGCATATTCACAAACACTTTTTCATTCGCGACCGATCACGCTGCCTGCTACTACCCCATAACAACAGCCTGTCCCATGAGCCCGACCATCGCCCTCGACCAGATTGATCGCATCATCCAAAACCAACACCACAATCCCTTCGAGGTCCTTGGTCCCCATCTCATCGAACCCAATGGTGCCAGCGCCAACGGCAAAACCCAATGGGTCATCCGCGCCTATCTCCCCAACGCCGATGCGGTCTCCGTCGTTTTTCCGAGCGATCGCGAAGACTACCCCATGACCGCCGTCCACGGGGATCACTTCTTCGAATGTCTGATCGAGCGGGACAGCATCGACAACTATCAGCTTCGCCTAAAGGAAGGGGAACACGAGCGCGTCATCTACGACCCCTACGCCTTCAAATCCCCCCTGCTCACCGACTTTGACGCCCACCTCTTCGGCGAAGGCAACCACCACCGCATCTACGAAAAACTCGGTGCCCACATCGCCGAAATTGACGGTGTCACCGGCATCTACTTCGCCGTCTGGGCCCCCAACGCCCGCAATGTCTCCCTCCTGTGCGACTTCAACCACTGGGACGGTCGTAAGCACCAAATGCGGAAGATGGAAGCGGGCATCTGGGACATTTTCGTCCCGGAAGTCAAAGTCGGCGACAGCTATAAATTTGAGATCAAAAACTGGGAAGGACATATCTACGAAAAATCCGACCCCTATGGCTACCAACAGGAAGTCCGCCCCAAAACCGCCTCCATCGTCACCGACCTGGACACCTACACCTGGAACGACGAAGCATGGCTGGAAAATCGCCGCAATAGCGACGCCCTGAAACAACCCATCTCCGTTTACGAAGTTCACCTGGGCTCCTGGCTCCATGCCAGCTATGACAACCCCGGCACCCACTACGACGGCACCCCCGCCCCCCCCGTCGAAGTCACCGAACTCAACCCCGGTGCCCGCTTCCTCACCTACCGGGAACTGGCCGAACGGCTCATCCCCTACGTCAAAGACCTAGGCTTTACCCACATCGAACTCCTACCCGTTGCCGAACACCCCTTTGACGGCTCCTGGGGCTATCAGGTCACCGGTTATTATGCCGCCACCTCCCGCTACGGCACCCCAGAAGACCTGATGTACTTCATCGACCAGTGCCACCAGAACAACATCGGTGTCATCGTCGACTGGGTACCCGGCCACTTCCCCAAAGACGGCCACGGTCTCGCCGCCTTCGATGGTACCTGCCTCTATGAGCACGAAGACCCCCGCAAAGGAGAGCATAAAGAGTGGGGCACGTTGGTCTTTAACTACGGCCGCAACGAAGTCCGTAACTTCCTGGTATCCAACGCCCTTTTTTGGTTCGACAAGTACCACATCGACGGAATCCGGGTCGACGCCGTTGCCTCCATGCTCTATCTGGACTACTGCCGCAAGGAAGGGGAGTGGGTGGCCAATGAATATGGCGGTCGGGAAAATATCGAAGCCGCCGACTTCCTGCGCCAGGTGAACCATCTATTATTCAGCTACTACCCCGGCACCCTATCGATCGCAGAAGAATCGACCTCTTGGCCCATGGTGTCCTGGCCCACCTACGTCGGCGGTCTAGGCTTCAACCTGAAATGGAACATGGGTTGGATGCACGACATGCTGGACTACTTCAGCATGGACGCCTGGTTCCGCCAATTCCACCAAAACAACCTCACCTTCAGCATCATGTATGCCTTCAGTGAGAACTTTATGCTGGCGCTGTCCCACGACGAAGTGGTCCACGGCAAGAGCAACATGCTCGGCAAAGTCCCCGGCGACGAATGGCAAAAATTCGCCAACCTGCGGTGCCTATACAGCTACATGTTCACCCACCCCGGCAAGAAAACCCTGTTTATGAGCATGGAATTCGGGCAATGGGACGAATGGAACGTATGGAGCGACCTATCCTGGGACCTGCTGCAATACAAGAACCACCAGAACCTGCACACCTTTATGGCCGGGGTCAACGCGCTATACCGCAGCGAGCCTTGTCTATATCGCCAAGACTTCTCCCACGACGGCTTTGAATGGATTGACTGCAACGACAACCAACACAGCGTCGTCTCCTTCATCCGCTGGGACGAAAACTACGACAACTTCGTCGTAGTGGTGTGTAACTTCACCCCCCAACCCCACGGTCACTACCGAGTCGGCGTCCCCCAAGCCGGCTACTACGCCGAGATTTTTAATAGCGACGCCCAAAAATACGGCGGCAGCAACATGGGCAACCTCGGCGGCAAATACTCCGACGAATGGTGGTTCCATAACCGCCCCTACTCCATTGATCTTTGCCTCCCCCCCCTAGGCGTCCTAGTGCTCAAGCTCGACAAAACCAAAACCCCCGACATGCTCCAAGGGGGCCGAGCCGCGATCGCCCCCCCTCCGAGCACCCCATCCAGGGATTCTTAAGGGACCGTGTCCCTTAAGCGGGGTATCAGGGGCAGCGCCCCTGAACGCTCGCCAACCCGTCACGCAACTGATCCAAACTCCCCTGGAAATCACCCTGAACGTCCAAGGAGCCTTTGGCGTGACCGACCCGATAGAATGGATTAGAAATGCAATAGACTTTCAATCCAATCTAAAACCAATGGTTTAAGTGACGATTGGTTGACTGGGTTGGAGACTGTACTTCTACTTTTCAAGAAAGATTAGAGACTTTACTCTCCAGGGAAAGTCCCCTCAGCGTCCGTAAAGATATTTAGTGAGCATGATGACAACGGACCATTTTGATCAAGTCACCCAGAAATTTGGTGATTTGAGATATATGAACGAGAATCAGGCCGCTTATCTACGTGACTTTGTGGCTGAAAAAGAGATCGAGACTGTTCTGGAATTAGGATTCTGTCATGGAAAAAGCAGTGCCTACTGGGCAGCCATTCTTGAGGATCTAGGAAAAGGACATCTCACGACAATTGATAAGTGCCGAGGGAATCCCGTATCTCCCTCTATTGATGAGGTCTTGGATCAATTAGGCCTATCCCATCGAGTGGACTATGTTTTTGCCCACCGCTCTTTTACCTGGGAGTTAGCCAAACTAATTCAGCAGAATCCCCGTCCCCAGTTTGATGTGTGTTATTTGGATGGGGGACATACCTGGGACATCACTAATGTTGGCTTTCTGTTGGTTGATCTACTCCTGAAGCCAGGGGGCTGGATCATTTTTGATGACTTAGATTGGACAATCTCTAAATCGGTGGCTAATCGGCCTAAAACTGCCCGCGACCCTTGGATAACCTATTCCCAAGATGAGCGGGATGCAAAAGGGGTTCGCATGGTGTGGGAGCTTATTGTTCCTGAGTTTGGTTATGTGAACCGCTCCGAGGTGCCGCATTTTCAATGGGGAGTTGCTCAAAAGCCTCTAGCCCGATAAGTAGAATCCGACACCAGTAGGGAAAACAAAATCGCTCGAAAAGCTCGAAGCGTTGAGTGAGCCACTCTGGTTCTAAGACGGATGTCCGACCGGTGAAGGCTCTAACAGTATTCAAGCGGGTTAAAAAGTGGGCTAGGCGATCGCTCATCAGATAAGCCTGGATAAGCCTGATTATTGGACTCGGGACTACTGCGGTAGAGCTACCCACCCTACATTTTATTCAAGGGAGCAAAAGGGCCGCCGTAGGCAATAGTCCCCCAAGTCACCGGCTGTCGATAAAGCTCACACCAACGCCCTTACATCCCAGGCAGATTCAATCCAGCAGTCAACGCCTCCATCTGCGTCCGCATCGTCTCAGTGGAATTCCGATACGCATCCACCATGGCCGCAAAAACCAAATCAGACAACACATCCGCCCCCTCTTCCAAAGCCTCAGGGGCAATCACCACCTTCTTCGGCTCCTGATTACCACTCATCACGACGGTCACCATACCACCGCCAGCCTTGCCCTCAATTTCCATCTGCTCCAGCTCTTCCTGAAGCTTCTTCGCATCCTCCTGGACCTGCTGAGCTTTTTGCACGGCGTTGGCAAGCTCTTTCATTTTGCCTAAGCCGAAGCCGAAACCTTTATTCTGTGCCATACGACCGATTAATGGGTGCGGGTAGTGTGTTCGTCAATTGAATTATTCAGATCGAAAAAATCGAAAAATTCAACCACTCCCCATGCTACCACCACCCTACCGGCGTCGACGGAGCAGCTTGGGATTCCGGCGATCGCCCCCCCTATCCCTTATTTCTCCGCCGCCTCCAGTAAAACGATCTTACGCACCGCCGATGAAGCGTGCGATCGCCGCCCCAACCGCGCCCGCAGAAACAACTGCCATCCCAATAAATTAACCAACGCCGATCGCCCGATCCTCCAAGCCTCCTGCCAGCGTCCTTGTTTGAGGGCGACCAACCCCCAATGGAGCCTGAGATAGGGCTGTAGGGTCGAGAGCCGGGGCAGCCGTGGGGCATAGCGGGGGGGAATCAGACGATAGATTTTTTCCTTAATTAGCCAGTTCGTCTCAAAACGCTTTTGGAACGAGAACGTTTGGTTGATTGCGCCCTCCCAAAGGGTGCGGAAAGCCAGGCAATCATTAATAAACAACGCGTCCCCATAGATGGCAATGCGCAACCAAGCATCAATATCGTCACAGTTGGTATCCAGACTCGAATCCCAACCCCCCGAGGCAATAAAAGCTTGGCGCTGAAAGGCCACCTGGGCCGGGGTTCCAAAAGGCACCACCTCCATCAACATCCCATAGTGAATATCGGTCTGGGGGATGGTGTAAGCATGGCCGGGACCGGTTTTTGGCGTCCGACTCAGCTCAATGCCGTTGGGGTCCACCTGGGCGGCTTGGCTGGACGCAATCACCGCAGGACGGACCTCCGGCAAGCTAGGCAGGCGATCACGGTGGGCAGCAATAGCACTCTGCAACTGAGCAACACAATCGTCCGCCAAATAATCATCATCATCCAGCGGCTTGATCCACTCCCCCCGCGCCAGCCTCACCCCTTGATTCACCGCCGCCGAATGTCCCTGATTCGTGGGCTGCCGATGGTAAATCACCGGACGATCAGGATCCCCATGGATTGCCGCCAACTGTTCCCCATAGGCCTGGGTGCCGTCGGTGGATTGATCGTCAACAATCACCACCTCACAGGGCACCGTCTGGGCGATCGCCGACTCCACCGCCCGCTTCAGCAACGGTAAACGGTTATAGGTGGTAATCACGATGGTAAAACTCGGCCAGGATGCCATGGGAAGTCCCCAGCGATCGCGCTAACGGATAGATTCTTTTGTATTCTTCCTAGTTTTCAAACTGCACCCGGCGATATAGGGATGCCAACGGTAATTCCACCGGTAAATGCTCCAATGGGGCGATCGCATCCAGCCCCCGTAACTCCTCCAAATGCCAGCGTCCATCCTCGGTCTTCCAATGGTGCTCCACCGCCGGACGCCCCTGTTCAATCAATAAATACTCCTGAAAACTAGGAATGGTCCGGTAGGCGGCAAACTTATCGCCGCGATCATAACTGGACGTCGACGGTGATAATACCTCCGCAATAAACACCGGATTCAGCACCTCATCGGTGCGATCGCCATTTAAAACCGGCTCCCCAGCCACCACCATCACATCGGGATAGGTGCCCACCTGCAACTCGGGGATCCAAACCCGCATATCACTGCCATAGAGATTAAAATCTGTCCCCTGGAGCAACACCCCAAGGGCAAGGAGCAAGTCGACAATGATGCTGCTGTGATTGATGGAACCGCCGGGCATAGCAATCATTTCTCCATTGCGAAATTCATGGCGGACCTGGGCCACCGCTTCGCGATCGCGATATTCCTCCAGGGATAATCGAGCCGGCGTGGTCACCATAGAACAAGCAGAGAATCACACTATCTGTTTTATCCTAGCTGCCCAGACAGACATAAAAACGCGGAATCCCGACTCAACAGGATTCCGCGATCGCCATAGCAATTCAGACAAGCGTTCTAACAGTTAGGGATGAGCGTGCTCCCCTAGGGAGCCAACGCATTACCGCGCAACAGGCTACCAAGGGTCTTGGCAGTAATCTTCAACTGGGTCAAAGGATTCGCGGGGACCACAGTCTTATACAGGTAGCTGTCAAAGGTCAGCTTCTGCACATCAATGTCGTCGCACATTTCCACAAACGCCTCACGGGTCGCATCGGAGCGATAGAACACCCGCTGCAACAGATCCAGCACCAGATAGGTGATGCCGTACTCCTTATCCCAACGCTTCAGATACTGCTTGAGGTCTGCCTCGGTGGGGATACGCGCACCCTTGTTAGATAGCTCCACAATGGTCTCAGCACACATGCGACCAGACTTCGCCGCAAAATAAATCCCTTCGCCCGAAGACTTTGTGACCGTACCGGCAGCATCACCCACCAGGGCAACGCGACCAACGACCCGGCGAGGACGGGGATGCTCAGGGATGGGGTGCGCTTCCACCTTGATAATCTCGCCGCCTTCCAAACGCTTCGCCGCCCGCTTACGGATGCCCGCCTGCAATTTTTTGATGCTGGCTTGGTTCTTGCGCATGGTGCCGGTGCCGACAGCCACATGGTCAAACTTGGGGAAGACCCACGCATAAAAGTCCGTGGAAACATCATCGCCCACGTACATTTCTGCCAAATCTTCGTAGTACGCCATCTGAGCATCGGGGATGCGGATACGCTCTTGGAATGCGATCGCGTAGTTATAATCCCCCGCATCGATCGCCTTAGCGACCCGAGAATTTGCTCCATCGGCGCCGATGACCAAATCCACCTGCAGGGTCTTGGCATCGCCCTGGACCTTGCCGCCCGAGTGGTCAGCATAGTGAAGGGTATAAGGCTCCTTGTCGCTCGCGGGCAGCTCCAGCTTATGGACCGTACCGTTGATCAACTTGGCACCTAGCTTCTCCGCGCGATCGCGCATAAAGCCATCCAAAATCTCACGACGGCACATGCCAATGTACTCGCCATCCTTCAGGGTGGAACCGATATTCACCTCCACATTAGAGGGAGAGATCATCTTCATCTTCTTGACGCGACGGTCAATGATCTCCGGCGGCAAATCGAACTCACCGACCATGCAGAGGGGAATTGCACCACCGCAAGGCTTCGCATTATCTAACTTGCGCTCAAAAAGGTAGGTCTCGATGCCTGCCTTCACTAGCGTCTCAGCGGCGGAGGATCCTGCTGGACCGCCTCCCACAACAGCAACCCGTAATGTCACCGGCTTTCTCCTAAAGTCTGGCTTATCGGCATTGAAGATAAATCGTATCACGGGCATTTTGAGGGGATTGACGGCACTTAATGCTCTGTTATTGATGCGCAACAGACCGTAACGATCAAAGGACTTATTCGGGATGCTCAGAGACCGAAGGTTGCATCGGCGGACCTTTCCTCGCAGACTGTGTAGGAATGAATCAAAAATTTTCCTGTCGCCGTCCTCAGCTTGCCAGCACAGGGTATCGGCACAGGCACCGAAATTTTGCGCGCCATTTCGCGTCTTTCGGACATTTAACGTTTACAACCTAAAAATCGAAGACTAGAACAATCGATATCGAGGCACCATGGGCGAATTTTTTAGTAATGTTCTGCGCTACCCCCGTTTCCTCATTTCCTTCTCCCTTGGGGTCGTGTTGACGCTGATATCCCCCTTCACTCGCATGATGGAAGATCGCAATAGCGCGATCATCGTCGTCAGCCTCTTTATCTCATCCTTCATTTTCGTCATCTTCACCCTGCGGGCCATGTTGGGGCTGACGGTGGTGGATTTCAGCATGTAAGGTCGACACGTAAGGCAGGAATTTTCTGGGGATCAGGCAATTAGGGGCGATCGCCCCTCCGAAGCATCCCCGAGGCAAACCCAAGGCAAGGCCGACCCGATTGCAATCTCGGACCTAGGCGGATACCGTTAATGGGATCCCCAAAATTTCCTAGGGGCGAGGAGAATACCATGGCTACCAGTCGCCGCGTTGCCCGCGTATCTGAATTAATCCGACGCGAAGTCAGTCAAATGCTGACCCGTGGCATCAAAGATGATCGCGTTGGGGTCGGCATGGTGAGCGTGACAAAGGTTGTGGTGTCCGGCGATTTGCAACACGCCAAGGTATACGTCAGCGTCTATGGGACCGACGAAGCCCGAGCCTCCACCATGGATGGGCTAGAATCCGCCACCAGTTTTGTCCGTCGGGAGTTGGGCCATCGCCTGCAATTGCGGCGCACCCCGGAAGTGATTTTTATTGAAGATCGGGGCTTAGAGCAGGGGGATCAAGTATTAAACCTCCTGAGTCAATTGCGTCGCGATCGCGAAGGGGCCGCCGAGGAATCCACGGAAGACTAGGGTTCCAGCATCAGTCAGAGCCCGATTCCGCAGTCCCAGCAGCAATCCAAACAGCAGAAAAGGTTTTTCATTGGGATCGGTTTGCCGGACCCCGTCAGGGGTGGATTTCTCGGCCGGCAGGGAGGCGCGATCGCCTGCCAATATTGACCCAGATTGCCCGGCGAACCCACCCCAACGGCACCGTAGGCCCACCCTCGATTGAGACTCTGGGGGGTCTAGTTCTGGGATGCCGCGCAACCGTTCAGGCCCGCTAGCCGTACCTCGCTAGGGGAAACCTTACCCAATCATCGCTACACAGGATTCACCAACCATGTCGACTGGATATTTAGAAACGACCGCTGATTTTTATCGGGACGTGGCCGTCACCCCAGAGGTGGGGCTGTGCTGTGTCCAGGGCGGCTCGTTGAAACTTCCCGGGCTAACGGTGCCCGAGCGTATGGATGAGATGAACTATGGCTGCGGCACCACCGTCCAACCCCAGGAATTGGTGGATGAACCGACGGTGATGTATGTGGGCGTTGGCGGTGGTTTGGAAGCCTTACAATTTGCCTATTTCTCCCGTCGTCCCGGTGCGGTGATTGCCGTCGAGCCCGTTGCGGAAATGCGCCAAGCGGCAAAGGCCAATCTAGAAGAAGCCGCCCGACTCAACGACTGGTTTGACCCGAGCTTCGTGGAGATCCGCGAGGGTGGCGCGTTCGACCTGCCCGCCGATGACGGCATTGCCGGGGTCTATGCCCAGAATTGCCTGTTCAATATTTTCGAGCCCGCCGATCTTCAAAAAGCCCTCCAGGAAGCCCATCGCGTCCTAGAGCCCCAAGGTCGCTTGATGATGAGTGACCCGATCGCCGAGCGACCCATTCCCGCCCATCTCCAGGCAGACGAACGGCTGCGGGCCATGTGTCTCTCCGGCGCGCTGACCTATGAGGAATATGTGGGTGCTCTGGTGAACGTCGGCTTTGGTCAAGTGGAAATCCGGGCTCGCCGTCCCTATCGCATGTTGGACAAAGCCACCTACAACCTGGACCAGGACCTGCTGCTGGAAAGCCTGGACAGCGTCGCCTATAAGGTGCCCATCCCCGAAGACGGAGCCTGCGTCTTCACCGGTCGCACGGCTATTTATACCGGACCCAAGCCCCTCTTGAACGACGGCAAAGGTCATGTTCTCCCCAAGGGCATCCCCACCGGCGTCTGCGATAAAACCGCGACAGCCTTGGCGAGTGCCGCCCCCGAAACGGTGCTCATCACCCCCCCCACTTGGCACTACCAAGGGGACGGCTGCTGCTAAATTGCCTCACACCCCCAGCGTCAGGATTGAGACAGGCGCTTAACTTTGGCATCCTTCAGCAACTCATGGGTTTCCTGGAGGATGCCCGGGATTTTGTCGGCATGGGGACTGCGGCTAAGGCAATCGGACAAATTAAACTCATTCAGGCGATCGCCCCGCTGGCCGGGGAACCAATCCCCCCCATTGCCCAGCAAGTTGTATCGCATCTTGCCGTAATCGACCAAATCAAACGCCTTCACCAAATTCCACAGCCACAACATCGTCTGAACGCTAATCTCCCCCGGCACATGCTGAGGTTCTGGCAACCCCCGATGCCACGATCGCTTCCAACTGTCCCCCGACCCGGCCCCCAACGCCCGATCAAAAGCATCAACCATCGCCTGATCCAACCGCTGCAAAATGGGCGGCAACACCTCGGACGGCCGATCCAACCAATCCAAGGTTTTGAGATGCTCATCAAAATCCGTCGGTTGGGCAGCCCCCAAACTCAGGGTATGCACCTGGGGATGGCTCAAACAAAACAAGTCATTGAACACCATCGGACTCAGGGGCGCACATAAATCCACCAACTTCTGCGGGGGATTATTCAACAGCCCCCCCTTATTGGTCGGACTAATAATAAACACCCCCATATCCAAGTCGGCTGCCGCCTGCACCGCCGGCCAATTGAATTGGTTGATGTAATACCAGTGCAGATTGACGTAATCAAACCGCCCTGACTGCACCGCATCCACAATCACGCGGGTGGGACCATGGGTCGAAAACCCAATATGCTTGAGCTTCCCCTGGGCCTTCCATTCCAGCGCCTTATCTAAACAGCCCCCCGGTCGCAACGTATTCTCTAAATCCTGAGGCGTATTAATGCCATGGATGCCAAACAAATCAATATGGTCCAGTTGAAGATATTTCAGGGACTTATGAAAATTCTCTTCAAACTCTCTCACATTGGCGCGAGGTCCAACCTTCGTTTGAACGATTAATTTCTCACGGGGAAGTTTAGGTAAAACCCAACCCAACTGCATCTCCGAACTACCATATCCCCGCGCCGTTTCAATATGATTGATTCCCACATCGAGGGCGCGACGGATGACCGTTTCTAGGTTACGTTGCCCCTCCGTTTTGATCGTATCGGGCTGTAAATCCGTCCACGCCTGTTGATATCGCATTCCCCCACAGGAAAAGACCGGTATGGACAATTCCGTTTTCCCAAAGCGTCGGTAAAGCATAGATGTTTTTCCCTATTGGTCGTCGTGCAATGGGGTCGTGCAATGGGGTAATTGACCCTAATTTTCGGCCACCCAGTTCGTCTATTCCTTTAGAGCGATGATCGCGTCCCCAAGGACGAATAGATTTTATGTATCTTAACAAGGCAATCCAGCGATCGCGGTGGGAATGACCGGCGCAGATTGAGGGACGGTTCGGCGCGTCAGACCCTGATCCCACCTGCCCTTGTCAAGGAAATGCCCCTTGTTGCTTGCGCCCCTTATCGCGCTAGGATGGAAGCAGACCCTGGACATTATCGAACGGTTAAGAACAGGGAGAACATAGGAGCAAAATCTTACGTCCTATGGAATGATCCCCTGTGTTAAGGGACAAAGTCAATCACTAGAGAGTGACTTAACCTACCCATCGGGTCAATTAATTACCCAATCGTTAGAACCCATGAACCTGTCAGCGCTTGATCAACTGGAGAAATCCGTTCAAATGCTCGTTAGTGACGCCCAGGAAGAGGTCGAAGCAAAACGGATCGAAAAATTACAAAACCAGTATTATCAACAAGCTCTTCGGGATATCCAGCAACGTTTGGAAGGACTCTTAGAGTCAGTTTCTAATACCCTAGAACAGTTACCCGAAGAGGAGTTTGGGGACAGTGATAATCGTCAACGGTTACTGGAAACCCGGGACAATATTTTAGAGCAATTGGAAGCAGCTCCTCAGACGGCGGCGATGCTTGCAGATCAACAGTTTTTGCTGCAAGAAGAACGCCTTTTAGAGGAAAAACAGCAGCAGCAAGATAATATTTGGCGGCAACAACTAAAGGAAGATTTGCTCGATATGATCGAGGAGCAAGTTGACTTTTTCAGCGCCACCGATGCGGCCATCACCGTCCGGGGATATCTCCAGGATCTTAAGGCGATTGATGCGTTGGATGAGGTGGTGCAGGCGCTGATGGGGCAGATTAATGCCCAGAGTAAGGAGGGGGCTGTTGCGAAATGGCGGGGCACAGCGGAAAGCACGCTCACCTTCATTTACAACAAAGCGATGGAAAATCGGGCACGGGTGGATCGGGGTCCTCAGCTACAGCCCCGCACCCGCCACCGTTCCAGCGATCGCCGCCCCAAGCTATACACGGAATTGGCAGGCAAAGTGGTGGTGTTCGGCGGGCATGATCGCCTACAAACGGCGGTCAAAAATCGGCTACGGGATTCCCAGGTGGAGCTGGTTTGGTATTCCACCCAAGACGGGGTCAGCATGGCGCAGCAGGGAGAAAGTCAGATTGCGAGCGCTGATTTAGTCCTGATTGTGACGGGGTATGCCAGCCACTCCCTGACGGAGGGAGCGATTCAAACGGCGAAGAAATGTGGAATTACGCCAGAGATGATCAGCACCACGGGAATGACGAAGCTATTGGAGGCGATCGAGGTGGGCCTGAAGAAACAACAATTAGCGAGTCACCTGAATACGGTCTAGGTAAAGTTATTTCGGGATTGCTCAATCGGTTGGGATATCTTCATCCGGCAGATTTGGAGAGCGTTTTCGAGCCAGGCGATCGCCCTGACGACAGGCTAATTTGGCATCGCAATAGGTACAAGCATGGCGATCGCGATCGGGATTGACAGTATAGGTCCCCGTTGCCAAGTTTTCCTTAACCCGCGCCGCGAGCTGTCCGAGTTGGGTCTCCTGATTCGCCTGATCTTTTTTGTTCCCATCCAGGCGATCGCCCTTTTTGATACTGAAATAAAAGGCATCGGTAATCGGCTCCCCTGCGGGTAACACCTTAAGATTGGGATCCGTGGGAGCGACTTCTTTGTATAGGGCCAGTTGTACGTCTAGGCTGGCTTTGCCGTCCAGATTTTTTGCCCCCTTGGGAAATTGTTTGCCGGTTTTGTAGTCAATAATGACCAGCCCAGCGTCTCCGTCCGGGGTGGGACGACGGTCAATGCGATCCAATTGCCCCGTCACCCGTAGCCCATGCCACTCCCCGTCAAACTTGGATTCCCCTTGCATAAACTCGGTCCCCTCAGGCATAAACCAATCGCTAGCGATCGCCCGCCGCAAAATATCAATCACCTCCTGCTTCTGGGGCAACCAAGTCAAGATAGTCTCCAAATACATTTCTTCCGCCGCTTGGGTCACCGCGTCTTCTAGCCTGTCCTGACACGCATCGGCCGACGCTAACTGCCACTCATCCAGCAACACTTCCAGCACCCGATGGTAAAACGTGCCTGTTTTTGCGGCGCTCAGCCCATCATCCGCTTCGGGCAACTCCCGCGATCGCAACAGCCGAGCCACAAACCACTTAAAGCTGCATTGCCCCAACGCCGTAATCTGGGACGCGCTAAACACATGGTCACGGGGATTAATGGCGCAGGTCGCCCCAATCACGCCGTCATACTCATCGGCACAATCAATACTCTCGCGGCATTTTTCAACGATCCAAGCATGGTGGGTCCGCTCCAGCACCTGGCGATGGTCCTCCGTAAACCCATCCGTCAGGCGATCGCGATGATTCAGAAAGGCGCGATAAGCCTCGGACCAATTGGCAGGAATATGGTTGGGACCAGGGGCGATCGCGAGATCCAAATCCGGATGGTCCAGATAGGGGCTCGGGAGTTGTTCCTCCTTGCCGACCAGTTTGGGATAGGTCAGGGTGAGCGATCGCGCGGCCGCAACGGTGCTCTGAAAATGATGCCATTCCCGACGGGACAAAATCACCGCACTTTCCAGGGGAAACCCAGCACGGGTTAACCGTTTCCGCTCATAAAAATCGACGACGGGATCATTCACGATGGGCGCCGGCAACGTGCCTTCCATCGCCCCCAACACAATCACATGGTCATAGGCACTGCCCACCATTGCCCGCGGCTGATGTAACTCCACCCCCGCTCGACCTGGTTCCGCCGGCACCGTCGCCAAACTCAACACATCCCGCATTTCCTCCGCAAATTGACTCAGGGTGAGCAAATGAAGGGCATTGTCCTCAGCGCCATCAGGGGCAGAGCGAGACTCTTGGAATTGTTCCAGGGCGAGGAGCTGACGACGGAGCATGGCGATCGCCGCCGCCTCCCGCGCCCAACTGGCCGCCCGTCGCTGGAGCTGTCCTTTCGCAATCACCCCATCGAGCCAGCTCACCCAATCGGCACGGCTTTGTTTCCGATCCGCCGGTTCCAACCAGGTTTTCAGGTCGATACCAATACCCGCCCAGGAATTAAGCCCCTCCGGATGCCGTTGCCGCGCCAAATGCCACCAACTTTCCCCCGTACTCGACGGACTGGAGGCTGGGCGATCGCCCCCTTTATCTTGATCATCCTCGCCTTGCCCTTCAGCCACAGCCAAACTGGGATCCACCTCAATGGCATAGCCACACAGGGGATGGCGCAATAATTTTGCCGTGTTTTCAAAGGGAAAATTGCTGGTCGCCGCCTCCAATAAATTCTGCACCCAGCCCCCAATCCGCGTTGTCGCCAAAGGAATACTAAATAGCAGCCGCACCGGAGTTTCATAATCCCAAGCCACATCCGCCAGCCATTCCCCATAGGTCTGCTCATCCCGCGCCACCAAAGCAATATGCTGGGGCGGCACCCCGGCCAGCAACCATTGTTTCACCTGCCCCAAAGCCCATCGCACCTCCGCCGCCGCATTGGGAAACGCATAAGCTTGAGGCTGGACCGAACTCGTCTCCGATACCGGTAATTCCACGATCGCCCATCCCGCCTGCCGAAAAATCGCGATCGCCTCCTCCGCCACAGGATCCACCCCCACCACACTACCGATAGGGGCGATCGCCGCCATCAAAGCCGCCTCATCGTTGCCGGGCCAAGGATAGCCATGAAAAAGCATCGGAGCCCCAGCCTCGCGATCGCCACCCTTGTCCAAAGCAACGGCAAATAGCTCCGCCTCGTCAATTAATCGCCGCGATCGCAATTGGGCCCGATAGGCGATCGCAATCTGAGCAATCTGGCGGCTACGGGTGGACACCGAATTGCAATCTCGCAGGGCTTCCAGATCAATCCCCGCCCGTAAATACTGCCGGAGGGTGGGCAAAATCCGCTGCGCCGTTGCCGCCGGATCAGTGGTTTGCCAATAGTTCACCACGGCTGCCCGGATCAACCGATGGGTCACAATCACCGACGCAGTATGCCAAGGATGAATTTTACGCTGAGCCCATTGGTCCAGCGATCGCCGGGGAACGTCTAAGGCCCGTGCCGCCTGGGGAGAAGGAGTAATCACGAGGCGATCGCGATTCTCGGGTGCCGCTAACCACTGGCGGGCATGATTCAGTAGCGCCCTACCATCGCCGACTACAACAGTGCCAACGGAAGGCGGGCGTTTGCCATTGGTCTTAATACGTTTGTGGGAAGCGATCGCCATAGTTCCCTCGCACAACATGCCTTACTCGCTAGCTTCATCATGGCAAGCCGCGACACGATTGTGGAGACTATTAAGCCCCAGACAAATGAAGCCGACGCAATTAACGTTCTAAAACAGGGGCAAGGGCATCAGGGCGAGCTTGGCCGCCGGCTCCCTCCCCTTCGCCGCTGCGGTTATCCGCCTGGGGAGTCAGCGCATCCACCCCGTCCTTTTCCCCCTCCTCCGACAAATTGCCAGTTTCATCCCCGTCCACATCCTCCACGTCAGACTCCTGGGCAGCCGTTTCTCCCTCGCTCGGCTCATCCTCAGGCAATGCACCAACATATCCGCCCGCTTCCCACATACCCGACAGCGATCGCCCATCGGCATAGGTATAAGTCCCCTCCCCGTGGAAGGTATTGTTCTTAAACTCGCCCATGTAGGTATTGCCATCGGCGGTGCGATAGGTGCCCTGGCCGTTGAACTGCCCCTCAAAAAATTCCCCTTCATAGCGGTGCCCCTGGGCCGCTTCAAAGACCCCATCGCCGCTAAATCGACCGTTCAGAAATCCGCCGATATAGAAACCACCGGCAGCATATTCGTAACGCCCTGCCCCGGTGCGCTGGCCGTCCACGAAATCCCCTTCGTAGCGATCGCCATTTTCCATTACGCACTCCCCCTCACCGGTAAACGTCGCCGTTTCCGCCAAGGCTTCACACTGAGGACTCGCATTTAATACTTCAGCGCTAGATTGGGCGATCGCCGGGGAGCCAAATCCCAACGCCATCACCGTCGCCATAGCAGACAGGCGCGGTATCGCCACCAGCACTTTTTGCATCAAGCGGCCATTCGCAGCAGCGACAGACAGCACGGACCGGGAGCGGGGAGAGCGAATCAGGGGGTTCATGGCGCGGACATCGTAAGTCGTCAGTGTAGTCGGATGGGGTAGATGCGAGGAATTGAATAGTCGAGTAGCCACCATGGTATTAGAAAACCCGGACTGAAAACGACTCCTTGGACCATCCTCACAATTGGCACCACCTATTCCCTGGTGCACCCCCAGCCGTCGATCACCCGGATCAATCACCCGAATCAATCATCCGGACCAACCTAGCCCTATGGTCCCAACTCCATAGGCTAGGACTGGCACATCCGACGCCCCCCTTGACGACATCCCGAACGGCGCAGTTCCAGCAGAATCACCATAGAAAGACGGCACCCTAGGGTGGTGTACCCTAAACCAGAACGCCGCTGGGACAGTGAGGAGGGGCAAGATGAAGACATTGAGACAGGGCAACCGATCGCAGCGATCGCCATCCAATCCCCTAGGACAACTGGGGCGACGACTACAGGCCACCCTAGTCGCCATTTCACTGGCCACGGTCAGCGGAGCCCCCCCAGTCAGGGCAGCAGTCGAAGCGCCCATTGAAGCGCCCATTAATTATTTATCCCAAGCCCCAGGGATAGGAGGAGCATGCGAGCGATCGCCTCAGGCTCTGCTGGATGGGATATTGACCGATCCCCAATTGAAGCGATCGCACTGGGGAATTTTGGTACAGCCCCTGCCCGCGGCGTCGGATCGCGATGCGACTCTATCCACCCCTTGGGTGTCCCATAACGCGGATCAATTTTTCAACCCCGCCTCCAATGCCAAACTGCTGACCACCGCCGCCATCCTTACCCAGCTTGGCGACAATCACGCAGTCGTCACATCCCTATTTTTAGACCCGTCACCCGACCCGTCACCCGACCCATCACCCAGCTCCTCCCCCAACCTTTGGCTCTACACCCTCGGGGATCCCACCCTCGATCAACCGGTTTTAAATCGCTTTGCTCGGGTGGTGAAACAGGAAGGAATCCCAGCGATCGACACCCTGTGGGTGGAGGCAAAGGATATTGGGCTGACCCAGGAGGGGCGCATTTCATCCTGGGAATGGGGGGATTTGCCCTTTGGTTATGGGACCCCCGCCTCCACGGCAATTTTGAATAACAATCGGGTGGTCCTAGAACTCACCGGCACTCAGCCAGGAGAATTAGCGCAGGTCAGCTCCTCCGATGCGATCGCCCTGCAACAGTGGGATATCAACAATCAGGTCATCACCGCTCCCGCGGGCGACGAGTCGTCACCCATCACCATCACCCCCGGCTGGCCCAACCGTCTGCACCTGCGAGGCACGATCCCCCCCGGCGAAAGGGACAAAACCACCCTAGCCATCCCAAATCCCGCCCAATATCTAGGGGATTCTTTCAAGCACGCCTTGGAGCAGCAGGGAATCCCCGTCGCCCAGGTCCGTGTCAGCAGTGGCAACCGCGTCCAGCCTCATCAGGTCGGACTGAATGTCCATGCCTCCCCTCTCACAGGCGAATTGATAGACACCATCAACCAATTCAGCAATAACCTTTACGCAGAAGTTCTGCTGGGGTGGTTAAGTTTCAGCGTCCCCTCTGAAATAGGAAGTCCGGCAGCGCGATCGCGAACCGCCCTAGACGAAGCCCTAGCCGAACTGGGCATCCCCCCCGACAGTTACCGCATCGCCGACGGCTCCGGCCTCTCCCGACAAAATCTGATTACCCCGCAAGCTTTAGTCACCCTCTTAGATGGCATGTGGCGATCGCCCGAGTCTTTGGCGTTTCAGCGATCGCTCCCCATCGCCGGAGAAACCGGCACCCTAATCAACCGATTCAAGGACACACCCCTGCAAGGCAAACTCATCGCTAAAACCGGCACCTTAACCGGCGTCTCGGCCCTATCCGGCTACTTTCCCCACGAGGACAGTCAAACCTGGGTCGCCTTCAGTATTTTGGTGAACCACTCCAATCAGCCCGCATCGGTCTTACGTCAGGCAATGGATGATTTATTGGTGGCGATCGCCGAGACACCCCGCCATTGCTTATCCCAGCCCTAACCGGCAGGGACGGGCATGGTTTCAGGCATTGCCTTTTTGAGGAACTCCAAAGACCAAGCCTGTAAATCTTCGAGGGAGCGATCGCGATAACAGCCATAGCGTTCTTTCTTGTTGCGCACCCGTTCGGCGAGGGGAGGAATAATCCCAAAATTCGGCGGCATGGGCTGATAATGCTTCGGCGACGCAGAACTAATAAATTCAAACAACGAGCCCGCCATGGTCGTCACGGGCATTACCACCGGCTCCAAACCCTGGGCTAACCGCGCCGCATTAGTCCCCGCCAGCCAGCCCCCGGCCGCTGCCGCCGTATAACCTTCCGTCCCCACCAATTGCCCGGCGGCGAGAAGGTGCGATCGCGATTTAAATTGCAACGTCGGCTTCAATAGCTCCGGCGCATTCAAAAACGTATTGCGGTGCATCACGCCCATGCGTACAAACTCGGCATTTTCCAAACCGGGAATCATCCGAAAGACCCGTTTTTGCTCCCCCCACCGCAAATTAGTCTGAAAACCCACCATATTCCACAACTGCCCCGCCTTATCTTCCTGGCGCAACTGCACGACTGCGTAGGGGCGTTTCTCCTTATTCTCCGGCGCCCGAAAATCCCCCAGCCGCGCATCAAACAGCCCCACCGGCTTCAGGGGTCCATAGCGCATGGTGTCCTCCCCTCGCTGCGCCATTTCCTCAATAGGCAAACACGCCTCAAAAAATTTTGAAGTTTCCCGATCAAAATCCTTCAATTCCGCCTGTTCCGCCGCACACAGCTCATTCCAAAAGGCTAAATATTGCTCCCGATTCATCGGGCAGTTGAGATAGGCCGCTTCCCCCTTGTCATAGCGGGACGCCAGAAATGCGACTTCTTTGTTAATCGACTCACCCACCACAATCGGGCTCGCCGCATCAAAAAAGCTCATATAGGCCATGCCCGTGACCCGTTGCAAATCATCGGTCAGGGCAGGACTGGTCAACGGTCCCGAGGTCAGCACCGTAATGCCGTCTTCAGGAATAGTCGGCATTTCTTCCCGGCGCAACTCAATCAACGGATGTTGATCCAACGTCTGGGTCAGGTCGCCCCCAAACTGTCCCCGGTCGACGGCCAAAGCCCCCCCCGCCGGCACTTTGTGCTCGTCCGCCTTGCCAATAATGATCGACCCCAACCGGCGCAATTCTTCGTGGAGCAAACCAGCGGCGCGATCGCTCGACTGTGCGCCAAAGGAATTGCTGCACACCAACTCCGCCAACTGTTCCGTATGGTGGGCCGGCGTTTGCTGCACCGGGCGCATCTCCGACAAGATGACCGGCACCCCCGCCTGTGCAATTTGCCAAGCCGCTTCCGTGCCCGCTAGGCCACCACCAATAACGTGAACAGGTTTCATGGTTTAAGAAAAATCCTAGGGTCTGCGTTACCGATACTTATCGATAGTTATTGAACTGGAGAGGCACGGGCCAATCGCCCGAGCGAATCAACTGCATCGCGGTTTGCAAATCGTCCTTAGATTTCGCCGATACCCGCACCGCATCCCCTTGGATGGACGCCTGCACCTTCTTCAACTCATCGCGAATGGTTTTGCTGATCTTCTTCGCCAGCTCCTTATCGATGCCCTTCACCAAATTGATGGTTTGGGTCACCCGTCCACCGCTCGCGGTCCCGGTGGCACCATAGTCGAACATTTTCAGGTCCAACCCCCGTTTAGCAGCCTTCTGAAACAGCATCTCCCGCACCGACTTGAGCGTCATGCTGTCCTTGGTTTCGATTTCCAAGGTTTCACCCTTCTGCTCAATGGTGCTGTTGCTATCTTTCAGGTCGTAACGGCTCTTCAGCTCACGCCGAGTCTGGTCCAGAGCGTTGACCAGTTCTTGCTGATCAAAGTCGCTCACGATGTCAAAGGAATAGGTAGAAGGCATAGCAAAAATCAAATGGGATAGGTGTTGTGCAGCCCGGTATTAGCGACGCAAGGGCTAAGTGGGGAGGTGGGTCAGGCTTGTGTAGAAAAGGGTAATAGTGGCCGCGGACCCGATGCCGAAGGAGAGCGATCGCAACGGGGGGATATTCGCCAAATAGAACAGGGAAAAACCAAGTCGCGCCACCACAAACGCGATCGCCGCCCAGATCACCGTCTCGCTGGTTTGCTGGGTCACATAGGCCATCAATGCCGCTGCGGTGTAGGGCATAAACGTCTCGAAGGAATTTTGATGTGCCCAGGTGGCCCGCTTGCCATAGTCCGGTAGTTGATCAAAAATCGCTCGCGGTGCCCCAAAATCCATCCCCGCCTGGAATCGGGCGATCGCCACAAAAAAATAGGGGAAATAGATCAACAACGCCGCCGCCGCAATGGACCCCAGCAAAATCTCCGATGCGGACAACGATTGCAAGACCGGCACTTCCGACACAGACAATCCAAACATGACGTGCAATCTCCCGCGTCCAGGGAACACCCCGAACGAATTTCAGTACTACCAGTGTTAATGGTTTTATCAGCGACCTTTGTCTAGCTTAACGGCTTCAGCAGTCGCAGACCGTTAGTCAAAATAGAATAGCGTTACGACCCGGCGCAAGTCTTCCGCTTCCTGGCAGGTTTTCAGCAATGTCTCACTGTCATGGAACGCAAAGCAGAGCAACTGCTGACACCGAGCAATAATTTCTTGGTTACAAAGGGAACTGGCTTCCGCCAACGACATTTCATTGTTGCGGCTGTTTTCCACCAGGTGCATCACCTCAGATAGCTGCGATCGCGACTCTCGGGGCTGACGATCCAAACTCTGGGGCAAAATCACCGTCAACAAATTCGAATCCGCCCGCATCGCCCCTCGAATCGCCGCCGCATTAGTCCCGGTTGCCCCCGACGTGATCACGTGATTCCCCGACAACACCAGCGCATAGCTCAAAGTCTCGATTAACTGCTGATGGGTAATCGGCACATGGCGCGAGCCCAGAATAGCGATACGCTTCGAACCGGTTTGTTGAATCGCCGCCAGTTCTTGAAGAAAATCGTCAACTTTTGGGATATCGAGGGATTGACTCAAGGAAGCTACTACCCGGACCTACATCCTGAAACGACGGTGTTATTCTACCAGACGCCCTCCCGCAATGTTTGCTACCATTTCAAGCACAGGGATCGCCGCAAAACTGCGATCGCAGTGGGTATCACCAGCCCTCGCCAGCGGACCATTAACCCTCCAATAGAAATTGATGAATCGCCTCTAACTCGCTATCATTTTCAGGCTCAAGGCATCCTGCCGATCAGCGCCGGAGAATCACCGGAGAATCGCGCCCCTCAGCAACCGGGGGAGGGTTTCAGCCCGCTTCAGCCATTGCCTGCGCGACGCTCGTCCCAGTCTTTCCCGTTTCCCAGTCCATCATTCCTGTCTGTCATTAGTTGTTTATGGTTCAATCCCAATCCGTGTCCACGACTCCCAACCCCAATTTCGACGCCCCCGAAGAAGTCACCCCGATCGCCCCGGAAACGTCGTCCCCCGTTGATGCCCGCACTGAGGTGATCGCCTATGCCGCGGCGGACGCAATGGACGATCGCAAAGGGGAAGACATCGTGCTGCTGAAACTGTCCGATGTGTCCTATCTGGCGGACTACTTCGTTATCGGGACCGCATTATCTCGCGCCCAAGTGCGCGCCATGTCCCAATCGGTGCGGGCTCGCCTGGACGAAGACTTCAGCATCCGTCCCAACAACGTCTCCGGCGAAGGGGACAGCGCTTGGGTACTCCAGGACTACGGCGATATCATTGTCCATATCCTGATGCCGGACGAACGGTCGTACTACAACCTAGAAGCCTTCTGGGGCCACGGCGAAACCATCCCCTTTGACCCCAGCGCAATGCCCAGCTCCAGCGCCAACAACAGCGCCAACAACAGCATCGGCAACGCCGATTCGGAATCCGCCTAACGTCTGATTTGTCCATCCTCTGCCCGCCAAGCCATGTCTCGGACCTCTCGGACTTCCGCTGCTCGCTGCCCTGTTCCCCACGAGCAGCGGCCCCTGAATGAATTCACCGAAATGAAGGAAGCCTGGCTGTTTTCCTGGCTGACGTTGCCCGTCGCAGTCTATGGGCGCAAGCTCTTCACGGTGTGGGCGATCGCCTGGGTATTGGTGGGGTGGCCCATCGCCGCCGTCAGCTATCCCCCCGCCAAGGCCCCGGGACACTTTTTTATTAGCGCATCCGGCGGCGCAGCGTTTTTATTGACCCTGCTACTGCTCCACCTCTATATGGGATGGCGGCATGTGAACAACCGACTGATCAAACCCACCGTTGAATATGAAGAATCCGGTTGGTATGACGGTCAAGTGTGGACCAAAACCGACGACGTGTTAGCCAAGGACCAGCTTGTCGCCACCTACGAAGTGCGTCCCATATTTGAGAGACTCCATTGGACCTTTGCCACCCTCAGCGGACTCGCGGCGATCGCCACCGCCCTATGGCCCTTCGTTTACTAACCCACCATCGCCATCACTCATCCCCAGGAATCATCTACACTGAGCGCTGAGCACTCGTCAGTGAGCACTACCCAGGAAGCAGGAATTTAAGGGATTCATGAGCCGCCCCAACATCAATCGCACCGCCGACATCACCGTCAAACTCCTGCGGGAGGGCCTCGCAGAATCCCAGCATCAAGTCCAGGCCATGGTCTGTGATGAGCGAGGGCGTGTCCTGATGAGCGCAGGGGCCGCCGATATGTCCTCCTTTACCCGGTCTTCCCTCAAACCCTTCCAAGCGCTGGCGGTGGCCAGCTCCGGCACCCTGGAGCGTTTTGAACTGGATAACCGTGATCTGGCGGTGATGTGCGGCTCCCACCAGGGCAGCATTAGCCACGCCCGCCAGGTTTTTAATATCCTATGGCGCTGCGATATCGAAGCATCTGCCCTGCAATGCCCCTGTCCCGAAGGCAAGCAAAGCCGCCTTCAACACAATTGCTCCGGGAAACATGCCGGCATGCTCGCCGTCTGTCGCCAACAGGAGTGGCCCCTAGAAGAATATTTGGAGCGGAATCACCCCGTCCAAGCCCTGATCGTGGATAAGGTGGGCGAATTTTTAGGGATTCCGCCAAACGAATTAATCGTGGCGCGGGATGATTGCGGAGCCCCAACCTATTTGATGCGCCTATCCCAAATGGCACAGCTTTATGCCCTGTTGGGCAGCGGCAGCCGGTTGGATCTGGAGCGTATTGTCCGCGCCATGACCAGCTATCCGGAGTTAATTGCGGGAGAGGGTAGCTTTGACACGGAGCTGATGCGGGCCACCCAGGGGGAAGTGATTAGTAAATCCGGCTCGGAAGGGGTGCAATGTATCGCCCGCGTGGGTCACGGTCTAGGACTCGCCATCAAAGTCACCGACGGCAGCAAGCGAGCGAAGTATGCCGCCGCCATTCATCTGTTACGCCAATTGGGTTGGATTTCGACCGATGCAGCGGAAACCCTGGGCGATCGCTACATCAATCTAAGTCCGTTCAAGCGTCTGGACGTAGTCGGCGATCTAACCATGGCCTAGCCCATGGCATAGCGAACTCGAGGCGGGCATACTGAGAATAAGTCCTCACCCCTAGAGCTTCAGATGGCCAACCGCGTGACGATTTGCGATGCGACGACCTTCGGGAGCGATCGCCCAGTATTTGTTCTGGATGTATTGACAGAGCGGATGACGGTCCAGGAACTCATCCGCCGTCGGGTCTATCAGGAAGTCAAGGATTACAACGCCCAACAAACGGAGATGTTTCAGGGGCTAGTCCAGCCCACCGATGCGGAACAGGCGTTAAATGGCTATCGCATGAAAAAGCCTCGGCAAATTGACTGGGAAGAACAATACAACCGGGCGATCGCCGCGTTTAACAGCAACGGATTTATCCTGCTAATTAACGACGAACAAGCAGAATCCCTAGAACAGGAAATCGAACTAAAACCAGAAACCTCAGCCACCTTTTTAAAACTCACACCATTGGTCGGAGGATAGGGCCATGGTTCAGTCGCGTGATGCCTATGAAACGGTTGAAGCTTACTATCTCGCCTTGATTGAGGAGATGGCAATCACGGACAACCGCCATCTCGACTATGCAGATCAATACCGCATCAAAAATCTCAGCGTTAGTGAAGCAATTGAAGGATTAGATCGCTCAGAACAAAGAGATTTAGCCCTGGCGATGCTCCAGTGGTGTATTACGAAAAAGCGAGAAGCTGAGGCAATTAAAAAAGAAAATGAGGAGTCCGATCTAGAATCCGTCAAGGCTGAGCCTCAATATTCTTGGCGAGAAACCAGCCGAATCTATGAGATCTTTCTCCGCCTAACCCAGCGAAAGCTCCCCTTTGATCATGATTCTCTAATCCAGTTAATTAATCAATTTTGTACCTACGGTCGTTTCTATGGAGGCGGTGGACAGCTTATTAAAGCAGTCCAAAATTATCTCAAAGACAATGCTTTAAGCCCAGATCTAGAGCAAGCGATCGCCACAACCTGCCAGTTTTTCAGCGATCGCCGTTACTCAGATACTCAAACCCGCAAACATTTGAGTCAACTGCAAAAATTCCTACCTCAGGAAGCACTGGAACTACCGTTGATTGGCGGTGAATATTGGTCCGATCAAGCGATCGCCACCCTCACCGATCTTCCCCAAGCAGATCACAACCACTGGAGTGAATTACTGGGTCATTGTGCTCTAGCGACAGCAAGTAAACCGTCGAAGACATGGTCCAAAAAGGCAGCAACGCTGTTAGAAAAAATGGATGGAAGTGCGATCGCCCAGAATCTGATCACCTGGTTTCCCTTAGTCGATAAACCCCGCACCCAACCCTTGGAACGGCGATCGCAATGGCAACCGGATCCCAATTTACTGATCAACGATCGCAACGCCGACATTTTGAAAGGGTTGGTATGGCTATGTCCCTCGTTAATTGCGTTAGGAGATGGGCAAAAGGATACCGATCTGATGCGGGCGATTATGGGGTTAGCCCTATCTGCCTATCGCAAGGTGCCGGAGGTGGGGCCGCGCTGTGTACGGGTGGGCAATGCCTGTGTGTGGGCGCTCGGGGAAATTCCGGGGACGGGGGCGATCGCCCAGTTGGCGCTGTTAAAGGTAAAGGTGAAATTTGGCACAGCGCAGAAGGGCATTGAAAAAGCACTGACGGCAGCGGCGGAACGGGCGGGACTGCCTCGGGAAGAAATTGAGGAAATGGCAGTGCCCACCTACGGATTGGGCGCGGTGGGACTACGGCGGGAAACCTTGGGCGATTTCACGGCGGAGTTAGTCGTAACGGGGACTAGCTCGACGGCACTGCGGTGGATCAAGCCCGATGGCAAGGAACAAAAATCGGTACCGAAAGCAATCAAGGACAATTTCGCCGAAGACTTGAAGGAGCTAAAACAGGCAGCAAAAGACATCAAAAAGATGGTACCCGCCCTGCGCGATCGCCTGGAATCGGTCTACCTCCAGCAAAAAACCTGGGACTTACCCACCTGGCAGGAGCGATATCTCAACCATCCCCTCATGGGCACCCTGTCACGGCGACTCATTTGGTGGTTTTCCGGGGACGCCGATCGCGCCGAAGTGGCCGGCATTTGGTGGGGCGATCGCCTGGTGGATATTCAGGGTCAGCCCTTGGAGGAATCCCTACAACACTGGGGCGATCGCATCCAAGTCCGACTATGGCACCCCCTGGACGCCGCCTCCGCCACCGTCGTCGCCTGGCGCAACTGGTTAGTGGACCACGAAATCCAGCAACCTTTCAAACAAGCCCACCGGGAAATTTATTTACTCACCCCCGCCGAAGAACGAACCGCCACCTACTCCAACCGATTCGCCGCCCATATTTTGAAGCAACACCAATTCAACGCCCTCTGCGGGATTCGCGGCTGGAAAAACACCCTACGGCTCCTCGTGGACGACTATTTCCCCCCAGCCCGACTGCTCCTCCCCCAATGGAACCTACGGGCAGAATTTTGGATTGACGGCGCGGGGGAAAACTACGGCACCGACACCAACGACACCGGCACATTTCTGTATCTTGCCACCGACCAGGTCCGCTTTTACCCCATCGATGCCCAAGAGAATTTTGCCTATCCCGGCCTCGGCGATTACGGCGGAGCCCACGGGGCTGATCCCCTCCCCCTAACGGATATTCCAACCCTAGTCCTATCGGAAGTGCTGCGGGATGTGGATTTATTTGTGGGAGTCGCCAGCGTCGGCAACGATCCCAATTGGTCCGACGGGGGACCGGAAGGGCGATATCAGGACTATTGGCACAGCTATTCCTTCGGCGAACTCTCGGGCACAGCCACCACCCGGCGACAGCTCCTAGAAACCCTGATCCCCAAACTCAAAATCCGCGATCGCTGCACCTTCACGGACCGCTTCCTGGTTGTCCGCGGCGACATCCGCACCTACAAAATCCACTTAGGCAGCGGCAATATTTTAATGGAGCCCAACGATCGCTACCTCTGCATCGTTGCAGACCGCAAACCCACCGGCGGCAACGTCTTCCTACCCTTTGAAGGGGACAACATGCTATCCATCATCCTTAGCAAAGCCTTCCTCCTCGCGGACGACAAAAGCATCACCGACCCCACCATCACCCATCAACTCTCACCGGAATAAGTCAGACACTTCAGTATCTAATTTCAGTTCTTAGTTTCAGCGCCTAGCTTCAGGCCTTAGCTTCAATTCTTAGGCTTCAATATTTCAGTCGAGAACGCCCCATCTCGCAGCACCAGTCGTAGTTCTTAGTTTTTGACCTTACTCCAAGGAATTTTCGAGGCGATCGCCCCTCCAGCCAATATCATCGAGCCAATCCCGTCCTTGCAACCCTTCCCCACAAGCACTCAGCGCGAGAATCACACAAATGTAAATCACATTTTAGACTCGGAACCTTTCCTAAGAAGCAGACCTAGAATCACCCAGACTCTCAGTCATCAAAACTACACAATCGCCCTAAAATCTATACATCGCGATCGCCATAATCAATCAAAACTTAGATCATCATTCCTTAGGATTTTCCACATTAATATAACCCTGATCTTTAGGACGTTTCCTTAATCAAAGCGCTAAGGTCAAATTGAGTCAGCTTGACAAATAGAACACCCCCTTTATAGGCTTCCACAAGTTCTGCAAGGGCGTCTAGTAAGATCCTAGATGAGTATTGACATCCACGTTCACAGTCCACACATTAGTACGCCAACTGATCAGTATGGTCAGAACGCTCTATGCTTCGTCGATTCATTTCCGAGAACGTCTCTCGGATGTTGGGCCTCCCTAAGCTTTCAGATCTTGAGCAGCAGGTAGCCGACTATCGCCATGCGTTGGAGTCCCTAAGCCTTCAACAACAGAGTATCTACCGTGTTATCGCCAAGATTCGGGCATCCCTTGATACCGAGACTATTTTTTGCACGGCCACCAAGGAAACCTGTCGTCTACTAGGGGTTGAACGGGTTGCCGTATACCGTTTCAACGCCGACTGGGGGGGACAATTTATCCAAGACTTTGAATTTGCCGAACCGGGCTGGGAAGATCTGGGGTCCTGGAAAAACAGCACAGTCTGGACAGATTCTTACTTCGAAGAGATTCGCCATGGGCAATATCAAGCCCATCAAGCCCTCTATATTTCAGATGTTTACAGTGCTGTTCTTCCCCAATGCCATCTCAAAACCTTAGAACGATTCCAGATTCGTGCCTATGCGACATATCCCATTTTTGTAGGCACCCATCTGTGGGGAATCCTAGGGGCCTATCAACACTCAAGCGCCTACCACTGGAAAGATAGCGAGATTGCGTTTCTGGCCCAGATTGCCATTCAGTTAGGGTTAGCGGTCACCCAATCTAACCTGCTCGCAACGGCTCAGGAAAAGGCGAAGGCCTTGCAGCAGGCCAACTCTCTTCAGCTTCTTTTGTTGCAGCTAACGGCGGAAATCCGTGAATCATTAGAACTGGACGTGTTATTTAAGACAACGGTTAAGGAGGTCCGAAAAATCATCGGAGCGGATCGGGTGGGCATTTTCCAGCTTGATCCGGCGACTCAATACCACTATGGGGAATTCATTGCGGAAAGTGTGTTGCCCAGTTATGAATCGGCGATGCTCGCTAAGGTTCGCGATAATTGTTTTGGCGATCGCTATTTTCAGCTTTACCAACAGGGTCGGCTCCAGGTTTTGGACAACGTGCGTGGGTCAGGATTATCAGACTGCCATGTGAGAATTCTGGAACGGTTTCAAATCCAGGCCCAAATTATTGTGCCGCTGCTCCACCAGGGAAAGTTGTGGGGATTGATGTGTATCCATCAATGTGGGCGATCGCGCCATTGGTTGACCACAGAGGTAGATTTTGTACGCCAGCTCGCCGCCCAAGTGAGCGTCGCCCTGGACCATGCCAATTTACACGCCCAAGTGAAGGACCAGGCGAAGCGCTTGGTGAAGATGGTGTCGTCTTTGGAGCATCTCAATGCCAAACTGACGGCCATTGGCAACTTAGATAATCTGACGCAGATTCCCAACCGGCGGGCGTTCGATGAGCGGCTCCGGCAAGAATGGACCGCCATGAAGCAGCAACATCGTCCCCTGGCGGTGATCCTGATTGATATTGACTTTTTTAAATGCTTTAACGATGCCTTTGGCCATGTGGAGGGCGATCACTGTCTACGGCAGGTGGCCCAGGCGATCCATGGGGTCGCGGATCAATGGTCCGGTTTAGCCGCCCGCTATGGCGGTGAGGAATTTGCGGTGATTCTGCCCCAGACCGGACGGGACAATGCGATCGCGATTATCCAGGAAATCCGCAAGAAAATTCAGCAGCTCGCCATCCCCGCCCCGGACACTATCCACCGCCACTCCAATGTGGTGACCGTCAGTGCCGGCATGGCCAGCCAAATTCCCACCGGGGATCATCTGCAATCCTTAGTCGAAGCCGCAGATATAGCGCTCTATCAAGCCAAAGCCGCCGGGCGCGACACCTGGCGAGAATTTAATCCACCGGGTCCATCCCTCAAAAACCACAAGCCCGCATCCGTCATTCGGGACGATCCAGCGAATATCAAAAATCCGACGACGATCAAAAATCCGACGCCCCCCAACAGCGCCACCCCTCCCAACAGCACGACTTCTATCAACAATCCCACTAATCTCAACCCGAGTGAGCATTGCTAGCATTCAGTGCCTAGGTTAAGCCGGCCGCCATCGCGCGAATAATATCCCCCCGGGTCAGAATACCGATTAATTTCCCCGCCTCATCCAACACCGGCAGCCGATGCACGCCGTCCTCATGCAAATCCCGGCTGGCATCCCGCAGGGTGACATCCGGCGTCGTGGTCTTTAGTTTGGTGGTCATTGCTTCGGACACCGTTGCTCCCACGGCCTTGTGGAGTTCTTGCTCAAAGGTGACGGGGTTTTTCAGATAAATCACGCTATCCAAAATGGCGATGTAGGGGGGAACCTCAACGCCAGATTCCTGCCAGATCAGGTCCGTTTCAGAGATGATCCCCACCAATTCTTGCTGGGCATTGAGCACCGGTAAGCCGCTGATGCGATGTTCCGCCAGAAGTTGAATCGCCTCCTTCATTGAGGTCTCTGGAGAAACCGTAATGGGATCACGGCTCATCACGTCGGCAACGGTGGTGGGCATAGATGACTTTCCTCAAGCGTTCCTCAGTCCGATACCTTAATTTTAGGCATGGGGCTTGGGGCGATCGCCCGACTGCAACGAACCGTAAGGGATCCCTAAAGGGGACGATAATCGCGGAAATTGATCTTGGGGAAGATATTGTCAATTTCTTCCACCTTTTGCAGCCAGCCGGAATCAATTTTTTCGAGGCGGATATCGTCATAGAGCCGGTTAAACCGCATCAGGTGCGATCGCGTCCGCCGCACCGCATAGGGCACCATCGTCCCGGTGCGCATAATAAACGCCCAATCCGACGACTGCGCCAACAACAATTCCCGCGCCGCCTGATTCAACGCCCGCTCCTCCAGCTCATCAGCCGGGTCGCGCAAGGACATCTGAATCATCCGCTCCGCCGCCTTGTGCAAATGGCGATAAATCCAGGTATTGGTTTGGTTGAGCCAATACTCATGAAAACCCTTGTGTCCCCAGCTCGATTGGGAGGGGCGACACACCTGTTGGGTCGGATTTTCCTGCAAATATTCCGCCAAGTGGGTCATGCGGAACGAGTTTTGATCAAACCAAGACTTTCGGAATAAATAGTCGATAAACCACGGTCCCTCATACCACCAATGACCAAATAGCTCCGCATCATAGGGGGACACCACAATGGGCGGGCGACCCATCATGCCGTTCAAATGCTCAATCTGCTGGGCTCGGTTGCCCATGAAATTCCCAGCATGTTCCGCCGCCTTCTCCCGCGCCCAATGGGGATCATAGAGTCCCTTTTCGGACAGGCCCCCGTCCCGGCTCGTGATCTTGTGATATTTGATCCCCACATTCTTCCGCTGGCCGTTGGGCATGATGTAAGGCTTGATGTACTCGTATTCCGCCTCCCAACCCAAATCCTTATAAAACTCCCGATATTCCACCGCACCGGGATAGCCCACCTCCGACGACCACACCTGCTGGGAGGACTCATGATCCCGCCCAAAGGCAGCGACACCGGTTTCCGTATAAATCGGCGCATAGGTGCCATACCGAGGGCGGGGGCGGGCGTAAAGAATGCCGTGGCCATCGGTCAAGAAATAACGCAGACCCGCATCGGCCACCATCCGCTCTAGCCCTTCGTAATAGGCACATTCCGGCAACCAGATCCCCCGAGGGCGCTGGCCAAAATGCTCTTCATAGTGATCGCATGCCACCTTCAGTTGCGCCCAAACCGCCTGGGGATGCATCTGCATCAGGGGCAAATACCCGTGGGTGGCCCCGCAGGTAATAATTTCTAAATTGCCCGAGTCTTGGAACTGCTTGAACGCCTTAACCAGGTCGCGATCATAGCGCTCCCACAGCTCGCGCACCTGCCCAAACTCTTCGATGTAATGCTCGGCGAGATAGCGGATATGGCCATTGAACTCGTTGTGGACATATTCCTTTTTCGCCAGCTCTTCCAATTGGGCGAGGTGCTCGTCATATCGGTCCTGGAGGAGGGGATCCCGCAGCATGGCCACCAGGGGCGGCGTCATGCTCATGGTGAGACGAAAATCGACCCCATCCCGCTTCAAGCCCTCAAAGGCTTTCAGGAGGGGCACATAGGTCTCGGTAATCGCTTCATAGAGCCACTCTTCCTCGAGAACGTAGTCGCTTTCGGGGTGCCGGACGAAGGGCAGGTGGGCGTGGAGAACGAGGGCGACATAGCCGAGGGTCATAAGCCTAGTCCGTAACGGGAACACGGATGCAAAGTTGGTGGCATTGTAATGCACCGAGGCCGCCGCCGGGAGTGCTCTGCGGGCTGTTGCGATCGCCCCGATCCCCAGCAGCTCCCCAACAGCCCCGCAACCGGGTGACAGGCCTATCCCTAAGCCTCTTCCGGGCCAATCAACGGATTGGGGGGCGAGGCCGCCGGGGGACCATTGCGGGAGGGGGTATCCCCCGACGGGGGAGCAGGGCGATCGCTGCCCTTCAAGGGGCGCGATGGGGGGGGCGGAGCCGGGGGAGTGGGCGTCACCGGGGGAGGCGTCGGAATATCTTCTACCACTGATAAGGGTTCCGGTACCAGCTCCGCTTTGATATCCCCTGACAGGCGCTTCAGTAGCTGAGGGCGGGCATCATGCCACAGATAAAAGACCCGATCCCCGGTCTGCCACTGGTGCTCCACATCCGCAATATAAAGCTGGCGATCGCGCTCCACCAGCAACGGCAAGAGCGACCCCTTATCGATCAACCGTTGCAAATGCCCCATCTGCGCATCCCAACTGTCCTCCCCCCGAATTTCCGTCCGGCCCAGCTTGACCTGCCGGTCCCGTAAATACTGATTCCACTCCTTCGTCGCCACCCCCGCCTTAAACGCCTGACGCACCTTCGCCACCGCCGCCCCACCTGTCTCCTGACCCTTCCGAGGAAACACCGCCAGCACCCGTGGCGGGCCAAACTCCTCCGCCGCCCGCTGGGCCAAGACCGCATTCACCTCCCCGTTCTTAGTCATGGCCACAAACGTCCCCAGGGAATCCAACCCCGCCTTTTCCAAGGTTTCCAGCTCCAAACCACTGCTCAGGAACACATCCAAATTCTCCCGTTCCGCCGCCGCACAGGCCTCCGGATCCGTATCCACCAAAACAACCGTTTCCCCCCGCTTTTGGAACAGCCCCGCAATCAACCGGCTCAGGGGATTGGAGCCAATAATCAACACCCCCGTCGCCTCCCGCGATCGCAACCCCAACCACTGAGCCACCTTCCCCGCCGTCAATCCCTGGAGGGTGACCGTCATGATGATGGTCAAAAACACCAGCGCCTTAATGGCATCCCCCCCATTGAGGCCATTCTGAGTCAACAAAATTCCAAACAAAGACGCCACCGACGCCGAGACAATCCCTTTTGGGGCCACCCAACTCACAAACGCCTTCTGCTGCCACCGCAAATCACTATTCCAGGTACAGAGCCACACATTCAGGGGCCGCACCAACAACATCAACACCAACACCGTCGCCGGGCCACCCCACCCCAAGGTCACCACACTGGCCAAAGACAAATCCGCCGCCAACAAAATAAACAGCACCGAGACCGCCAGAATGGTGAGCTGCCCCTTAAAACGCCGCAGGGTCCGCTCATCCGGCACCGACGACGCCCGCAACACAATCCCCATCATCACCGTCGCCATCAGCCCCGATTCGCTGACCACCTCCTGGGACAGGTCATAGATCACCCACATCCCCGCCAACACCACCAAATTGTTCAGCTCATCCGAAACAAAAGTGGCCCGCTTCAGAAATTGCGCCACCGCCAGACCGCCCGCGGAGCCAATAATAGTCCCCAATCCCAGACGCCCAACCAGGCCGATCGCCACAGCAAAGGGCTCCGCACCGCCGTTCAACACCACATCCAGCACCACCACCGCCAGAATGGCTCCCACGGGATCAATCAACACCCCTTCCCCTTCCAGGAGGGCCGCCACCCGCTTTTCCACCTTCACATTCTTGAGCAGAGGTCCCACCACCGTCGGTCCAGTGACCACCACCAAGGAGGAATACAGAAAGGCGATCGTCCAGGGAAACTCCCCCAGCCAGTGGGCCGCCAACCCGCCCCCCAGGAACGCAATGAGGGTGCCCAGGGTTACCAAATTCTGCAAACTGCTAGACACTTTGCCGATGTCCCGCAGCTCCAGATTTAAGCCCCCCTCAAATAAAATCAGGGCAACGGACAGGGACACGATCACGTCCAACCCCGTGCCCAAAATCTGCGGATGCAGCCAATCCAGGCCATCCCGTCCCATGGCAATGCCAAAGATCAGCAAGCACACGATGCCGGGGATTTTCAGATAGTTCGCCAATACCTGTGCCCCAATGCCGGCCCCCACGGTCAGCACAATCAATTGTGAAATTTCGAGGGAACTATCCATGGGGGCGATCGCCAATAACGGGCGTCGAAGGGCAGCGTTCAGACTTCACAGGGGACCATCAAAAACGGGATAGGCATGACATCGACCTAGCATCTACTCAAGCGCCCTTCAGGTCACTGGCACCGAGTGTCGCTATTACCGAAACGGGAAACAGGGTCATTGTTCGGCATCCCCTTCAGAATAAGAGGACTGCTCACAAGTTCCCCAGTATACCAAGGGTGTTGATTCGCACTAAATTCAGTATTCAGTGTCAAGCCGATCGCCCATTCAACTTTTCTCAAATCAATTCTCAAATCGATATGGACCTCTCCCCCCTCCTATGGCGAACTTCGGCGATCGTCGCCCTGGGAGCCATCCCCGGTGCGATCAGCCGATATCTAACGGTTTTGTTCTGCAATGAATGGCTGGGGAATAGCTGGCCCTGGGGCACCTTGACCGTCAATATCGTCGGAGCATTCGCCATGGGCATTGGCTTCACCTGGTTTAGCAGCGCCCCAAAACCCTACGCCGACTGGCAGCTCTGGCTACTGGTGGGCTATCTGGGCTCCTTCACCACCTTTTCCAGCTACATCCTAGAAATCTGGCGTCTCATAAACGGCGATCGCCCCTGGCTGGGATGGCTCTATGGTCTAGGCAGCGTCGCCTTAGGACTCGGCGCCCTACAACTAGGCGTTTACTGCATCAAGTCCTATCGCGCCTAGCTCTTGGACCCTTCCAAGCTCAGGCGATCGCCCACCCCCGCCGACAAGAGTAAAGGCTCACCCAGAAATAACGCTATGTGATCACTCTTCTCAGATTCTGACCGAGGAATAACGTTCTGTAATCACGCTTCCATATCAGAACGATAGTGCTAGATTATTTATAGGCACAGAGCGGGGAGAAAGAAACCCCAGGACTCAGAAAAGATTATGGAGTCTGTGCCCCACGCTCCATAACCAGCGTTACGGTCGAATGACAGTTCATTCACCTTAGAGAAAGTAGCTTTTGTTTCCATCCATTCAGCCTTTACGATGTCGCGTATTTCAGCGGTTGTTCGTTCAGGAGGTTTTGATTGAGTTTAGTCAGACTGAATGGGTGCCACAGCTAAGAAAGCGGTCTGAATCGACCGAGTGATGTGCAAGTTGCTTCGTTTCGTAGCGGGTCTGAACGTAAACCCTTAGTTTTGTGAATTACGCTGTTTCCATTTGATTTGTCTTCAGTTAGTGTACCGATGCAATCGGGCTGAGCCACCGTTGGCTGAGCCCGATTGTTTTTTGCGGCTGATTCCACCGCCCCCCCTTGCCGATCCAGGTACAGGGATAAGTCGTTGGGGTGGGGTGGGGTTAGGATCCCTTTAGGACTGTGACAGCAGGATCGGGAATAACACCATGGATAGGTCGGTGAAGTTGGCGGTAACGTTGGGGGATCCCGCCGGGATTGGACCGGAGGTGGTCCTAAAAGCATTAGCAGATCGAGAAATGGCCCAACGGTGTGTGGTGGTGGGCTGCCGGGATTGGGCGATCGCCTGCCATGATCAGCTCCGCCGTCAGGGGGTCACCGCGATCGCCGATCCGCGAGACTTAACCTGGGAAGACACTCCCCTATCGCCCTCCCAACGGGTCTCCATCCAAATAGGGCAGGTGAGTGCAGCGGCAGGAGCGGCGGGATTTCAATGGCTGAACCGGGCGATCGCCCTCACCCTCTCGGACCAATGCCAGGGCATCGTCACCGCTCCCATTGCCAAAATTGCCTGGGCCGCCGCAGGACATACCTGGCCCGGACAAACAGAAGTGCTCGCTGATCGAGCGGGATGCGATCGCTTTGGCATGATGTTCGTCGCCCAATCCCCCCACACGGGCTGGTGCCTCCACGTCCTCCTCGCCACCACCCATATCCCGCTGCATCAGGTCCCGGACGCATTAACTTCAAATTTACTTGATACGAAGCTGGACCTATTAATCCAAACCCTGCGGCAAAACTTTGGCATCGCTCGCCCCCACATTGCGATCGCCGGCCTCAATCCCCACAGTGGCGAAGGGGGACAGCTCGGCACCGAAGAACGCGATCGCCTCACCCCCTGGCTCAACCAAGCCCGCCAACGCCATCCCGACCTCACCTTAACGGGCTTAATTCCCCCAGACACCCTCTGGGTCAACCCCGGTCGCGCCTGGTTCGATATGACTTGGCTCGAGCAACGGTCCCGGTCAGAAACGCGATCGCCCCAACTGCCCGACGCCTACCTCGCCCTGTACCACGACCAGGGACTTATCCCCGTCAAACTGATGGGCTTTGACCAGGCCGTCAACACCACCATCGGACTGCCCTTCATACGAACATCTCCGGACCACGGCACCGCCTTCGACATCGCCGGCCAGGGCATCGCCGACCCCACCAGCATGGCGGCCGCACTGACCTGGGGGCTCCGACTCACCGCCCGCCGACCCCAGCCCTCCACCGCCCTGGCCTAGAACAATTTCCCCATTTCCTGACACACGCCAAATCCATGCGATCGCAAATCGTATCTTCGGCTACACTTGCCCTAGATCACGGAGAGGGTGATTAACGGCGCGCCAGTCGGGAAAGCTGCGATCGCCGCTCAAGTTTGGGAAAGCTTGAACGCTATATCCTCCTATTCTCCACAGTGATTGCAAGGGTCAGACACCAATAATTAGGGGTCAAGACCATGGGGGGATCAGTCCTTGTTTCGGGGACTGGTCCTTTTTGATTTTGTTGATCGAATTTGATCGAATTTTTCTGATTTTTCCAAGCGATCGCCTCTGGAAAGTGGGCCCTGAAAGGCGGCTTCTAAAAGGTGGGTTTTGAAAGGACTTGATCGGAAGGAGTGGATTTGAGGGCATTCTGAATTTAAGGGCATGATCAAACCGCCCCCTTCACGACCCCATGACCGATCCACATCGATACCGCTTGCCCGTCAAATTTTGATCGTGGGATTCTTTCTGATGCCATCGAGCAGGATCCCAGTCCGCCGTTATCTGCGCCGGTATCAAAGATCAACAACCCAGCGACAAAACCGACGAAAAAAGATCAGCAACCAAAGCCGACAACTCAGATCACACAACCGTTCTAAACGCCACCGTCTTAAGGATTCGTATTGGCCAATGCAACGTTCTCGACGACCCCTGTGATCTCGATCATCCCTACGTCCCACTGCGATCGCACACTTCAAAAATTCCTGTCATATCCAGTTACACTCCCACGTCACTGACCGCCCCTCCATTAGGCTGAATACTAGGAGCAGGTACACGTGAGGGGTCTTATGAAAAGCGCAGTCGGGCAGGATACATTCGGGCAAGTTACCAACACTTTTTCCACTTTTTCAGCAGCATTGCTCACCGCAGCGATCGCCGCGGCCTCCTCTTTGCTGCCTAGTTTTGCCGCCGACCCAGCCGCCCTTCAACAACTCCTAGAAACCCGTTCCTGCGCCGGTTGCGACCTAACCGATGCCGATCTATCAGGCATGGACTTGAATCAAGCCAATCTGGCGGGTGCCAACCTCTCCGGGGCCAACTTGAACGATGTCAAGCTCCACCGGGCAAACCTAAGCCAGGTCGACCTATCGGGGGCATCCCTGATTACTGCCCGGCTCCACGGCGCAACCCTAACCAACGCCAACCTTTCCAATGCCGACCTCAGCCTCACCGGTTTAGTCCTCGCCGACCTAAAAAATGCCAACCTCTCCGGCGCGAATTTAATTGGAACCAACCTAGAAGCCGCCAATCTCCAGGGGGCAATTCTGGATGGGGCGCGTCAAACGGTCGCCGGTCTGCAGAGGATGAGCATCGCTGCGGGTTATGGCCCCAATCCCATGGATGTGCAGGGGGTGAACCTGCGGGATGCGGATCTTGGGGATGCCTCTTTGCAGCGAGCTGACCTCACGGGGTCCGATCTAGAGGGGGTCAACCTAGCCAATGCGGATGTTCGTCACGCTCGCCTAGAGGGAGCCAACATCGTCAGAGTCCAGTTGGAAAATGCTCGGCTGGATGGAACCGTTTTGGTCGGGCACGGTCTTCGCGACTTCTAGATGCGACTTCTAGAACAGTCAGACAGAAGATTCAGAGTCAAGCGCCTAACGTTTTAGCCCCTTTGAACGCGGAGCATTCCGGCCCCCTGCTCTGGGAATCGGAATGCTTGGGCTTGATTGACTTGGGCTTGATTTAACTGAATTTTTATCCTCTTCGGCCAACGGCGGTATACTGGTAGGCCGCAAAATCTGTCATTTGCAGGAAGTTCAAACTGTCATCCGCGATGGTTATTGCACTTCCTGGGGTACGTTGGCTTGGGGCGATCGCCACGGAGTCAGCCTTTCCCATTTCCCACAATTGTCCACCTATACTTATCCCCCTCCCGTTCCTATGTCCCGTACTTGCCAACTCACCGGAAAGAAAGCCAACAATGGCTTCGCCGTATCCCACTCCCACCGCCGAACCAAGAAATTGCAACAGGCGAACCTACAGAGCAAGCGTGTGTGGTGGCCCCAGGGCAACCGTTGGGTACGCCTGCGCCTATCCACCACCGCCATCAAGACCCTGAACAAAAAGGGCATCCAAGCCTATGCCAAGAGCGCAGGCATCGACCTCAACAAGTGCTAAGGGCACGCGATCACGGATGGAAACCGCCGATACACTTCTGGTCTTTCCATCCCGACTCTTTAGATATCGAAAGATATCAAAAGGCTAGATATCAAAAGGCTCGACAGCCAAAAATCGCTTAGCTCATCCCACGTCTTTCTGGATCAGGGATAGGTTAAGCGATTTTTCAGTTTTGGCGATGGGTCCATGGGCAAAACATTTCCTGAGGAGAGACGCAGGAAGATCCCCACTCTTTATCCGCCAGCTGAGACCTCTGAGTGACCCAGGCTTTGAGAAGAATTTAAAGAAATTTCAAAAAACGCCCAACAGAAGTGATGACTCTGGCAATGAACTGGGTACCCTAGAGATACTGTGTCAGTCAATGGGGCAAGACCCCTAGCCTTGCTACTCGCTGGAACACTTTAGTTTCGGCCAACGTCCAGAAGGGGATGGCAGGAGCTACGGGTATCGTCCAAGCTCATGATTGGACTGTCTAGTTAGGTTGCGGTAATAGGGTCCTTCTGGTTAATCCAAATTGCCTGCAACTACGTTGTTGTTCTCACTCCTTAGCGGTGCTGGGTTCTCATGTCTAAGCTACG
>CAZZMD010000015.1:0-81997 GCA_964655355.1 uncultured bacterium
GAGTGGCTCGAGGCAGATTTGAACTGCCGACCCTGGGTTTATGAATCCCATGCTCTAACCAACTGAGCTACCGAGCCAAGCCGCATATATCAACGCCTGGTTGATTTTGCGCCTAGTAATTATAACGTGGGTCGCTAATTTGTAAACCTCTGTCCCTGATCGCCCCAATTAGGGAACTTGAGCAGCCTCCACGTCTTCGTAATCTAGGGGAGCTCACCGGATTCTCGTTGCAAAACTTTGCGATCACTGAGCCTCCCTTACCCCTTGGTTAGGCTGAAGGGACGATACCGTCCTGATATGGGGCGATACCGTCCTGATATTAAATCGCTCCAATAGATGCCTCATCTGTTTGTCTTGGGCGATTCAGCACTCTCTTGCATGTCCACGGGGACACGCATCTTACTCTCAAGACCGTTTTGACATTTTCATCATGTCTTTCCTGTGAGGAGTTTATTCAAAATTATGGCAAGCAACTACTTTTTAAGGGCTGGGGTCACGGCGCTGTCCACCGGGATGGTCGCACTACCGGCTATGGCAAGTCCTCAAGGCGATGTTGAAGCCTTAAACAGTGTTGCGCCTATCTCTGTCGAGGCTGAGTCCCTAGTGTTTGAGGATGCAGCGAACCTTGAGTTTGCCGCTATCACGATTCAGCCGGCTGAGGAGGTGGATGCAACGGTTCCCCAATTTGCCCAGCGCCCCTACGAAAATTCCGATGGACGCCGCACGAGTTCTAAGTTCAGCTATATCGGTATTGGGGGTGTCCTCGGACTCTCGGATGATTCGGAGTACGACTTGGGGGACGGTGGTTTTTCCCTGATGTCGAAAACTGGGTTCACCGAAAATATCTCGCTGCACAATCTCAGTGTGTTGGGCAATGATCCCGTTGCGACCTTTGCGCTGACGGCTGATTTTCCCATTCGCAATGGCGAAACGGAGGATAGTGCGATCGCGGCGGTTCCATTCTTTGGGGGCGGTCTTGCGGTCAGCAACCTGTTCCAGGATGATTCCGAAGCGGCGTTTATGTTGACCACTGGCGTGGATGTGCCGTTGGCCTACCGCTGGACGGCAACCGGTCGCGTTGCAGTGGCGTTCTTTGATGAGACGGAAGCGGCGATCGGGGTCGGGGTCGGTTATACCTTCACTGGCTTCTTCAAGTAATTTCGTCAGGCCATTTCGTCAGGTCATTTCGTCGAGTCAGCCACGGACGCTTTTGCAGCTCCCTGGCTTCTTTATCTTCGTTTGCGGTCCACGGGAATCTTACTGTCATTCCCGTGGGCTTTTTTTATCCCGATTTTTTCACCCCCGCAGCTTCGGGGAGTCTGCTAGGATCACCCATGGTTTCAAACATGGTTTCCAAGAACCACGACCAGTTTTTCGTTTTGAGATAGCCCATGCCTCCCCGTTGGCCCCGAGAACCCGATCGCGAAAACGACCCCGCCTTCCGCAAGTTGGACGATCGCATGAATTTTGCGGTCCATGTTGCCATTTTTGCTGCGTCTAATTCCGGGCTATGGTTTGTGGAGGTCCTGCTTAAGCGTGGCGATGTGTGGGCCCCTTGGGTCACGTTGGGGTGGTTGGCCGTGCTGGTGAGTCATCTGATTTATATCGGGGCGATCGCCGATTATTCCGAAGTGACCGAATAGCAGGGCTCGGGGTGGGGCAGTAGGGAAATCCGCATCACGACCCGGCTGCCCTGGGCTTAGCCACCGCGCTACCCTTGATTTCGATTGAGTTCTGGTCGAAATTAAGGTCACCATGCCCACTGTTGCAAAGCGCGGGAATATCACGGTCCATACCGAAAATATTTTTCCCATCATTAAAAAGTCGATTTATTCCGATCATGAAATCTTCCTGCGGGAATTGATTTCGAACGGGGTAGACGCGATCGCCAAACTGAAAATGGCGGCCTATAGCAGTGGTCAAACCTTCGATCCCAGCACCGCTGCCATTGATATCACCGTTGATAAGGACAACAAACAATTGTCCATCACCGATAACGGTATCGGCATGACCGCTGATGAGGTGGAGAAATACATCAACCAGGTGGCATTCTCCAGCGCCGAAGAATTTGTCGAGAAATTTAAGGAGTCCGAAGAAACCATCATTGGCCACTTCGGTTTGGGTTTTTATTCCTCCTTTATGGTGGCGAAGACCGTCGAAATTGACACCCTATCCTTTCAAGAGGGTGCGGACGCGGTCCACTGGAAATGCGATGGCTCCACCGAATTTGAGCTGAGCGATTCGGAGCGCACCGAGCGGGGAACGACGATTACGTTGACCCTGATGGAAGAGGAGGAAGAATACCTCGAAGAGGCGCGCATTCGCAGCATCGTCAAAAAGTACTGCGACTTTATGCCCCACCCCATCAACTTGAATGGGGAGCGCATCAACCAGGAAAAAGCCCTTTGGAAGCAGAATCCCAAGGACCTAACAAAAGATGACTACCTGGAGTTCTATCGCTATTTGCATCCGTTCCAAGATGAGCCCCTGCTGTGGGTTCACCTCAATACGGATTATCCCTTTGTCGTCAACGGCATCCTGTATTTCCCCAAACTGAAGCCCGATGTGGATGTCACCAAGGGGCAAATCAAACTGTTCTGCAATCAAGTGTTTGTGAGTGATAACTGCGAGGAAGTGATTCCCCAGTTCCTCATGCCCCTGCGCGGCGTCATCGACAGCACCGATATTCCCCTCAATGTGTCCCGGAGCTATCTCCAGGGCGATCGCACCGTCCGCCGCATTGCCGACTATATCGCCAAGAAAGTTGCGGGCGAACTGAAGGCGCTTTACCGGAGCGACCTGCCCGAATACATCCGCTGCTGGCAGGACCTGGGCACCTTCGTCAAATTTGGTTCTTTGAATGATGACAAGTTCAAGGGCCAAGTGGAAGATATTTTGATTTATCGCACCACCGCTGAGTTGGGATCCGACGAGGGGAGCGATGCGGTTGCCGTTGAGGTGCAAACGGAAGAGGGCGACGCCTGGGAAAGCACCGATGAGGCGAAAGAACCCAAGGATGAAAACGGGTTTTATTACACCACCCTCAAGGATTATCTGGAGCGGAACAAGGAGCGCCACGAAAATCGGGTGTTCTATTGCACCGACCCGGCATCCCAAGCCACCTATGTGGAATTGCACAAGAGCCAGGGGCTAGAGGTGCTGTACCTGGATTCCTTTATTGACACTCATTTTGTAGGTTTCCTGGAGCGGGAATTTACCGACGTCAAATTCTCCCGCGTGGACTCGGAAATTGATGATGCCCTGCTGGATAAGGACCAGAAGGATTCGGAGATTGTCGATCCCACCACCAACAAAACCCGCAGCGACCAAATCAAAGAGCTGTTCGAGGCGGCATTGGATAACGATCGCATCAACGTCAAAGTGGAAGCCTTAAAGGGAGAGGATCCCGCCAATACGCCCCCGGCGATGGTGCTGTTGCCCGAGGCCATGCGTCGCCTCCAGGATATGACGGCCATGTTTGACAACAAGGCATCCGCCTTCCCCGACGATCACATCCTGTTGGTGAATAGCACCCATCCCTTGATTGCCAACCTGCTCACCATGCAGCAAGGGGCGATCGCCGTGGAAGGGGGCGAATCCCCGAGCGCGGCCCTATCCAAGGCCCTGTGTAACCACATCTATGATTTGGCGCTGATGGCCCAAAAGGGCTTTGACGCTGATGGGATGAAATCCTTCGTGGGGCGGTCCAACGAAGTGTTGACTCAGTTAACTCAACGCTAATCCCCCAGCGCCAATCCCCCAGCGCCAATCCCCCAGCGCTAATCACACCCAGCACGAATCCACTGCGGTCACTCCCTCCGATCCCCGGGGGGAGTGATTTCAGCGCGTCCTTAACCGGAACGCTTCCTTAACTGGCAAGGCTTGGTTCATCCATCGATCCCAAGTTAAGGGCGATGGGAATTTCCAGGGTAAAGGTGGTCCCTTCGCCGGGGCTCGACGTGCAAGTGAGTTTGCCATCGTGGCGATCGGCAACGATCTGATAGCTCACCGCGAGACCCATCCCCGTGCCTTTACCAATGGGTTTGGTGGTGAAAAAAGGATCGAAAATGCGGGCGCGCGTCTCTGGCGGAATCCCCGGCCCGTTGTCGCTGATGGCAATGGTGCAGCGATCGCCACAGGTCCGCGTTGTAATCGTGATTTGGGGCGATCGCTGGGCACTGGGCTCCACCACATGCAGCCCGGCATGGGAACTGCGCTTTCGCCCATCCTCCAAAGCATCGATCGCATTGGTCAGCAAATTCATAAACACCTGATTCAGCTGCCCCGCATAACACTGAACCGGCGGCAGATCCCCATAATCCCGAATCACCTCAATATCATTGGCCGTAGAGCTGCTCCCCCGCAAACGATGCTCCAGCAACGTGATCGTACTCTCCAGCCCCTGATGGAGATCCGCATCCTTCAGATCCGCCTCATCCAACCGGGAAAACGTTCGCAGGGACAGCACAATTTGCTTGATCCGGTCGGCCCCCGACTTCATCGAGCCCAACAACTTGAAAATGTCCTCCTCCAGGAAGGGCAGATCAATCTCCTCCTCTTTTTCGGCGATCGGCGACGACGGACCGCCCGCCCCAGCCGCCTCCAATTCCTGGCGATAAAGACTCATCAACGCCAGCAGATCATCCACATACTCCGTGGCATGGGTCACATTACTGTAAATAAATCCCACCGGATTATTAATTTCGTGGGCGACCCCCGCCACCATCTGCCCCAGGCTCGACATTTTCTCACTCTGCACAATCTGGGACTGGGCAACGCGCAACTCCTGCGTCCGCTCCTCCACCCGCTGCTCCAACGTATTTTGGGCGACCTGCAGCTCATGGGTATACTGCCCCGCCCAACTCACTAACTGATCGATAGAACCCGCCAACTGAGCAATTTCATCATTCTTCGAATCCACCGAAATCCGTAGATTAAAATCCTGCTCCCGCGTCACACGGTGGGTCTGGGCCGTTACCTGATTGATGGGCCGAGCGATCGCCCGACTGATCGCGATCGCACAGACCACCGCCAACAGGGCCGAGCCCGCCAAGCTAATAATATTGAACCAGACCCGGAAATCATCAACCGTCTGTAACTCCCGAATAGCCTGATCCTCGACCTCCGCCGCTGCCACCGCCAAATGGGAAAGCTGTCGGGAAAGCCGCCGTAACTGCGTCGCCAGATACTGCCCATCCTCCCCATTAATCTTTGCCTCCAAAAGCAGCAGCCGATCCCGCTGTAGCTGCGCCGGAACCTCCGTTAACGACGCATCCACCGGCGGCAACGCCCACCAGACCGACTCAATCCAAACCTCGTACTCATCCAAGAAATATCGCAGGGGACGAATCACCGACTCCCCCTGACTCAACCCTCTCTCCGCGCGGTTCTCCAGAATAAACGCTTCAAATTCGTCCACGGACAGCCGCAGCCCTGCCAACGCCCCCCGAGACTGCCCCACCCGATACCGTACGATGTTGGGATCCTCCATCCTCAGGGACAGATGCTGGGGATAAACCAGCGTCACGGGGGAAATATCGCTGGACAAACGATACACCCATTCCGCCTTCTGCCCAGCAATTTCCCGCTTGAGGGACGCCCGCCCGCCATACACCGATCCAACCGTAATACTGGCCACCGCCCCGACAACGGCAATACTAATGCTCAAGCCATAGCCTAAGGCAATCTTTTGGGAAATTTTTCGCCGCCCCAAAAAGCCGATCAGTTGCCCCTTCACGCCACGGGCAGCAACGCTCCCCAAGCGCCACCATCGCCCCTCCGAACGCGGAGGCATCATCGTAGACTGATCGTTATCAGTGTTTTTATAGGAAGAATTAAAAAGCACGGCACCGGCAGCAAAAATGGCAGAGGGCAGGACCCTGTGGACTGGAACCATAGATCCAGACCGAGGAACAGCATCAAAATGAGTAGAGACCCTAGCCAGAGGCAGAAACCCTAGCCCCTGAGGAAGCAATTCATACCACCCCCAGGGACAAAAAACATATAAATTATGGCTATTGTGAAAAGTGCATAATCACTTTAAAATTAGACTAAGCCAAGACTAGTGAGCCTCGAAGAAGTCGCATTGGCAACCAACGGAGAGGCAAAGTGTTGTGAAATAGCAGAGAGCAGAACTCAAGCAATCCAAGGGATTGCCATGGGACTTAAGGGTCACGCAGTCCTTAGATGACCTACTGCTTTACAGCTAAACTCGCTTTCTAACGAGAGTAGCAGCTCCATATCGCAACAGGGGTCAGCGCTCAATAAATTATTAATATTATTGAGGCGATTGAGCCAGTCGTTTTTTAATCCTTATTTCAGGATGGTTGAAATGGAGTGCCTTTTGGACGGAGCAGGTACTCTTATTAGAGCATAAAAGTCCGAGCGTCGACCAGCTAGGGAGCGACTAGGGTGACGTGATTGCTCTTGGCGGAGTTACGTACTGAACGAATTACTTTGCACTTCTTGATGTAGAAAAGAGGGCTTGGGCTCGCTCCACAGCGGGGCAAAAACGCGGGGAGAGCTTTGAAATCAGCGTTGAAGGTCTAAGAAAAGGCATTCCCCCTTCTCTCTGTTAATAGTCCGTTAACGGCAGTTTGAGTTGACGCCTTGAGCTGGCGGCGGTCAAATTAACTATTGTTGTTTCGTGACATAAGGGGTTGAAAAAGTCGCGTTTGGATCCGGCGATCGCGGGCACTATTGCGCCCACATTACGGCCACACCGGTGTCGCCCCGAAGATAGGGCATACTCAACACAGGGTATGTGTAAGTCGTATGCGTAATTCTGCGATGAGCGGCAGGGTGGATGGGGAATGGCAGTAACTTCCCGGCAACAGATCATTGAGCGAAATGACACCGCGCTGCGGGAAATTGTGCGGACGCTGAGTCGGGGTCAGGGAAGTTTTACGGTTATTTTTGCCCGGGCGAACTACCAAGAGGTGCGCGATCGCATTATTGGGAAGCTGTTGGAGCAATCGCCGTTTCCCCTATATCGCTTGAACCTGCCACCGGAGACGGTTTCCATTTATGCGGCGATTCGGCGGGCTTGGGATCGGGCGATCGCGGAATGCCCTGACAATCCCCCCGGCGGCATTTTGGTGCAGGGATTGGAGGACCTGGCAGATATGGCCGGGGCGATCGCCACCGCCAATCTGATGCGGGACGAATTTTTAAATACCTTTGACTGTCCCCTGGTGTTTTGGGTCAATGACGAGGTGCTCAAACTTTTTCTGCGCCAGGGGAAGGATTTCGCCAGCTATGCCACCACCAAACGGTTTGAGATTGATCCCAAGACCCTGACCGAATTTTTGGAAAAGTTGGTGGGCCATGCCTTTGAACATGTGATGGCGACGGGGGCGGGTCGGTTTTGGACCGTGGAGCCCTCCCAATATCGGGAGTTGGAAGCAGGGCGGGCGGAGGTACGCGCAGCGGGGATGCCCGTACTCCCGGCACTGGACGCCAGCATTGAATTTTTTCTAGCCCAGGATCCCAGCCTGCCCCACGAGCGATCGCGGGAGCGCTATGAGCATTGCCTCACCCTCTGGGAACAGGCGGACGCCCCCGAACGGGAAGGCTGTAGCTGGTTTTATTTGAATTTATGGTGGCGACAGTTCGCCTCCCAAAATCGATCGCAATATCAGCAGGCTTACGAGGCAGCCCGCCACTGCTGCGAGAGGGCTCTGGTCTGTTTCGAGACCGCAAAACGGCTGGATCTGGTCTCGCGATTTATCAACGGTTTGGAGGCGGTGATCTATCGATTGGCGGTGCTGGAGGGGGAGCAATCCCCCCTGTGGGATGAGTTGCAGGAGGTGGCAGAACGGGGATTTTCCCTGCACGAATCCGAGAAAAACCGCCTCCGTCAGTCCTATGATTTGGGGTCCATGGCCATGGTGGCCCTAGGCAAAAATCAATGGGCGATCGCCCACGATCGCGCCCAGTCCGCCCTTGCCCTCTATCTGGCGGCCACCGGTCGCCCCAATCGGGGTCAGCGCCGTCCCTGGCCAGAGTTTGACCCCCAGCTCTACGAGTACCACGAGGCGTTAATGCGCTATTTATTGGGGCGATCGCTCGCGGGGCTTGGGCGACTCCCCGAGGCGATCGCGTCCCTAGAAAAGGCGCGGCAGGTGGGCAAAGCCGACTACGAGCCGGAACTGTATATTGACCTGCTCAAAACCCTCAGCCGTCTGCACTTTTCCCAAAAGGACTACCGCCGCGCCTATGAGCTGAAACAGGACTATCGCGCCACCGAAGCAGAATATGGCTTCCGCCCCTTCACCGGTGCCCGCAGCCTACGCCCCATCCGCCGCGCCGCCAACCCTGCCTGGAAGCACCATAGCGACATCAGCGTATCCACCACCCAAGCGGATCCGCGAAATCTAGCGGTGGGACGGGAACAGGACGTGGCCGCACTGGTGGCGCGGCTCAGCCTGCCCCAATATCGCCTGGTCGTGGTCCATGGGGAGTCGGGGGTGGGCAAAAGTTCCCTGATGAGGGCGGGGTTGGTGCCTCGGCTCAAGGGATCCTCCATGGACGCCAAAGTATTTGTGCCGGTGTTGCTGCGGCGCTATGGCAATTGGGCGCGGGATTTGGGGGTGCAGCTTTTTCGGGGCATCGCCCAACATGCCCCCATCGGCTTAAAGGAAGTCCCAGTAACGGCGGCAGCGATCTTGGCCATGCTGGAGCAAAACCGCGATCGCAATGTGGTGACGGTGATTGTTTTCGATCAATTCGAAGAATTTTTCTTCAGCGAAATGATCCTGAGCGATGGGGTCCGACGGCGGGAAAAATCTCTCAAGGAAAATCGCAAACAGCTCTACGATTTTATTGCCCGCTGTTTAGAGCTGCTGGATGTGAAAATTGTTTTATCCCTGCGGGAGGACTATCTCCACTATTTACTAGAACTGGATCGAGTGGCAAATCTAAACGCCATTGATCGGGATATTTTACGGCGGGAAATTCGCTATCCCCTCGAAGATTTTTCACCGGAACGCGCTAAACAGGTTATTGCCGATCTCACCCGGCGATCGCAGTTTAATTTATCGTCCGAGCTAATTGATCGGCTGGTCGAAGATCTAGCCACAGACTTCGGTGATATCCGCCCCATCGAACTTCAGGTGGTGGGGGCCCAGCTCCAAACCGATAACATCACCGAGCTGGAAAGCTATCACCAACTGGGCCCCGATCCTAAAAAGATTTTAGTGGCACAATCCCTAGACGAAGTCGTCGCCGACTGTGGCCCCGAACAGACTAAATTAGCCTGGCTTGTCCTGGGATTACTCACCAGTGAAAATAGCATCCGTCCCCTGAAAACTCGAGTCGAACTCGAGCAAGAATTAGTCCAATTGGGCTATTTCCAAGAGGACGAACTGGACGATCATCACCATGCAGAACTGGATTTAGTTTTAGATATTTTAGTCGCTTCGGGACTGGTCTTTTTTATTCCCGATGATCCCATCTATTGCTATCAGCTTGTCCATGATTATTTAGTGCAGCTCATCCGCAACCATCAGGGCAGCGCCATCGAGCAGCTCCGGGGCAAACTCAGCCAGGAACGGTTATTACGTCGCCGCAAGGAACTGCAACTGACGCGGGTATTGAAACAGCGGCTACGACTCGCGATCGCCACGGGAATGACCCTATTTGGGCTCTTAGCCGTCACCGGCCTCACCGCCTATATGAACTGGCGGGAAGTGGCCAGCGGGCGTTACCTGGTGGAAAGTTTACAGCTTGAAAACCAAGCCCAGTCTGGAGCTGTCGGGGGAACACCATCGGCGATCGCCCCCCTGCCCGACCTCCGCCCAGAAGCCTTAGAAGATCCCCTAGCCCCCAACAGCGACCTCCCCGACGTTTCCGCCGCCGAATCGCCCACCTCCCCCCTCTCCCAATCCCCATCTCTCTTCAAAAACCTAGCCAAGCTGATCGACGAAGTTCCCTTCGATGGCAGCCCACGGCTCATTGCCCAAGCCACCCTGTCCCATGGCGCGATTCTGGGTCAGCGACTCCCCCCCCTCATTGCCCCACCCCCCAGCACCGTTGGCAATGCACCGATCCGAGATTTAGCCTGGCAACCAAAGCGCGATCGCTTTGCCCTCGTAGATGGGGAAGGACAAATCCATATCTACACCAGCGCCGGCGATCGCGCGCAAACCTTGGATCCCCTAACCCTAGGGGCCGCCCTACAACTCCAGTGGAGTCCCGGGGGCGATGTTCTGATCACCCGCCACCGTTCCGGGGAACTGGCCTGGTGGGACGCCAATGGCAAGCGCATCAAAACCGCATTACTCCCCGCCCCCGTCGCCAGCACCCTGCCGATCGCCTGGAGTTGGCGGCCCGACGGTCGCACCATTGCGATCGCCCATCCCTATCAACCCAAGCTGTGGTTCTGGAACATGAGCCAGCGACGGCCCGACACCCTTGAGCTGCCCGCGATCGCCCGTAGCCTCGCCTGGCAACCCACCGGTCCCTCATACAAAAATTCCAAGCTGGCGATCGGACTCGCCAACGGGGGCATTGTGACCACCCGAGACCAACAAACCGTGGATGAAAAACTGTGGTGGTATGCGGGCACCCGTGGCGTACAGCCCGTGACTGCCCTTGCCTGGGGGCGGGACGGGGAACAACTCGTCAGCGCCGGCACCGCCCTCGTACTGTGGGATAGCCAAGGCGAATTGCTCCACGTCACTGATTGGCCAGTCGCCTTACAGGTCCAGAACAAAACTGACACCGGCTCTACCGCCCCAGGCAATGCTCAACCCATCTTGCACTGGCAACCCCAGGGAGATTTATTGGCGTTACTGCTTCCGAAACAGGGCGATCGCCCCGCCAGCCTAAACCTATGGACCGTAGACGACAAAAACACCCCGACCTGGATTCGCCAACTGGATCCCGCCCCCAGCCCCTTTAGCGCCCTGGACTGGAATCCCAACGGCTCCCAACTGCTAACGGGCGATCGCAGCGGCACCGTCCGGCGTTGGCCCCTCACCCGATCCGCCCAGCGCGAAATTCTATGCAACAACACCCCCTATTGCCCCTCTGCCCGATAGCACGGGAAATTGAGGGATTGTGAGGCATTGTTTTGAAAGGGGCTTTTTAAGAATGCTTTTCTTGGGATTTTCGGGAAGGGGCGATCGCCTCAGACTGCCGCTCCGGTCGCCGCTCTGATTGATGTCCCAATGGCATCTCCACCGTCCCCAACGTAGACCCGCTCAGGGCATAGGGCGCGCGGGAAGAACGCTGGGCGGCGTGCACAGTCTGGAATTGTTTGATCTGGGCGATCGCCTGGGCAAGCCGCTCCTTCTCCGCATCCTCCTGGGTCGCCATAAACAACCCCTGGAGCGCCTGCAACACCATCCCCTCTTGGTATCCATCCAAATGCCCTTTCATGCCCAGCCATAGCAACTGCTGCACAAACACGGGGCGCTGCTCCACCGACGCCGTTAGCAAGCCTTCCAATAGGCGATGGAACCGCTCAATTTGTTGAGACTGCTGTCGCTGGCGATCGCGCGTCAACAGCATCACCGCCAACCCCACCGTCAAACCGCTCTGTCCAACGACGCCGGCCACCAACCAACCATTCTGAAAATTCTCCCAAAGCATCAGCCCGCCATAGGCCGACAACGCCATCGCCCCCCCCGACGCGATCGCAATGCCCCACCGCCGCTGCTCCGACGTCAACGCCAACCCATCAACCCGCCGTTGTACCTGGGCCAACACCTGCCGCGGAAACCCACCCCGCGATCGCTGGAATTGCCAAACCGTCCATCCCAAACCGCCCCCCAACACCAAAGCGCCCGCAATATTGGAATCCACGGCAGCCAACGCCAAGCCCAAGCTCCCCCAAGGCAGCAACGCCAAAAGACGTTTTTTAGATAATCCCCCCGCCATCGGCAGATCCAGGGGCGCAAGGGTCGGGGTGAATTGTTGCAAAGCTCCCAAGGGCGATCGCGACTTAGGAAATAGGGGCGCTTGAATCGCCTCAGGGCGAGCAGGATTCATCCCCCCATCCTCTCGGCCACCCTGGCGAAGTCTTGGGGCTGAACGCCGACGCCGACCTCGTCCCTTAACCGTCCGATTGGCCGACCAACTCCATTGCAGCTCCTCAATCAACCGGGCTAGCTCAGGCAAGGAGAAGGATTTTGCGGCCACAATGCTCACCAACAGAAAAAACGAGGGGGCTCTCAGGATGAAGCGCGATTAACCGGCGAGTCGTCCATGGCAACGCCAAGTAGCACGCCAAATACCAAAAGCGTTCGCAAATCACGTTTCTTCGCAAATTACGTTTACTACGTTTACATTGCGATTTCACTATAGTAAATGATCTTCCGCGCCCAGAATTCCCCAAATACACTGGCGATCGCCCCCAAAAGCAATAAAAAGCGGGGCTGCCTAGCTGACTCCTCAGCATCGACGCCCCGCAAGCGGTGACACATCTCTCCACTACTCTCAGATACCCAGTCGATCCAGGGTTTCCAAAAGTTCCAGCCAAATCCAGATTTAACGCGAGTCGGGATAAGAGCTAGAGGATCAAAGCCGGTTTGCGGGGTTGATGGCAGTACGCCACTAGCCCTGCCATCAAGTGCACAAAGCAAAGCTTTTAGACTAGACATGATTGGCGGGAGTTGCTGAACGTTTTTGCTTTGTTCAGGCTAAACGCTCCCGCCTTTCCTTATCCCGTACTCGCGTTGGATAAGCATTTGAAGCCATTTTTGGGGTCGGTATCCCCTGTCCATTTCATCCAAATCCTATCCATTCAATCAGCAATCTAGCCTGTTGCTCGTATCAGCGATCTATCGGGCTAGTTGTTATCGGGCTAGTTGTGTTGACGCCCCTGCGGTTCGTATCGCTCTCCAGGGCTGACGGCACGGTCCTAGCCGTCAGGGTTCGCCCGCACGGGAAAGGGAACGTCTTGGATCGTCCCAGTGCGATCGCCCAGGGTGGGATCCGTCGGTTTGACCGTCGCCCCGATCGCCCACACCTTGCGGCGAATATAGGCCAAACCCAACGCCCCATCCGGGGTCATCCGGCAACTGGTCAACACCCCCGCCTTCTCCCCCTCCAGCGTCGACAGCTTGGTTCCGGGTTCCAGGGGCTCCGTCAACCGCAGACCACAAATTTGCTGCTTCACACCGTCATAGGTATTGAGGCGGGCAATGGTTTCCTGACCGATATAGCAGCCCTTATCAATGGAAACCGCCTGCCAAAGCCCGGCCTCCAGGGGATTGTAATCGTCGGTCAACTCCGATCCGGGTTTGGGTACCCCATCTTCAATGCGCCACATGTCCCAGTGCTGCTCCCCCGCCGGCACGGATCCCAAGTCCGTCAGCCGTTCCCAGAGGGCAGCCGCCTGGTCGCGATCGGTCCAAAGGGTATAGCCCGATCGCCCGAGGCCGCTATGGGCGATCGCCTGCACGGCGGCCCCGTCTACGGTGACCGTCTGATGGGCACAGGGGGCTAAGGCGTCCAGCGCGGTAAACCCTAGGGACTCAAGGACGGTCTGGGCTTGTGGCCCCAACAGGGTAAAGGTCGCGGTCTCGTCGGAACAGTCAGTGACGGTCACCTGATCCATCGGAAAAATATAGCGATCAAACCAGGCCATCAAGCGATCGCCCATGGCCGGCGACGCCAATAGCCTCACAGCGTCTTCAGCGATGGTCGCCAGGGCCAGATCGATCAGGCGGGCAGTGGCGGTCACAATGGTCGTCAAACATCCCTGGCCCGGCTGGCGTACATTGAAATTTTGGGTGGTTTGATTGTGGAGAAAGGCCAGGCGATCAGCACCGGTAAATTGCAGCCGCGTCCAATGGGATCGGTCGACCATCGCGGTGCCCTGTTCCAGGGCCGCGGCGATCGCTGCATCATTGTTGGACCGGGCATTGTAATGGACCGGGACGGGGGCGATCGCCGGATCCAGAACAGCCCCTTGGGCTTGCTGTAGCTGCTGTAGGGGGGAAAGGGAGTCAGCCATGGGATCAGCCATAGAATCAGCCATAGACAGGAGGCGAGACCAGATGCAGTCTCGGTCAGACAAGGGTTCGAGAAGGAGCGTAGTGATTGTAACGTGGCTAGGAAGCGACAGACATACCCGTCTGATCCGACTGATTCGTCTGATCCGCTTGACCCGCCTGACCCGACGGGTCGGACTGGGGGCGAGACAGGATGGCATCGGAGGAGCGGAGGAGGTCCGATTCCAGTTGGTGGCAAAGGGCAGGGCTGGCCTGACTATTGCTGAGACAGTTCACCAGAAACACAGTCGCCTGGTAATAGTCCTGGAGCAGTTGCTGCTCGGCGGAGGTGAGAGTCCAGTGGGTAACCAGGTGGCGATGGCATTGCAAACAATCCCGAAAATCGGCGGACCACTGGGGCAAATCGGTTTCGCACCAGCGGATCAGCCCCTCTCGCCCTTGTTCCGGGGACGGCAATTGCTCCCTCAACTGGGCGATCGCCCCCTGTAGGTCCGCATCCAGGTCAAACTGCCGCTCCAGATCCAAAGCAAAGCTCAGGGAAAGAACCCCCTTCACATCCGGCTGCTCCCGCAATCGCTGCGCCGTATTAAAGACCCGCGCCAAAGCCAAATCCAGCGCGATCGGCGGGGGAGGTTGGGTCGCCACCGCCGTATCGATCGCCATCGCCAGGTTCAAATCCCGGGAATGGAAGAGCGTGAGATAAAACGCTCGCAGGGCCGCGGGTTTGATGTCCAACGCCTGAAACTCTGGCTGGTTCACCTTGGTTTCCAGACGGCGCAAAATATCCTGGAGGGCGCTTTCATGGGCGATCACCCGATCCACCTGCCGTTTCAGGGCCACCAATAACCCATCCGCCCGGGGCAACATTTCCACCACCAACCCAATGGTTTCCCGCCAGGGAGACACAAATAAATAATCGGCCAACCGCTCCGCCAAATGATCCACAGGGGGAGCCCCAGGGGGGCGGCCCGAGGTCCGATCCAGGGCATCCGCATCCGCCCCCTGGGCCGCATTAGCCGCGAGGGCCGCCACCCACTTCCGCGCCGTTAAATATTCCTGGAAGGTGAGATGGGAAAACGCATAAATATCGCGGGCACATTCCACCAATAGCCCATGCTGGACCACAATATCGGTCAGAATTGTCTCCGCTTCAGCCCATTGATGCTCCCAAAATTCGCCGCGATCGCCCGGATTTTGAGGACCCTGCGCCGTAGACGCGGCGCGGACCGTCAGGAAATCGCTAATGCTGGCCAACACATCCGACTTCTCAAAAAAGGTACGGCCAATCTCAAACTGCGCCGCCGCCAGTTGGGCCAACAATCGCAACTTTTCCACCGTACTGAGCTGCTGATAGGGGCTCTCCCGATGAATCCCGCGCGCACTATCCCAATGCCCCAACAAAATATCCAGCCCAGCCTTATAAAGCTTCGATCGCTGGGTGGGGAATGTGGCGCGGGCATGGAACACCGAACACACCAGGCTCAGCAAAATCGGCGTCTTCACCAAATGGCGAATGGCCTGATTACTGGGCAATTCCAAATGATCCAAAAATTCCTGGGCCCGGGGATGGGGGCCGTCCTCCTGGGGGGGATCCGGGAGGGGGGCGATCGCCGTAAACCACCGCTGGGCAAAGGTGGTGACCTGGGACCAATCCAAATCGCGCAACTCCCCATAGGCAAATCCCTGTAGGCGGATCCGATCCGCCGCCGTGCGACAGGTCAGGATAATTGGCGTCTGGTAATAGTGGTAGGCGAACTGCTGGATCGCCTGGACCATGGGGCCAAAATCAGACGTCGGCACCTCATCCAGCCCATCCAACAGAATGAGCCCCCGCCCCGCCTCTAAGACTGCTTCCGTCTCCGCAGCACCTAGCCCAGCCAGACGCCACAGGTCAGCAATATGCTCCTGAAGGGGGGGCAGCAGGGGAGGCATCGCATCCGCCATCCCCGTCACCGCCGCCGTGCTCCAATGGCGTAGCGACACAAAAACCGGGAACAGTCCCGGGCGAAAGTCCCCCGCAGCGCAAGCCAACGCCAAATGGCGCAACAGAGTCGTTTTCCCCGATCCGGGTTTACCCAATAACACCGTGCGATCGCGGTTCACCAAATCCTGCTGGGCAGCGGGGTAATGGCCACCCTGGGATGGCGTCCCCTTAGGGGAAGGGGGGGACGATTCCAGATCTGAAACTTCCAGCCACCGTTGATGGCTGAGATCCCAAGAAATATGGAGGGGGGTATAAGCGGTCCGCAGATCCAGGGGCTGGGCCAAATCCAACGACGCTTGATAGGAGCCCAACTGGGCCATCAGGCGATCGCGCCACTGGGGCCGCACCCGATCCAACAGTGCATCCACATTGCCCGGTCCATACGTATCCTGATCGCGGCGGTTCGGATCACCGTCGACATTGCTCCCCCCAACGGCCTCACCAGCATCCCCAGGGGACGATGCGGAACTGACCGAGGCGATCGCACTAGCCGGTAACGCCCCTTCCCCCGTCCCGACTGCCTCTGCGGGGGCAGGAGGAGGCGAAGCATTTAGGGGTGGGGGGAGGTCAGCAATATCGTGCCAATCCAAATTGAGCTGGAAGCAAATCTCAATAAAAAAGTGACGCTCAATGGGACGCCCGGAAAAAAATTTCCACACCGACTGGCGGGTGCTCAGACCCACCTCTGCCGCCAGATAATCTTGGGTCCACCCGGTCCGTTCAAAGGCACGCTTCGCTAAAGCAATGCCCTCTGCTGTTGCCTTTAAGGAGCGTTTTGCCATGAATTCACAATCGCGGGCGTCAAGTCTCCCCTTCTAAACCTATGGACAAATTGCCGAGTCAACTGTCCCTCAGCAACAATGTTCACAACCTAATGTTCACACCATAGACTTCAAAGGTCCGGGCTCCCTTGGCGGCATTCCACCACCCAATGTCCCGGATGTGATCTGCGATCGCCCGCCCCCTATCACTCCACTATTAGGATACTGTCTGGTCGTGGGTCGTGCGGGAAAAATCCCCCTAGGGAGGATATCAACGGTTCGCCATTCCGCCAAGGCACCCCAACCGTTGCTTGGGATCTTCCCCCCTAAAATCGGGACGGCAGCGGCAGTCCCAACGGGGGAACCAGGATATCCCTGGTGATTCGGGGCTGACCCTGGGCACAATAGAAGATGGAGCCAGTCTAAGCAATGGTTCTTGAACTCTGCATCTACCGCATTACAGAATTGAGTAGAAGCATGTTCCTGTTAGGGAGCGTAGCTTAAGTAAGTGCTGGTATCATCCCCTGTTTTTCCTGCGTTCCCATGGCTTCTTCCCCATCCGTCGCTGAGCAGCTACAGCAGTTGGAGTTTCGCGTTCAATCGTTAACCCAAGCGAATCAGCGTCTCTATCGCCAACAGGAACAGTTCCGCACCACCTTTTCCCAAGCGGCCGTGGGCATTGTCCATACGGGATTGGGGGGGGAATTTCGGATGGTGAATCCCACCTTCTGCAAAATTGTGGGCTATGGGGCCGATGAGCTGACCCAAACCACCTTTGTGGAGCTGACCCATCCAGAGGATTGGCGGAACGATTGTGGGCGGGTCGATCAGCTCTTGGCGGGGGAGGTGGACACCATTGACCTGGAGCATCGGTATTGTCGGGAAGATAAGTCTTTGGTGTGGGTCCATGCCACCCTGTCCCTGGTGCGCCAGGAGGATGGGGCACCGGATTACATCATCATGGTGGTCCATGACATTAGCGATCGCAAACAGGCGGAGGCGGAGCGATTATCGGCCCAGGAAGCCTCCCGTCGCACCACGTCTCGATTGCAAACCCTGATTCAAAACCTCCAGGCGGGGGTCCTACTGGTGGACGATCAGGAGCGGGTGGTGTTCACCAACCAGATCTTTCAGCAGTTATTTCAACTCAACCTGCGCCCCCAGATCCAGCAACAGGTGGCCTACAAATCCATCGTCCGGGCCGTCGCCCAGCGGGTGGAGCAGGCGGAACGGTTTGTGACCAGCCAGCACCATACTTTGCGCGATCGCCAACTGATGGCCCAGCGTCCCTGGCAACTCACCAATGGGCGCACGGTGGAGGAAGATTTTATTCCCATTTGGATGGGGGAAGAATATGGGGGACACCTCTGGCTATTCCGGGATATTACGGACCGGCGGCGGTCAGACCTGGCCCTGCAACAGCAGTATCAACAGTTGCTCCTGCTGCGGAGACTGACCCATGAGGTGCGCCAAACCCTCGATCCGCAGCTTATGTTTCAGACGGCCGTGGACAGTATTGGATCGGCCCTCAAATGCGATCGCTGCCATTTATATCTCTACCCCGGCGATCGCGATACCCTACCCTGTGCGGCGGAATATCTCGCCCAGGGGCAATCGTCCCTACGTCGGATGATGTTGCCGGTGCGAAATAATTGTTTTGCCCAGGTCGTACTGGCTGAAGATGCGGCGATCGCCAGCAGCAACATTACCCGGGATCCCCTCCTCAAGGACATGGTCCCCCTATGCCAGGAGGGCAATATTTCGGCGCTGGTGGCCGTGCGGACCTCCTATCAGAATCGCCCCAATGGTCTATTGGTCATCCACCAGTGCGGCGTCCAGCGCCAGTGGACCGATGGGGATCTGGAAATCCTAGAGGCGGTGGCCGGTCAGGTGGGCATTGCCCTGGCCCAGGTGAAACTGTTGACCCAGGAAAAGGAACAGCGCCAGCAACTGGCCCTCCAGAATCAAGAATTGGAAACCGCCCGGAAAACGGCCGAATCCGCCAGCCATGCCAAGGGGGATTTCTTGGCCACCATGAGCCATGAAATTCGGACCCCCCTCAACGCCGTCATTGGCATGACCGGACTCCTCATGGAAACCACCCTCACGGGGCAACAGACGGAATGGCTCGAGGTGTTACGCAACAGCAGCGAGACCCTGTTAGCCCTGATCAACGACGTATTGGACTATTCCAAAATTGAATCTGGCCAGCTGGAATTGGAAGAGCGTCCCGTCGAGGTCAGCCAATGTGTTCAGGAATCCCTAACCCTTGTGGCGGCGATCGCCCAGAGTAAGGACCTGGCCATCACCCACACGATCGCGGACAACGTCCCGCCGGTGGTGATGGGGGACGGCACCCGGCTGCGGCAGGTGTTGGTAAATCTGCTGAGCAATGCGGTGAAATTTACCGATGAGGGGGCAATCACGGTGACCGTGACGGCGCGGGAAGTCCCAACGCCGGCGATCGCCCCCCCAGCCAGCCCCAATGCGGATTCTCGGGCGGGCGGTCCAGGGGCCAACGGCGATCGCCCCCCGGCAACGCTGCCCCTGTACGAACTGCAATTTGATGTCCAGGATACGGGGATCGGCATTTCCGCGGAGCAACAAACCCAGCTCTTTAAATCCTTCAGCCAGGTCGATGCCTCGATTACCCGCCGCTACGGGGGAACGGGATTAGGCTTAGCCATCTGCCGTCGATTAACCCGCTTAATGCAGGGGCAGCTCTGGGTCGACAGTGAACTCGGCCAGGGCTCCACCTTCCATTTCACCGCCGTTATGCCCCAGGGGGCCTCGGCGGTCATGCCGTCCTCCTTGCTCGGGGAATCGGAGCAAACAGCCCTATCAGGGAAACAGCTATGGATTATTGACGACAATCCCGTCAATCGTCAGTTCCTGGTCCACAACAGTGAGCAATGGGGCATTACGGTCACAACCTTTGGGCGGGCAGAAGACGCCCTCGGGTGCTTGGCGCAGGATCAACCGACGGTGGACGCCATGGTCGTAGATTGGCGGCTGCCGGGAATGAATGGGATTGAGTCTGCAACAGCATTAGACCAGCATCCCCCCTATGACCAGGTGCCATTGGTGATGTTGACCGCCGCCCAGATGCCCCCGGTGGAACCCTCGGTAACCAACCGATTTATCGCTTGGCTGCAGAATCCCATCCCCCGGGAGACACTCCATGAGGTGTTGACCCAAATCCTAGCCCCCCCGGAGCCAGCCGAAGGTCCAGCGGCGATCGCGTCAAAACTGACAGCCCCAGCCTCCCCCAACACCAACGGAGCAGAAGCAGGAGCCGAAGACACCGAGGGGAAAGGGCGATCGCCCCAGGACAACTCCCCTAGCCCTTCTGAGGCGGACCGGACAACAGCGCCAGCGCCAGAGGAAGCGGAAGCGGAAACAACCGTAAATCCCCTGCGCATTCTGTTAGCGGAAGATAACCCGGTGAATCAGAAAGTGGCATTACTGATGCTGGAACGACTGGGCTACCAAGCCGATGTGGTCGGGGATGGGGAAGAGGTTTTGGAAGCCCTGGAGCAACAGTCCTACAGCCTGATCCTGATGGATCTAGAAATGCCCCACATGGATGGCATCACGGCGGCCAAGGAGATCCAAAAGCGCTATGACCTGGCCGATCGCCCTCAAATTGTCGCCCTGACCGCCTACGCCATGGGTGAGGATCGCGATCGCTGTTTGGCGGCGGGGATGGATGATTACATCACCAAACCCATCCGTAAAGATGCCCTGCTAGAGGTGTTATATCAGTCGGAACATCGGTCCAAGTCCCAGGCGATCGCGGGGGATAGTGCGCCCCCCACCCCCGGGGGCAATAATCGCAATGAGCGCAATGGCCATCCCCCCACAACGGTTCCAGCGGACGGAGGAGCCCATCCTGCACCGGAGACACCTGCGACGGAGACATCCCCCCCCTTGGATTCCCCCGCCCTGGTCTTGGGCTCTGGGGTATTACCCGTACCGCCACCCTTTCCCATGGCGCCCCTCGATCCCCTAAGGGACCCTGAATCCGATGTCGAAGAAACCCAGATACCGTGGTCTTTGGACGATTCGTGGGAACCTCAACTCGACCAGGCAGTCGTGGAAGGATTGTTATCGATCGGGGGCTCTAACGAACGGGCAATGGCGATGGTGGCGAAGGCGGTCACCCTATTCTGTGAAGATGTGGTCAAACGCTTGGGGGCCATTGAACAGGCGCTGACAACGCAAAACGCCACGGATCTGCGGCAGGCGGCCCATGCCCTGCGCTCTGGCAGTGCCAATCTGGGAGCGAACCAGCTCGCGGACTATTGCAACCAGCTAGAATCCCTAGCCCGGGAGATGGAACCGGACCCCCTACCGGCGGTTTGCCCGTCCACAATGGGTACCCTGCAAGCAGCCTATGATGCTGCCAACCGTCAACTCAAAGACTTTTTAGGTCTTTAAATCCCTTTAAGCAGATCCTCTTTTTTAAGCACTCCTATGAACGTCGCCCCTGAAATTCGTCCCCCTACCGTTTTAATCGTGGATGATGATCGGGCCACCCAAATCCTGTTGGCCATGGCCATGGAAGAGGAGGGATACACCACCGTGGGGGCTCAGAATGGGGAGCAAGCCCTAGAGGAATTTCAGCGGCTGGTGCCCAATTTGGTATTGATGGACGCCATGATGCCGGAAATGGATGGCTTCACCTGCTGTGAGCGGTTGCGATCGCTCCCGGAGGGCAAAACAGTCCCCATTTTGACCATCACGGTGCTGGACGATCAGGAATCGGTGGATCGGGCCTTTGCGGCGGGGACAACAGATTATGTGACGAAGCCGATTTACTGGCCGGTGCTTTGCCAGCGGGTGCGGCGGCTGGTGGAAGCGGAGGCGATTGAACAGCAATTGGGAACGGTAACGGAGAATTTACGGCGGGCTGAGGATTGGGAAGCGGTTACGGAAGCCGCCCTATCCTGTCGTTCCGGCAAGGCAGGCTTAGGACCGGCGTGGCGACTCAAGGTCAGTCAGATGTTGACGATCGCGCGGCAGGCCTTGGGGGGCGATCGCGCGGGATTGCTTCTGGAGAAGTCTCAAACCTGGATAGAAGTCTTAGACGACGAGGAAGATACCATAACCCCGGTGAGTGTGGATATCGCCCAAGGCAGTCTGGCGGAAGGCGCTCAAGGACTTCAGGGGGCAACCTTGGGCGATCGCGAGGTTTGGCCCACCCTGGAGGCGGTTTGGGGATGTCGCTGGGGCATGATCGTGACGCTAGCGTCCCCGGATAGCAATTCCCCAGGTAACGATTCTCCGAATCAATCTTCCCAGTATTTATGGATCGGGCGATCGCAGGATTTGCCCTGGTGTCCGAAAGATCAGCAGCGATGGCAGCGGCTGGGACAACTGCTGGGCGTGGTATTAGATCCTTAACTTGAGGCATGGGGATTCAAGGCGTAGGGGCTGAGGGTGAAAGCTGAGATTTGCAGCCTAGAGAAGCGGTAGGACGCCATCTCCGGGATAGATCCCCTCTACATTGGAAACATTCCTAGGGGAATTATCTTCTTTAAAGAAGGGCACCGACTGGTTCACTGTCCCCGCTTGTGCTCTATCCCTACTGGTTGCCGCTACTCTATTTGCCCATGCCCTTGCCGTCCCCTATGCCATCGCCAGGCGATCGCCCCTCCCGTATTCAGAGGCTGATTCAGCGTCTGTGGGCTTGGTTTTTGGCGGGGATTATTGTGACGGTGATTCCATCCTGGGCCGTGGCCGCGCTGACCTATGACCAGGTGGATGCGATCGCGTCCCAGGTCACGGTGGTGATTGCCCAGGGATTACAGCCAGGGGATATCGAAGCCCGTCAGGAGTGGAATCCGGGCTCGGGGGTTTTGGTGGCCCACCAGGGAGGCTGGTACTACGCCCTAACGGCGCTCCATGTGGTGCGGACCCGGGGCACGGTCTATGGCATTCGCACCAGTGATGGGGAGGTGCATATTGTGGACGACGTGGATGAAACCAGTAATATTACGCCCCTGGGGGCAGAACAGGGGGAGTTTGGGGAAACCATTAGCGGCCTGGATTTAGCCCTGGTGAAATTCAAAAGTGATCGCGATTATCCGGTGGCCACCATGGGGGACTCGAGCCGGATTGAGCCGGGCGATCGCCTAGTGGTGTCAGGCTGGCCCAACCCCGATGATGCATCGGCCCGTCGTCAACGTCAGTCGGTGAATGGTCAACTCACCGCCGTTTTGTCACGGCCGTCCAACGACGGGGGCTATAGCTTCCTCTATGACAATGGCACCCGGCGGGGCATGAGCGGGGGACCGGTCTTAAACGTCGCCGGGGAATTGGTCGGCATCCACGGACGGGGACGGGGACCGGGAAATAACTGCGCCGGAGGATTCGAATCGGGAGCGTCAGGCACTTCCCCCGAAACCTCCCCCGAAACCTCCCTCGGAAAAGGCACTTTTTCAGGCATGGACTTGGGACAAACCTCGCGATCGCTCCCGCCAGCGGCCGAGGTCAAACCCAACCGTACTCCTCTGAGATTCCCGACGGCGACTGATGGAACTACCGGGGATCCGCCCGTTGTACCGATCTCTCCTGAGGACAATAGCTGTGGCATGCAAACGGTGCACTTCATTACGGCCGCAGAATCCTTAGCCGTATCCTTGGATTATGCGGATCCGCCGGTGGATGAAGCGTTAATTAATGCGGGGCTGGATAATCGCGATCGCGCCGACACCATTGAGGATATTTACAAGCTATTTTCCTTCGATGTGGAGTCGATGTTGCGGGACCAACCCTCCGGAGGGTGTGGCAGTGTCCTGTTAGGGGATCCCTGCGAGGGATTGTAGTGATAGAGCACCGCTTTGATATCCGGCAGTGATATCCGGAAATGATATCCGGCAATAATGTCTGAAATTCAGACACATATCGGTCAAATATCGGGCAAATTTGGAGCGATTGGGATAGGGTGGCGACAGCTATTCCCGAAAGCGGACTAGAACAGGCATCACTCTGGGCGTTACGGAAGTCTTGGGAGTATAAATCGGGTCAATGGCCAACGTCACACCACCAGTACAAAAAGCAGTACGCAAAGTACCTACGGGACTGCACAAACTCTTTCCCACTGCCTCCCTAGGGACCCTAGTGGGGATCTTGGGATTGGGCTTGGGAGCACCGGCGATCGCCCAATCCTCCGGGATCCCCTCCTCCGACACCGAGTTAGCGTCCGTCCAAGATGCGATCGCCCCCGCCTCCCTCCCCACGACAGAGTCTGACCCATCCCCCGAACCCGTCACGTCTGAATCGGTAACTTCCGAGTCAACAATTTCCGAGCCGATCGCCGAGGTGCCAGCCCAACCGATCGCCGTGCCAGTGCCGGTCCTCTCCCAGGTGAATGGCCCCGTCACATCGGTCTCGAATCTCACGGATGTGGATCCCAGCCATTGGGCCTTTTCTGCCCTGCGCCAATTAATCGAGGAGCACCAATGTATTGCGGGGGATAGCAATGGCCAATTCCAGGGCGATCGCGCCTTAACCCGCTATGAATTTGCGGCGGCGTTGAATGCGTGTTTAGAAGGGCTGCAGCAAAAGCTAGAGGCGGCCACGGACGAGGCGGTCAGCGAAGACGATTTAATTGTGATCCGTCGCCTCCAGGAAGAATTTCGGGCAGAACTATCAACCCTAGAGCGACAGATCGCAGGGTTGGAAGGGCGAGTCGAGACCCTAGAAGATCAGCAGTTTTCCACAACCGCAGTCTTGGGCGGTGAGGTCATTTTTGGCTTAGCAGCGGCCGCCGCTGGAGAAACCCCAGGGGATGGCGATCGCGAAGCCACCTTTTCCCACCTCACCCGCCTGCAATTGGTCAGCACCTTTACGGGACGCGATCGCCTGCGACTCCAGCTATCCGCGAGCAATTTTGAGGGATTATCCGGTGCCAATAGCTTGGGCACGGATATGGCGCGGCTATCGTTCCAAAGCGACAGCGACAATGAATTTCGCCTCGACTTGCTGGACTATCGTATCGCCGCCTTTAACGATCGCGTCGTCTTCACCGTCCGTCCCGTGGGATTTGACCTTAGCTCAGTCCTAACGGCGAACTCAGGCTTTTTTGATAGCGGTCGCGGGTCCATTTCCCGCTTTGGAGAAGCCAGCCCAGTGTTCAAGCTAGGGGCCTTAGATGTGGGCGGCGGCTTCGACTGGTTGGTCTCCGATACGATACGATTCCAGGCCGCCTATGGGGTCGGCGATGGAGATGATCCCGAATTTGGCGTCCTCGGTGGCGATCGCAGTGCTGCCGGGGCGCAAATCCTAATCAAACCCAGCCCTCGCATCCTGGCGGGACTCGCCTATATCAATAGCTATTCCGAAACCGGGCGATTGGACACCTTCACCGGTAGTCTGAATGCGGATTTATCGGGCGATCGCATTGAGCCAGCGCAGATCCATGCGGTGAGCGGCACCCTGCAATGGCGCGTGTCATCCCGGCTGACGCTGGGAGCCTGGGGGGCATGGTTCTGGACCGATTTTCTTGAGAGCGACGCCCAAGCCACCACCAATACCTATTTATTTTCTGCCGCCTTCTCCGATCCCTTTGGGCGGGAAGGGGATTTGCTAGCGTTTCTGATTGGTCAACCGCCGCGATTGTACGAGGGACGGGGCGTCAATACGGACGATGATGTGGGGCTCCATATCGAAGCGTTTTACCGGTTTTCCATTTCAGACAACATCAGCATCACCCCCGGTCTGTTTATCCTCACCGCCCCAGAGCATGATGCCGACAATGATGCGATCGTGGTCGGGACAGTCAGGACGACGTTCCGGTTTTAAGACGGAAGCGGGATTGGAGAAACTACAAAATCCGTTCCACCTGCGTGCGATACACGGGCAAATTTTGTTGTAGGACCGAAATTTCCCGCTCTGTCCGCACGGGCAAAGGATTCTCCGGTAACCAATCCCCCTCGTGAGTTTTTTGAAATCCCTCATGGGCACTGAAGCGATCGCCCATTTCCCGCGCCACCTCCTCAATATCGGATTGGAGAAACACCAACGCCCCCCCTGGCAAAAACTCCGCCAGTTCGGCCACTAGGGGCGGCTGCACCACCCGTCGTTTCTGGTGTCGCTTCTTAAACCAAGGATCCGGGAATTGAATCGACACCAGCTTCACCGCCCCCGCCGGCAACGACTCCAAAATAGGGCGCACGGAATTATTGGCATTGCAGGATAAATAATGCAAATTCCGCAACCCAGCCTCATCCCGCCACTGATTCGCCCGCACCACCAACGGCCCCCGAATTTCCACCCCAATCACATTCCAATCAGGGCGCGCCTCCGCCATCTTCAGCGGAAAATGCCCCTTCGCACAGCCAATATCCAAATGCCAAGGGCGGTTCATATCCCCATAAATCTCCGACCAATTCGGCGGGGCGATCGCCGTACTAAATCGACGACTCAGGGGATTAACATGCTCTCGAACCCGAACCAAAGCCACACGAATTTCCTCTCATATATTTTTGGGGCAGTCTTGCCAATCATCCCAGATTTTAGGGCTCCGTTGGACGGCTGGCGGGGACCGGCGATCGCCCTGTCATCCCCGCCCAAAAACCGATCAAGGCAGACACCAGCATGGCAAGAAACCGATAGGGTTATAAGGAATAGAGTCATCCCTCCCCATGGCAGCTTCCCCTCCCCACCCACCGGCCACCGTTAATCGCCGCTGCCGCTTTGCGATTATTAGCGATCCCCACGTCACCCTCCCCCATACGGTGTGGAATCATCCCGCCCGCCCCAACTTAGTGGAGGTCAGCATCCCGGTCCTGGAGCAAATTTTTGAGCATTTGGAAGCAGCACAAATCGATTTTTTGCTGATGCCCGGGGATCTCACCCAGCACGGGGAACGGGACAATCATCGCTGGCTCGTGGAGCGGCTGGGTCGACTCCCCTTCCCCACCTACGTCATCCCCGGCAACCATGACTTTCCGCCCTTCGGCGATCGCCCCCGCATCAACCAAGCAGAATTTATCGAGCGATACCGCAAATTCGGCTATCAGGACACCGGCGAATTGCCCTACTACAACCGCGAAATTTTCCCGGGCATTCGACTTATCGGCCTCAATTCCAATCAACTCTCCGCCGATCGCAAACGCATTGACGGCACCCTTGACGCAACCCAGCGGGCATGGCTGGAAGAGCAATTAGCGACTCACCAGGCTGATCCCAGCGATCCCCTATTGCTGGTGATGGTGCACCACAACATCGCGGAACATATCCCCCACCAGGCCACCCATCCCCTCGGCAAACGCTACATTCTGCCGGAAGCCCAGGCACTACAACAAAAATTCCGCGCGGCAGGGGTCAACGCCGTTTTTACGGGGCATCTTCACGTCCAGGATATCGTTGACCTCGACGGCTTCCATGCCATCACCACCGGCTCGCTCATTTCCTATCCCCATCCCTATCGCATCTGCAATTGCTATGACGTGGGCGATCGCCCGGGGGATCGGCAACGATGGTTAGAAATCACATCCCACACCGTGCGATCGCTACCAGACTGGCCGGATTTAGAAACCATCTCCTGGGACTGGTCCCTGGAGCATAGCCGTGCCTTTATGACCCAGCTCCTAGCCAAAAGCCCCCTGGGGCTCTCCCTGAAAGACGCAAAATACTACAGCCGAGAAATCCGATCGCTCTGGGCCAATGTTTCCGCCGGCGATCGCACCCTCTCCTTTCCGACCCTGCCCCAAGCAGCCAAAGACTATTGCGAAGAATTCGGCGTGCAACTGAACCAATCCCCTATCCGATTTTGCGCTAACCATATTGCCCTGCGCTTAGACTGACACGTCAGTGTTGATAGATTCAGTTTCTATAGATAGGGCCGGGGATCCTTAGGTTTACCGTTGATCCGAACTTCGAAATGCAGGTGGGGACCGGTGGATAATCCCGTGGAGCCGATCGCGGCGATCGCCTGCCCCGCCGAGACCTGCTGCCCATTCGAAACATAAAGTTCGCTGGCATGGCCATAGAGGGTCGACATCCCATCCCCCCGGTCGATGATCACCGTATTGCCATAGCCGCCATACCATTTCGCCATAATCACCCGACCACCATGGGCCGCGCGGATAGTGCTGCCATAGCGAGCGCCAAAATCGAGCCCATTATGGAATCGCGATCGCTTGAGGATCGGATGTCGCCGCCAGCCAAAACCACTGGTGATCGGACCGGATGCCGGAGCCACCAACTCCCCCCGCCCCAAATTGAGATAGCGAGAACTGACGCTGCTGGTGGGCCGCCAACGCCCGCCCGAGGAGTTGCTCCCACCGCCTGCCCGCCGTCCCCCGGCCCGCTTTTGAGCCTCAGCGCGAGCCAACCGTTGTTGCTCCGCACTCAAACGATTTTGGGCCGCCGTTTTTTCCTGAATCAACCGGGTCAAATTCTGGGAATCTTGCTTCAGTTGGGCTTCATTCGCCTCCAAGGTGGTCCGCTGGGCCTGCAGCTCGCTCACCTTCTGCCGCTGCTGGGCCGCCTTCGCTTGGAGGTCACCGGCAGTCAGATTCAACTCCCGCGCCAAAGCATCCAAATCCCGCTGCTGATCCCGCAGTTTTGTACTCTGCACCCCCAGCGCCGCTGCCGCCGCCTCTAAACTTTTGAGCTGGTCGCGATCGCGTTCATAGACCCGTTCAATTTGTTTGCGTCGATCCAAAAACTCATTCAGGGTTTCACTCTGCAACAGCACCGCAAATCCCCAGTGAGGCGGCTGACGTTGCAAAAACTGCAGCCGCCCCATAATCGCCAAGCGCTTGCGCTGATAATCCTGTTCCGCCAGGGCCAGGGCCACCTCCAACTCCCCCATCTGTCGCGTCGCATCAGCAATACGCTGCTCCGTCGCGCTCAGTTTCCGTTCCGTCTGATTGAGATCCCCCGTCAAATTCCGTAGGGTTTGACTCCCCTCCGCCTCCTGGGTCTTGAGGCGATCGCCCTCCTGCCGTAAATTTTGCCGCTGCTGGTCAACTTGCTTCCGTTGTTCCTGAAGCTGCTGACGCTGGCGCTGGATCTGTTGCTGCTGCCGTTGCAATTCCGGGATAGAACCAGCCTGGGCAATAATCCCATGGGGACGCAGCACTGGCAGGCTGGACGATTGGGGAACCGCGATCGCCCGTGCACTCGGCATTCCCGGCATACCCAGCCACAGCACCAGGCCAAAAATTGCCGCCAGGACACCCCGAAGACACCGACCCCAAACGCGTCGCTCTTCGATTGAGTCCTCCCCAAGATGATCCTGCAACGCCATACCAACAGCCCCGTTCACAGTCCTGTTCACGGCCCCCAGCCAGACCAATGCACCTAATCCGCCCATCCTAGCCTGAGAATTTCAGGGTTGGTAAATCCTCCGGAAAAGCATGGCAATTGAGGGAAAACAACATATATCCCCTATGTATCCCATCTATCCCCAATGCCATAGGGAATGATGCAATGACAAATCGTTCCAATTCCTTGAACCTCGTTATGGGGCAGTGTTAGGACAGAACCATGGCAATCTTGCGTCGATGGTTAGTAATCGCCGTTGGGGAGTTGGGTCTTAGTTTGGTCCTGCTGGCGATCGCCCCCATCTTTCTCAATTCCAATGCGCCATGGTTAGGGTTCGCCATTTGGATTGCAGTGCCGGTCCTAATCATCAGTTCTGCACTGTACGGGGTAGGGCAGCTTCTGAGTGCCCGACGGGCCCATGCGCTATTCTGCCAAGCCTGTCCCGCCTGGGCTGACACCGTGAGCCCCCTAGACTTCCTCGGGATTCCCGTCGCGACCGTGCAGCGATCGCTCCCCCAGCTCCAAGCCTGGGAAGATACCGACCAAACCCGCTTGATGCATCTCTCCCCCCTCGACTTACTCCGCTGACCGCATCCTCCCCTCGCCCCCATCGTTGACCATGCCCCGCTTCGATATCTCCAAGGCGATCGCCAAAACAATCATCCCCAAAACAATCCTTGCCCTCAGCGGTCTCGCCCTGGGCACCACCGGCTGCGGCATCGTCCCCGGCACCAGCACCACCACAATCGAACCCGGCTATGCCGGCCTCAAAATTCAACTCTATGGCGGCGAAAAAGGCATCGACAACGCCGAACTCGTCACCGGGCGCGTCTGGCATAACGGCTACACCGAAGAAGTCGTCGTCTTCCCCACCTTCGTCAACACCTACCCCTTCACCCAAACCGATACCGAAGGCTCCCCCAACGACGAATCCATCATCTTCTCCGTCGGTGGCAGCCCCGTCTCCGCCGATGTGGGTCTCTCCTTCGGCTTCTCCACGGAATTAATTGAAGGCGGTCCCCGCACCAAACTGCACACCTACTACGAAACCTACCGCAAAGATCCCGACCAATTCCGCGCCAACGAGCTGCGCAACGGGCTCCGCAACTGTTTCTCCGAAGTGGCGGAAACGAAAAAGCTGACCCCGTCCATGCTGCCCACCAGCCAGCAGCGATTAGTGACAGGCGTCCGAAGCTGTATGCAAAAACGATTCCCCATCGTCACCATCCAAGATGTCGCCCTCCTTAGCCCCCTGCGGCTACCCCCCGACATTCAAGAAAGCATCAACGAACAATTCGCGGCCCAGCAAGCGGCCCAAACCGCCGAAGCCAACCGTCGCAAAGTAGAGGCGGAAGCAGCTGCCAACGTCGCCCGAGCCAAAGGGGAAGCCCAAGTCACCATCGAACGGGCCCGGGCCGAAGCCGAAGCCAACCGCCTGCGCTCAGGCTCCATCACCCCCCAGGTCTTGGAATTCGAGCGACTCCGGGTCGAACAAGCCCGCATCCAAAAATGGAATGGGCAGCAGGCCCCCAATATCCAAACCCCCAACGTCCAATTAGGAACCGCCGCCACCGGAAATCCGCCCGCGGAATAGTCGTCAGCATCACCTCAGCATCACCACCGTTCCATCACCGCGCGAGTGGCCCAGGTCCATTGCGATCGCCCCCTCTGCGCGCCCCACCACCATCCCATAGCACCACTCGGAAACCCAAATAGATCGGTGAAGCTTCTAACCTCCCTGCTGCCCCTACCCGCCACCCTCAGCATTCGGCAACGGATTGTCGCCGGATACCTCGCCATGTTGGGGGTCATCTCCTTCGGTGCCGCGATCGGCTGGACCGTCGGCAACCACTACCAAATCAAAGCCCTCGAAGAGCAAATCGCAGTCAGCAACGAGCGGCAATTCTTAGAGGATCTACACCTCGCGATCCTGCTAGTTCGGCCCGCCACCAAACTCCTCCCCGTTCTGGAGTCCCCCAAACGATTCCGCCAGGAAAGCCAAATCCTCTTGTCCCAGCTACTCTCCGTCCGATCCCTCATCGAACGGCACAAGGAGGAGTCCCCAGTCCCCCACGAAAACGCCGGTCAGACAGACGTAGCATTCCGAAGAAAACAAACGATTCACCAGTTTCTATCCGACTACAAATCAAGCGTCATAACGGTAGAAGAGCGGCTCTTCGAAACCCTGAATCGCGCCAAAGAGCAGCTCTCAAAACCTAACGGTGCTGCCCAAGCTCGGGAAGAAATCATCAACCTCACCCAGAGCCAAGAATTCATTGACTACATCAACTTCTCAGACCAACTCTTCGAGTGGCAACTCCGATTACGGGAACAGGAAAGCGCTGCCGTTGAGACCCACGGGCAATCCAAATCCCTACGGATCAACATCGTCGTCCTCAGCATTCTTATTTCCCTTGTCATCGCCCTCTTACTATCCATGTGGCTAAGTCGAATCATCACCGATCCCATCCGTGAAGTGGTCCGCGTCTCGCAAAGAATTACAGATCAAAACGACTTTGACATTAGAATTCCCATCCACCAAAAGGACGAGATTGGCAAGCTCAGCTATACCCTAAATACGCTTCTAGAAAAAGTCCAAGGTCTTCTGGGAGAAGTGAATGACAAGAATCATCGGTTAGAAACAACCCTGAGCGCTCTGCACGATCAGAAGTTTCTATTCATCAATGACAAGATGTCTAGCCTGAGCCAACTCGTGGCGGGCATTGCCCATGAGGTCAATAATCCCATGACCTTTATTCAGACCAATATTCCCCATCTCCAAAGCTATTTTGAGGACTTGCTCACGGTTATTGAAACCTATGAAGCGTCCCATCCCGAGGGGAATCCCGAGGTCGAAGCAATCACTGAGCACGTTGACTTGATGTTTTTGCGAGAGGATATGCCGCGGATCTTCCGATCGCTCATCACCGGCACCAATCGCATCAGTCAAATTGTGCTGTCCCTCCGCAGCTTTGCCCGCATGGACGAAGCGGAATGTAAAACCGTTGATATCCATACGGGGCTCGACAGCACGTTAGTAATGCTTCAGCACCGTCTGGTTAACGAATGGCATGCCGATGGGGTCAAGGTTGAAAAGCGTTATGGCACCCTACCCTACGTGGAATGCTATGCCGGTCAGATGAACCAAGTCTTTTTAAACATTTTGGTGAATGCCCTCGATGCCCTTGATCAGCAGTTCAAAAAAACATCTCAATCCGAACGACCGGCCGGGGAGCAGCCCCTGGGATCTGACCCAAGCGACATCGAGTACCACGGAACAATCTTCCTTGAAACGCGCTTTTTGTCGGACGAAGAACAGGTAGAAATTGCGATCGGGAACGATGGACCCAGCATCCCCCCAGCGCTACAGGAACGGATTTTTGATCCCTTTTTCACCACAAAAGCAGTGGGTCAAGGCACTGGAATGGGGATGTCCATTTCCCACCAAATCGTGACGGAAAATCATAAGGGCTCCTTGAGCTGCATCTCCCCGGCGGCGGATTGGGGGGTGAAGTTTGTGATTCGTATTCCCATCCGCCAAAGACTTGGCCGGGGATCCCTAACGGTAATCTCCCGTGAGGAATCCCCGGTCTAGTGCTCGACCTTAAGCGGTACAGTGAACCGAATTCGTCTTACTCAGCAATGCGACTGAGGAAGCGATCGCCCGGGATTCCCTCCTCAAGCACCTCTGGCGCATCGGGATTGTAGGGTGCTCTAACCCGATCAATGGATTCAATCACAGCGGAATCCGGCAAGACCGCCACGTCGGGATCATAGGCCGTGGCCTGCGATAGGGAACTGGAAAATCCCCGAAACACCATAATTAAATTCGCCTCGCCTTCAATGAGGGCATTCACCAAAAGCACCTCGTCCCGGTGGCGATCGCTATAGGCTTCCAGTCGTTTTTCAAGGCTCATGGGCACGCTGACTTCCAGAACATCACACTAGGTCGATACCAACAGAACCCACTAGCGCAGCGCGATACGACCATTCCGGGGCAGCTTGGTCATCGCAAAATAAATGAAATAAATGACATAGATGGATAACCCCACAATGCCAAAGAAGCCCAAAAAGCTAGGGTTCACATTCCCGTGAAAATACTCCCGATATAGCCAAGTGGGCTCCAACCAAGCACGACACCACGCCACCTCAGCCAGCGCCTCCGAGCCTTGGAACGCACAGGACACCGTCCCAATTTGCGCAATCAAACCGACCCCGGAATAGATCGTCACAATCCAGCGCCAAGTCTTAAACACAAACCCCAACTGCCGCTGGGCCTGCTCATCAATTTCCTCGTTGAGGTCAACCCAATACCACAGAGACAGGGGAATCAGGAGACGAGCCGCCAACGCCGACAAGAAACCCACCGGAATAGACGCAATCATCAGATAGACCGTGATTGCCAAAAGACTCGCAACGCGCCAATAAATCACCAACAACGCTTTCAGAGCCTCCGCTTGGGCAGCCCAGGCCCAGCCCAGGAGCCCCAAGGGCACCAGCACCGTAAACAACACGGCCAGCCGATAATCCAGCCAGATGAGCGGTACAAACCAATTATCCATGGGAGTGCCGACAGCGTGATCCCACTGTCCCTTAATTGCAGCCCCATGCTATCAGGTTTATCGAATCACCGAAGGGGAGCCCCGTTGCAGGACCACAGGCAGAGAATCTGCCGCCCCTCTCCGCCCCCCTCGTGAAGCGAATAAGCAGGGCAGCGGACAAAAGTATCCAAAAAGGTATTGAAAAGACCAATGATTAGCCAATAAAATCGCTCCCCCAGGGGAACGGGATCTCCCAGGGGGGCGATCGCCGTTTCCAGACCTCAGGAAGCGATTAAACTATTGAGTCGATTGATTGAGTTAATGACACCCAGCCAAACTCAGCACACTGAGTGCATCGCTAGTTAGGCTCTAACGACTAACGATTAGTCGTCATAGATGCGGCACTCTGCAGCTTCAGGATTGTCATCGCAGTACTTTTCCAAGGAATTCTTCTTGGACGTCGCTTCCTTCTGGTGGGAAGCCTCTGCTTGAAGCTCCTCTACGGCATCCCAAGCGGCAGCGCATTCCTGTGGATTGTCAGTGCTGCAAACTTCGCGGGCGTTTGCAACCTCTTCCACGATCTTATCTTGAATGTTAGTGGATTCAGACACTTAACAGTAGCCTCCAAATTTAGCAGCTCTTGAACAGGGCCAATGATATCGCTATAGGCTCAGTCAGTTACTGTGTCACATGGGACAGCAACCGGATTCCTGAGCGACTTGCGTTAATATGCAGGGTTGCCCTGGAACCTTGCTCTGGACTCACCTTAACGCGATCGCCTCGGGAATGGGTGTAGCATCCACTGCAAACTTCACGATTCGTGGCAATTGGAAGCCCCGTGGTACGGATATCCCACAGGGCTCGGCCGGGATTCATTAGGGAATTATTAGGGTGTCGGCATGGTTTTACAGCTCAGTGCTGAGCATCAGTCACAGATCAGACGCCATGGGGAAACGGCCTACCCTCGCGAGTGTTGCGGGGTATTGCTGGGGACCCTGCAACAGGCGTCGCCAGAGGACGCGATCGCCGGGACCAGTGGAACAGTAACCGCAACAGCGATCGCAACGGTGATGGAAGTGCACGCGGTGGAAAATGTGTGGATTGCCGCAAGCAACGATCAATTTGATGTGGTAGATGGGGCCCAGGAAACCGCAGAACGGCGTTTTACGATCGCCCCCCAAGATTTATTGAGACTTCAGAAGGCCGGTCGCGATCGCGGTTTTGATATCATCGGGATCTACCACTCTCACCCAAACTATCCTGCGATTCCGTCCGACTTTGATCGCACCTACGCTTGGGCGCAATACTCATACCCCATCGTGGCAGTTCACCGTGGAAAAGCCGTAGATTTGCGCAGTTGGCGACTGGATGATTCCGGGCAGTTTCAGCCGGAAGCCATCCATCCTTCGCCCCCTGAACACCTCCAGGGCACTCCCTCAATTTCCAACGGTTCTCCAACTGACTCGACTGAGTAATGGGCTCAAGTCTAGGGCGTCCCAAATCCGTATCCATTGCGACGCGATCGCCACCGCGTTTCCTAAAGTGAGTGGAATTATTTAGGAAACCGGTGGGATTACCCCAGCGGATTTGGCAAAGACCCGAGACAGGCGATCGCACGCCCCACGGTCAACTATGTTGAATATCGACATCGAGCAAACCCAGCTCAACAAAGAAGAATACGAACGCTATGCCCGCCACCTGATTTTGCCGGAGGTGGGCATGGAGGGACAGCGTCGTCTAAAGGCGGCTAGTGTCCTCTGCATCGGCACGGGCGGTCTGGGATCGCCCCTGTTGCTATACCTTGCCGCCGCCGGCATTGGTCGCATTGGCATTGTGGATTTCGACGTGGTGGATTATTCCAACCTGCAACGGCAGGTCATCCACGGCACCTCCTGGGTGGGCAAGCCGAAAATCGAATCGGCGAAAAACCGCATCCATGAGATCAACCCCCACTGCCAAGTGGATTTGTACGAGACCCGCCTAAGTTCCGAAAATGCCCTAGAAATCATCAAGCCCTACGACATCGTGGTCGACGGCACCGACAATTTCCCCACCCGCTACCTGGTGAACGATGCCTGCGTCTTGGCGGACAAGCCCAACGTCTATGGCTCGATTTACCGGTTTGAGGGGCAGGCCACGGTCTTCAACTACGAAGGCGGTCCCAACTATCGCGACCTCTACCCCGAGCCCCCGCCGCCGGGATTGGTGCCCTCCTGCGCCGAGGGTGGCGTGATTGGTATCCTGCCGGGGATCATCGGCGTTATCCAAGCCACGGAAACCATCAAAATCATCCTAGGCAAAGGGGAAACCCTAAGCGGTCGCCTATTGCTCTATAACTCCTTGGATATGAAATTCCGGGAGCTAAAGCTGCGTCCCAACCCCGTGCGTCCGGTCATCGAAAAACTGATCGACTACGAACAGTTCTGCGGCATTCCCCAGGCAGCAGCGGCGGAGCCCGAGGTACCGGAAATGTCCGTCACCGAGCTGAAGAAACTGCTCGACAGCGGTGCCGATGATTTTGTGTTGGTGGACGTGCGCAATCCGCCCGAAGTGGAAATCGCAGCGATCCCCGGCGCCATTTTGGTGCCCCTCCCCGATATTGAAACGGGTAAGGGCGTCGAAAAGGTGAAAGAGCTGGTCAACAGCGGCAATAACGGCGGCAAAAAGCTCATTGCCCACTGCAAAATGGGCGGGCGATCGGCCAAGGCCCTCGGCATTTTGAAAGATGCCGGCATTGAAGGCACCAACGTGAAAGGCGGCATCCGCGCCTGGAGCCAAGAGGTCGATTCCTCCGTGCCCGAATACTAAGACCGAACACTCACGGCTTAGGGATCAGTGATCCCCAAGGCTTCTAGCTAAACCCCTCATCCAATAGGAGAGGGGTTTATTTGTTGACGTCTTTTCAGGCGATCGCTGATGCAATTCATGAGACACAGGGTCAAAGCCCCCTTCAGAATTACCGTGGTATTGTTGGAATCTGCAAAACCTTTGCAGACGAGTGCGTAATATCCAATCGGTTTCGATGGGGAGCAGCCATCGAACGAAAGGGGGAAAGTTTGGTGTAAATCCAACGCTGTCCCGCAGCTGTGAAGGAGAGCCTAAGGGCGCCACTCCTGAGTCAGAATGCCCGCCGATGCTTCCGTTAATGGGGATGCGATTCCAATGCGATCCCAATTCACGAAGACAGGATAGCGCCGAAATCTACGTGTGATGGATGACGGCTAAGTCAATGACAACGACCAATATTGAAGCGGCAGCGGCGGCGATCGCCCCGTCGACTTCGGTACCGACGACCCTTTTTGTCTGTACCACCTGCGCGTCAACCTGGGCCAATGGGCAACGGGTGGGCGTGAGCGGCGGCGAGCGTTTTTATGCAGCGCTCCAGCAAAAGTACGACCAATTGCCGGAGGAGCAGCGGCGATCGCTGAAGCTGGAACCGACGGCTTGTATGAGCGCCTGTAGCCATGCCTGCGCGGTCAGCTACTCGGCTCCTGGTAAATATCAGTATCTGTTTGGGGATTTGCCCTACGAGGGAGACGGCGTAGATGCCGCCTGCGATGGGGTATTCGAGTGCGCTGCCCTGTATAGCTCCAAAGCCGACGGAATGATGGGTTGGAGCGATCGCCCGGACGGGATGAAGAAAGGCGTGATTGCCCGAGTGCCCCCCGTGCCCCAAGACCTGCTGCAAACCCTGCGCCAGGGGACTTCCCCCAATCCCTCAAATACCGAAGATCGCTAAATCGACCAATGAACGTAACGAAAGCATTGGCCCAGCGATCGCGGGTGACCTTTGGGGCGGGCATCGCCCTGGGTATGGCCACCTGGTCCCTAGCATCCGCCGTCCTCGGCTAATTCTTACGCCTGAATCATGGCGTACTAAATCATTGCGTTCGGCTTCTCTTCAACGCCTGTTCCATACCAAGCTTCTAACCATGCATAAAATTCCTGTAACCGTCGTCACCGGTTTCCTCGGTGCCGGCAAGACCACTTTGGTGCGTAATCTGCTGAAAAATAACCAGGGTCGGCGCATTGCGGTCCTGGTCAACGAATTCGGCGAGGTCGGCATCGATGGCGAACTACTGCGATCGTGCCAGGTGTGCGATAAGGACGAGGGTCCCGCGTCCACCGACAGCAATATTTTGGAGCTGGCCAACGGCTGTCTCTGCTGCACGGTCCAGGAGGAGTTTTTGCCCACCATGCAAGAACTGCTAAAGCGGCGCGATCGCCTGGATTGCATTGTTGTAGAAACTTCAGGGCTCGCCCTGCCTAAGCCGCTGGTACAGGCGTTCCGCTGGCCAGAAATTCGCACCGGGGCCACCGTAGATGGCGTCGTCACGGTCGTTGATTGTGAAGCCTTGGCAGCCGGGCAAGTGGTCGGGGATATTGACGCCCTGATGGCCCAGCGGGACGAGGATCCCAATTTGGAGCACGAGACCCCCATCGAAGAATTATTCGAGGATCAGCTCGGCTGTGCCGATATGGTGCTGTTGACGAAGGTGGATCAGGTGCAGGCGGGCGATCGCGATCGCGTCCTGGGCTGGCTGCAAAACGAAGTTCCCAAAGGCGTCAAAATCGTGCCCTGTGAGCAAGGTCAGATCGCGCCAGAAGTATTGTTGGGATTCAATGCGGCGGTGGAGGATGACTTAGACAATCGCCACAGCCACCACGACCACGAAGAAGAGCACGACCATGACGACCACATTACGGCGGTGGATATTGAGCTAGATCCTGTGGCCGACCCTAAGGCGCTGGTGACAAAATTGCAGCGGCTGGTGGAAGAGTGGGAAATTTATCGCATCAAAGGATTTGTCGATGTGGCGGACAAACCCATGCGGCTCGTGTTGCAGGGGGTCGGCAACCGATTTGATACTTTCTTTGACCGTCCCTGGGCAGCGAACGATACCCGTCGCACCCAACTGGTTATTATTGGTCAAGATCTCAACGCCGATGATATTCGGCAGGCGATCGCCTAGGATCCAGGATCTAAACCCCGGACACCCTAGAACCAGAAAGCAAACCCACATCAAACGAAAGAATGGCAGAGGGACGGTGGCGACAGTGGGGGGAAACGGGGCTGACCTATGCCCTGTTGGCGGGCATTGCGATCGCCATGTTGCTGCCGTTGCTATGGCTAGTGGGTACAGCCTTTAAAGCCCCCACCGAAGATATTTTTCAATATCCCCCCCGCTTCTTCCCCGAACAGCCCACCTTCGAAAATTTCGTCAAAGCCTGGACCAGCGCACCCTTTGGCAACTACGTCATCAATAGTTTTGTCGTCTCCAGCCTGACGGTGGCGCTGAACTTACTATCGTCATCCCTGGCAGCCTATCCCCTGTCCCGGCTGAGCTTTCGCGGGCGAGAAATTATTTTTACGGCGATCGTTGCCACCATCGCCATCCCCTTCCAAATCGTCACCATTCCCCTGTATATCCTGGCGGTCAACCTGGGGCTCCGAAATACCTATCTCGGGCTAATTTTCCCCGGCGTTGCGTCGGCGTTTGGCATTTTTCTAATGCGCCAAGCGTTCCAGGGCGTGCCCAAAGAACTGGAAGAATCCGCCCGCATCGATGGCTGTAGCGAGCTGGGCATCTGGTGGCACATCATGCTGCCCGCCGTGCGCCCCGCCCTCATCACGCTCGCCATTTTTGTCTTTATTGGGGCCTGGAGCGATTTCCTATGGCCGCTACTCATCCTGGACGAACCGGAAATCTATACCCTGCCCCTCGGCCTATCAAAACTGGCGGGGACGTTCTCCCTAGATTGGCGCTTAGTGGCAGCAGGATCCGTCATCTCCATCGCCCCCATCCTGGTGGGGTTTGCCTTCCTCCAACGCTATATCGTCCCCAGCGACGCCAGCAGTGGAGTCAAAGGCTAAACCCCATGGGTTATCTCTAGCAACCCGCGACCAGTACCCCGATCAATACAAATAAACCTCTCCGTTCTCTTTGATATTGATGTAGTTCGTATCGAGCTGAAGGGTCGGCGCAAAATCCATAATCAAATACAGATCCCCTCCCCTCACCAGGGGGCGCACCAACATAAAGCCATTGTCCTGGCGGCCCAAGGACAAATTCACGGGTAACTCCAAGCGGGGCAACTCGGCAACGGACCGATCCGGCGCGTCCAATAATCCGGTCAGCAAACTTTCCCCCGTCATCCCCAACACCGCGTAATCAATTTTGGCGTTGGTGTAATTCACCAGATAAATATTGGCGTCGGGGTTGATACGGATAGCAGGCTCTGGAAATTTATTGGGTCGAGGCAGTCGGGACACCTCGGACCGGGATGGAATCGGCAGGGGGCCTTTGACCTGGGCCGTAACCTGAGCCATATCGGTCGGGACATCCCCAGAAACCACCTGGGCGATCGCCGGCGACGACACAACACCACTGCCCCCCATCATCGCCCCCAACATCAGTCCCACGGTTCCCGCACCACGCCATAGCCCCTGACGAGCCCCTATAGATCCCTTTGCCACTGTCCTATCCTCCGTAACTGAGTCAAACGTAACTGGGTCAAAAACTGGATCGAAATTACTCGATCTCAATCATTACTCATCTCTCACCCAAAATCCTGATTTTTAAACCGTTCTTGGGCCTCTTCAAAAGCTTTGGCCATCGCGGTTTGGATGGTTTTAGGATCCGGTTTTTTACCCCCCATCAAATCCCCAAAATACACACAGGCCCCTTCCCCCAACGCCCAGGTATAAGCTGCTGCCCACGATGCCGCGATCGCACTACCAAACCCCGGAATAAATTTTACGAGTTCCCGCCCAATGGTCTGGGCCACAAATCCCCCGGCGATCGCCCCGGCCACCCCACCCGCCTGGGACGGCGACAGGGTTTGCCCATAGAGTTTGCCCAGTAGGCCCACCAAAGAAACCTGCAACGTGGTGAGTACCGGCATGGTGGCGAAGGGTAGGGGAACGGCTGCGAGAGTTGCCGCCGCGACCGAGAACGCCAAAATATATCGCCGCGCCGCCCCCTTATACAATCCGCCAATCTGACTCAGGGCATCATCGTCCAAAAGCTGATGAATCGCCGTCGCCTCCGCCGTCGGCAACAATTCCGCCAACGCATTAATCAACGCCTCCCGACCATAGGTCACCGGCGTATACCCATCCTCCGGCTGAGTAAAGTCCAGGGGCACCACCCGATCCGCCAATCCAGAAAAATTCTTTTTGATTTCCGCGATCGCCCGATTCAGATCCTCAAACTCCCCAGTTTTTTGACCGGTGGGGGGATAGGGCGGATGATCAGCCGCGCGATCGCCATAGACCTCATGGAGACAGGTAATCGCCAACAAACACGGGATCCCCGGCGCAGCCTGACGCACCCGAGCCACAATTTTTTTCAAGCTATCGGTGGCAAAATCCGTCGCCTTCACCGTCACAATCACAATGCGCGATCGCTGTTTAGCCTGGCCTTTAGTCTGCCCCTTACCCTGCCCCTCATCCTGGGCTAATCCCAGGGTTAACTCCTGAATTAACGCCCCGTCGGACTCCGCCTCCACCGGATTTCTCGGGCGATCGCCCAGCCCCACCGTATCCGTAAACACTAACCACGGCAGATCCTCCGACGGATACACATAGCGCTGGGTGTTTTGAGTGTGAGGGCGAAACCCCTGCCCGACGATATCCGCCGCCACCCCCGTCAGCCCACACACAATGGAACTCTTCCCCGACTGGGGTTTGCCCACCAACCACACCTCCGTCGTCGGCAACTGCTCCCGCACCGTCGCCAACACCTCCGCCAACTGCTCATCGCTGACATTAAAACTATTGACACTATCGCCAACCCACTGGCCCGCCTTGCTCGCCCAATCCTTAGCGATCGCCCCTGCCCGCTCCACCGACCAGCCCGATTTATCCTGACCCTGACCCTGACCCACGGCGCACTCTCCGAAAAACCAGTACCCTTAACCATTATCGCCTTGCGCATTCCCAGTCCAAGCCCAGATAACCGTAGATAGCCACAGATCACCGTAGCCAATAACCCTCCCCATGGCCACCGCGACCCCATCCCCTGCCGCCCCCAGCGCATCGCCAATTCAACTGCCCCCCATGGGTTGCGGCACCTGGGCCTGGGGCAACCGCCTGCTCTGGAACTATGAACCCGAAATGGACGCGGACCTGCAACAGGTGTTTAATACGTGCGTCAGCAACGGCGTCACCCTATTCGACACCGGCGACTCCTACGGCACCGGCAAACTCAACGGCCGCAGCGAAAGTCTATTGGGGGAATTCGCTGCCAACTACGGCGGCATCAACCGCGATCGCATCTGCCTCGCCACCAAACTCGCCCCCTACCCCTGGCGACTGACCCGCCAATCGATCATCAACGCCGCCACCGCCTCCCGCGATCGCCTGGGACGACTGGACCTAGCCCAACTCCACTGGTCCACCGCCAACTACGCCCCCTGGCAAGAACCGGCCCTACTGAACGGCCTATGCGATCTGTATGAACAGGGCATTATTCGCGGGGTTGGCCTGTCCAACTTCGGCCCCAAACGCCTCAAAAAAATTTATCCCATCTTCCGCGATCGCCAAATCCCCATCCTGACGCTGCAAATCCAATACTCCCTCCTGTCCACCTACCCCGTCACCGAGTTGGGGCTGAAGGAAACCTGCGACGAACTCGGCATCAAAATCATTGCCTATAGCCCCCTCTGCCTAGGGGTCCTCACCGGCAAATATACGACTCAAAACACAAGCAACACCCCCTCCTATCCCAAGGGACTGCGGCGTTTTCTATTCCGCCAGCTCGTGCCCAACGCCGAGCCCGTCGTGAATTGCTTAACGGCGATCGCCCAAGACCGGGACAAAACCCCCGCCCAAATCGCCCTCAACTGGTGCATCGCCAAAGGCACCATCCCCATCCCCGGCGCCAAAACCCTCAAACAAGCCCAGGACAACCTCGGCGCGATCGGCTGGTCCCTAGACGACGGCGAAGTCAACGCCCTCGACCAAGCCGCTAGCCGCGTCACCAGCCCCATGGTGCAAAACATCTTCCAGAGCCGCTAATTGGCCGCCCATCTGCCGCCCGTTTAATCCGTTTAGGGCAGCGGTTCCGCAGTCACAACCGGCTCCGCATCCAACCCATCCTCCGCATCCATCAATGTCTCCAAGCTCTGCGGATGGGCAATCCCAAACCCCTGGGCATAATCAACCCCAATCCCTCGTAACCGCTCCATAATCTCTGCATTTTCCACGAACTCTGCGATCGTCTCAATCCCCAAAGAATGGGCAATGCGATAACAGCTTTCCACCATCGTGCGATCGACCTTATTCGTCAAAATATCCCGCACAAACATCCCATCAATCTTCAAATAATCCACCGGCAACGTGCGTAAATAAGCCAACGAACTCATCCCACTTCCAAAATCATCTAGGGCAAACAAACATCCCAACGACTTAATCTCTTCAATAAACTTAGTCGCCTTCTGTAAATTCGCGATCGCGATCGTTTCCGTCACCTCAAAACAAATCTGACTGGCAGGACTCTCCGGATAATCCAGCACATTTTTCAAGAACTTGCAAAAATTATCATCACTCAGACTCGCCCCAGACAAATTAATCGTATAGATACACCCCTCAGAATAGGGTGCCAACAGCTCCCAATATCGTTTCAGAAAATTCACCACCACCCATCGATCCACATCGGGCATCAAATTGTATCGCTCAGCGGATGGCATAAATTGCCCTGGACTAATCAACTGACCATCCACCCCCACCATGCGAATCAGCACCTCATAAATTTTCGTTGATTGAGACTCCTTCAAAGGGATAATTTTTTGAGCAAACAAGCAGAATCGATCTTCATCCAAGGCCTGACTGATTCGAAACCACCAGGACTGTTTACCATAGTAAACATCCATATCACGGCGGCTCCAGTTATGGATTTCCAACTGATTACGCCCGGATTTTTTCGCCTTATAACAGGTTTCTGAGGCCACATTGATAATATTACTAATCCCGTCCCTAGCACCGTCCCAGCAAACAAGTCCAATGCTGGCACTCAACGTAAACGCGCGATCCTGCCACACAAACTTGTCAGCCTTCAAGCCCTGCTGAAACTGTCTAATCAGGTCAACCGCCTCACTGAGGGAGAAATGGGAAAGCAACACCCCAAACTCCCCTCCCCCCAGCCGAGCAATAATATCAGCCGCCCGAAAATGCTTTTTAAAGGCTCGCCCCGCATGGGATAGAAATTGATCGCCCGCAACATAGCCAAAAAGACCATTAATTAAATCAAGCTGGTCCAAATCGACATAGGCAAAGACATGACTGGTATTCTGCTTAGACTCCTCAGCATTCAAAATATGAAGTCGCGTTTCTAAAGCACGGTGATTTTGAAGTCCTGTCAAAGCATCATGGGTCGCCTGCCATGACAGTTCCTGTTCCAGATAGTAAGACTGGGTGATATCCCGAAACACCAATACAATCCCGACCCACTCATGATGGCGATCGCAAATACCATTCACCGACCCATTCACCACCGACTGTTGTCCCGTTTTAGAGACCAATAAATGTCGCCCACGCCAGACCTCTAACTGGGACTCCTCAAGGTCTCCTTGAATCAGGGGCGGCCGTCGTTCTTCTGTCGTCAACCCCAATAAGTGCACCACCTGATTTAGGGGTTGATGCCAGGCTTCCTCCTGGGACCATCCTGTCAACTTTTCGGCAACAACATTGAGGGTTTCGACCCGTCCATCCAGATCAATCGTAATCACCGCATCCCCAATGGATCGTAAGGTCACTTGGGCGAACTCTCGCTCCTGGGCGAGGGCATTCTCCACACGATGACGATAGGTTAAATCTTGTCCTAATAGGATGGTGCTATTCTCATCCAATTTAGAGCTGAGCCAGGCAAAATCAAGTGACTTTCCACTGTCTACCCTCATTTCAAGCTCCACCCAATCACAACTATTATCTTGGAGGAGCTGGAAGAGTTGTTGTTTATAATCCCGCAGGGATTCTGAAATTAATTGCAGCTGTAGTTCGGAATCGTCAGCGTCGTCCTGGTGAATCCGGAAAGTTTCCCGAAAGAGTCGATTCGCCAAGCTAATTTTCCCGTTTCGGTCATAGACGGCCAATAGGAGCGGCACATTATCAAAAATTTCCTGGATGATCTTTTCACGGTGCTCCAGTTTCTGTTCACTTTGGCGCAGGGGGGAAATATCCGCCTCAGAGCCAATCATCAAGAGGGGCTGACCGTCGGAATCCCGGAGGGCTACCCCCCGCCCAATAAACCACCCATACTCACCATTCCCTAAGCGGCTACGATATTCCATGGAGAAGAAGGACTGTTCGCCGTCTAGGTGCTGATGCAAGGCCTGGAGCACCAGGGAGCGATCGCCGGGATGAATACACTGCAGCCAAGCCTGATAACTATCCTCAAGTTGCCCTTCCCCATACCCATGCAAATCCCGCCATCGCTGGGAAAACTTGAACGTCTCTGCGGTAACGTTCCACTCCCACAGGCCATCGTGACTCCCCCGCAGCGCCAAATCCCAAATCCGACTTTGATTATCGGCATGGAGCTGGATCGCCGAATTGGTCAAGACTTCGCGGGCCAGCAAGATACTTTTGAGAATGCTACGGCTCCCCACCCCGATGAGATGACTCAAAACCCGTCCAAATCGCATCAAGATCAAAGAACGATAGGCCGGCATCACCACCGCCACCGCCAACGTGACAATATCCAGCAAGTTCCATGGATTCATCAAAAACTGTTTCGGATCATGGCGACAATGAAACAGTGTTAGACACAGATCCGCGGCGAGTAGGGCGATCGTTGCCCCCAGAACACCATTGAGAGCATTATTCAAGAGCGCTTCGCTGGCGGGATCCGTCGTAACGGAAAAGCTGAGTAGGGTGAGAATACCGTCGATGACCAGAAATACGGTGATCCAGCTACGCAATGCCCGATGCTTCGTGGAGGCCACTGGCTTTACCTGGAACAGTCGCTTCATGGGAGAGGATGCCGGGGGGCTGTTTAGGGATGGAACAGGGGTAAGTGGTCGGTTTTCCCCGCACCAGTTGGGCTAGGTGTGACCTTACGACCCTAACAAAGGGGGATGGGCGGGCAGAAACGCGGACAGACAAAGCGGACGGACGACGAGGAGCGGGAAAAGCTGGAGCTAGCGGGACTATCGCATTGAGCCGGTCAACCACCTTACCAACGTCCCCCTAAATATGCGTGGCGACTTGGGGACGATCGCGGGCTATCGGTGGCGCTGAACGAATTCCATGAGTCGCTGCCGTAGGGTGCTCAGACCGAGGCGATCGCGGGCAGCGATGAAAGCCGCCTCTGGGTAATCCTGTTTCGCCTGTTCCAGGGCGGCACTGGAAATGGCATCAATTTTGTTGAACGTTAGCAGGACCGGCCCCGGCACCACCGTCATCTCCCCGAGGATGGTATCGACCGCCTCGATCTGATGGGCCCAAGCCGGGTGGGACAAATCCACCAAGTGGAGGAGCGCATCCGCATCGGTCACCTCTTCGAGGGTGGCCCGGAACGCATCCACCAGGGGGGGCGGTAGGTTTTGGATAAAGCCGACGGTATCCACCAGGATAATTTGAATCGGCTGGTGGGTGACGGCGTCGATCGCCGTCAGCCGGCGGGTGGTGGGATCTAGGGTGGCGAAAAGTTGGTCAGCAGCATAGGCTTCAGCATCGGTAAGAGCATTGATCAGGGTGGATTTTCCCGCGTTGGTATAGCCGATGATGGCGACCACGGGGAGGTCTTGTTTTTGGCGACGTTGACGGAGGCGGCTGCGGTGGGCTTGGAGGTGGTTAACATCCTTTTGGAGTTTGGCGATACGCCGCTGGATGGCCCGCCGCTCGGTTTCCAGCTTGGTTTCACCGGGTCCTCGGGTGCCAATTCCACCCCCCAAACGGGACATGGCCTGACCCCGACCAATCAGGCGAGGCAGTTGATATTCCAACTGGGCCAGTTCCACTTGGAGTTTGCCCGCCCCCGATTGGGCCCGCTGGGCAAAGATATCCAGGATCACCTCGGTGCGATCAACGGTGCGGATGCCGGTGGCGGTTTCCAGGTTGCGGGATTGAACCGGGGACAGCTCCCGATCAAATACGATCAGGTTCGCCCCCAGGCGCTGGGCCGCCAGGGCCACATCCTGCACCTTGCCGCTCCCGATAACCATCTGGGGATGGGCCCGGGGCCGCTTTTGCAAGATGGTTTCCACCACTTCACCGCCAGCGGTATCCACCAGGCGACCCAGTTCCTCCATGCGCTCACGGAATTCCAGGTCAGGGACTTGCTCGGTTTGCAGCCCCACCAGCAACACCCGTTCGCGATCGCCCTCCACCTGGCGCGCCACGAACTCCCGGCGAAACTCCTCCTCCAGTCCCCCAACAAACTGGACAAAATCCCACGCATCCAACTCCGCCAAATCCAGGGACGATAGCACCGTCGTGCCCGCCACAGGGCTATGGGAATTCGGACTATGGACATCCGGAGCAGGATTGGGAGCAGACACTGTTTTATCCCCCGGTTGGCGCAACCGATCCGGAGACGGTGCCGCCGCCGATGCCACCGACGCATCAGCGGTCAAGGCGATGTCTAACTCTGAACGGTCTGGAATGAGATGGGCGACATGGGCCGTCGAGATATAGCCCGTGGCGCCGCCCCCCCGCCGCTCAAACCCTTGCTCCGTCACCGTCAACAGCACAAGCGCATCCAGCCGCTGCATCACCAGCGCCGTTAGGGCAGCCATGCCTGGCGGTTTACTCCGCTTCAGTTGGGTGGCCAAACAGCGAATCCCGGACAAACGCTCAGCCCCATAGCGGGGCAATTCCCGGGGAGAAATCTGAGTCTGGCGGGGGGTGCCAACCCCCACTCGAATCACCTGCCCCCGACGATTCAAGTACACACAGACCGGTTCATCCACCAGCGCACTCACGGAGGCAAGACGCTGGGCAAATTCCGGCGTCGTTAAACAGTCCCCAGGTAATCGCTGGTGGTACAGCCGGCGTAGTTGTTTCAGTTGGCTCGGCTTTAACCCCTTTAAATTGCCGTAGATGGTATCGATCGGAGCACCTCTGTAACAGGCTGAATAGATAAGACTAGCGAAATGGAGGCGCGGGGGAACAAACGGCGACGTAAAACGTCATGGGATTCCATTCTAAAAAGAGGTCTCCCCTGGCCGCCAGGTCTACAACCGTGAAGCCCCCACGCGAAGCCCCCAGCCATGACGTCCCCTATCTCGGTTCCCCTAGTGATTTTGATCGGGATACCGGGGTCGGGAAAATCGACGATCGCCCGTCGCTGGCAGGGTCGTGAACCGGGGCGTTGCATTATTTCCACCGATGCCATTCGCCAGGAGTGCTTCGGCGATGCGGCCCACCAGGGTCCCTGGCCGATCATCTGGCGAGAAGTGTGCGATCGCTGGCAACGGGCAATCGCCGCCATCCACCGGGGTCAACAGCGGGCGGTCCTCTTCGACGCGACCCATGCCAACCGTCGCGATCGCCGCCGCACCATCCAGACCGCCCGCCAACTCGGATTTACAGTGATCGACGGCTACTGGATCAATATGCCCCTAAATCTTTGCCTTGCGCGCAACCGTCAGCGATCGCGTCAGGTGCCCGAGGCCATCATTCGACGCATGGACCAACAACTCCAGCGCCATCCCCCCCACCGCAGCGACGGCTTTGACTATCTTTACACGCCCCATCCCGCCGCCTTGGACGACCTATGGTATTCCCACCGCGACTGACATCGTCATCCCCATGCCCCTAGGATCTCCGGAAATCCCGCCCATCGCCCCTATCCCCTCACCCCGCGGGTCCCGGTCACATACCGCCAAAGATGTCACAATAGGTTCAGGGTTGATGGCAAATCGATACAAATCAGGACTCAATCTCGCAGGCTAAGCCGCCCACATTTGCCGTTTCAATGCCGTTTCAGAGCCCGGCTCCATTCCAAACGCCCTCAGGGCTGCCGCCGCTTTGACCTTGGCCATCCCAGTCCATTTGCGCCCTTCCCCTGTCCCCATGGTTTTTGACTCAAACAACGCCGACTTCCCGAATATGGATGCCGACGACGATCGCATTAACTATCTGTTGCAATATCTTCAGCAACAATCCCCGGACGTGATGGCCCAGGTGGCCAAGTCTGCCACCTCAGAAGTCAAACAAATTGTGTCCCAAAATGTCCAGGGACTGATGGGCAACCTGCCCCCGAATCAATTCCATGCCCAGATTATGACGGACCAGGAAAGCCTGGCCAATCTCCTCGCGTCGGCCATGATGACGGGCTATTTTCTGCGGCAAATGGAACAGCGTATGCAAATGGAGGACGCCATCCTCGGGCCCCTCTCCTGGAGCGATCGCCCCACTGACCCCACCGACTAATCCCCAGCACAATCGGGTAGTAAAACACCGGGATTTAGTAAAACAAGGTATAACGGTTGAGCTAGGATCCTAGTCCAGCGCCCTCCTTTGAGCATCAGACTCCAAGCCCTGCCGTCGACGCGATCGCGCCCATGGACACCCCCACCTTTCCCGAAACCAACCATCCCCTCATCGCCGCCCTGAGCAACCGCAGTGACCTAGAACTGCTGGACCTGTTCAAGCGCTACCCCGACGCCGGTCGCTATTTCGTCACCCTGTTCTGCCGCTACAGCCCCATTGTTTATACCCTGGTGCGCCATTCCGCCCCCTCCGCGGTTCAGGGAGATTATCTTTTCGCCAAAATCTGGCAGCGTATTTATCGGGAGCTGCCGACCCTGGATCTGAGCCGGGCAGGACAGCACCTTGAGGGCAATTTAGAAGAGTTTACATTCCAAAATTGGTTGATCAATATCACTGCCCTGTCTATTAACCAAGCCGAACTTCCCCCCATTGAGTCCATTCACTATTCTCTGAGTTCTGCCTCCCCGCCCCTCTGGTGTTATCTGGAATCCGCCCTCGATCGCCAAGACGCCATGGTGCGGTTGATGATCATCATGTCCCAGACCCTCCATTGGAGCGAGCCCCGCATCGCGGCTTATTTACAGGCGGAAGGGGAGAAGATTTCCACCGCCGCGGTTAGAAGCAAGCTACGCCAGGGATATCAGAATTTAGAGGATGCGTTGCCGGCGGATATTCGCACCATTTATATGGGGGAGAGCCTTGAGATGCCGACGGCTCCTGATCCGGTTCAGCCGTTGCTTTAGGTTCGGCTGTCTGTCCTTGTTAGGGTTTCCAGACCCTGGAACAATGGCCCGATGGCGGGCTTTAGATGTTTTGTTTTGAAATGCTTTGCGAAGATTGCGGGGGCGCTGCCCCCGTTCCCCCGCTTAAGGGTCAGTGACCCTTAAGAATCCCCTGGTGAGATGGGGTGGGTGTTATGTTTCCTTTCTGGGTGATGGTTTTATGGCGCGGTCGAATTTGAAGCGGTTGGGGCAGTATTTGTATCCCCACCGAGCGAAGGTGGCCCTGGGGATTGGGGCACTGCTGTTGGTGAATTTATTGGGGGTGTATATCCCGTTTTTAATTCGGGATAGTGTGGACGATTTACAGGTCAGTTTTGAGTTTGACCGGGTTTTAGGGGCGGTCGGGGTGATCGTGTTGCTGACGACGATCATGTGGTTTATCCGGATGGCGTCTCGGATTTGGTTGTTTGGGGTGGGCCGTCAGGTGGAGTTTGATCTCAAGCAGACTTTGTTTGAACATCTGCTTCAGATGGAGCCGGCCTATTTTTCAGCGAATCGTATTGGGGATACCATCAATCGCGCCACGAGTGACGTGGATAATATTCGGCGATTGTTGGGGTTTGCGGTGCTGAGTTTGGTGAATACCCTTCTTGCCTATGCTTTTACGCTGCCAGTGATGCTCCAAATCAGTGTTTCTCTGACGCTGATGGCCCTGGCGGTATATCCCTTGATGTTTATCCTGGTGCAGGCTTTCAGCAATAAGCTGCGGGATGAGCAGCAGCAAGTACAGGAGGAACTATCCCAAATCAGCAATTTGATCCAGGAGGATGTCAGCGGCATCGCGCCGATCAAAATCTATGCCCAGGAGGAGAACGAGCAAGCGGCGTTCCATGGGCTCAATCAGCGGCTGCTACGGGCGAATCTCAGCCTGGCCCGCACCCGAAATTTATTGTTTCCACTCCTGGGGGGTCTAGCCAGCGTCAGCTTACTGGTGCTGCTGTGGTTTGGATCGGGGGAAATTGCGTCGGGACAAATCAGTATCGGCGATTTTATTGCGTTGATTGTGTATGTGGAGCGGCTCGTATTCCCGACCGCATTGTTGGGATTCACCATTAGTGCCTACCAACGAGGGGAAGTCAGCATCAATCGCGTAGAAGCCATCCTAGAAACCGAACCCAAGGTCGCCACCGCCACCGATGCGATCGCCCTGCCCCGGGAAGAGGTTCGAGGTCGCCTACAGGTCAAAGATTTATCGTTTCGCTATGGCGGCAGTACAGAGCCGGCCCTAGAGAATGTTTCTTTTACTCTGAACCCCGGCGAAATGATTGCGATCGTCGGTCCCGTCGGCTGCGGCAAATCGACCCTAGCCAACGCCCTGCCCCGACTCCTCGACATCGAGCCCAACACCGTTTTCCTGGACGGCATCGATACCACCCGCATTAACCTCTCCGACCTACGCCACGCGATCGCCTACGTGCCCCAAGAAAGTTTTCTATTCAGCACCACCATCGCCAACAACATCCGCTACGGCGACCCGGAGCAGGACTACGGTGCCATCGAAGGAGCCGCCGTCCAAAGCCAAATTCATCAGGAAATCATGGCATTTCCCCAACAATACGAAACCATCGTCGGGGAACGGGGAATCACCCTATCGGGCGGCCAACGGCAGCGATCGTCCCTCGCCCGTGCCCTACTGTTTAACGCGCCCATTTTGATCCTCGATGACGCCCTCGCCAGCGTCGACAACCAAACCGCCACCGCCATCCTGGACAAACTCCGCCACGGACGCGATCGCAAAACCATTATTTTTATTTCCCACCAACTGTCCGCCACCGCCACCGCCGATCGCATCCTCGTGATGGACCAAGGCGAAATCGTCGCCGTCGGCAGCCACGACGAGCTATTGGCCGAACCGGGACTCTATCGCACCCTGTGGAACCAGCACTCCCTGGAAGCCGCCCTCACCTAGCGCCAGCCCCCCCAAAAACAACAAACATCTTCACCTTCCCAAGAGCAAACACACGCCATCCCTCGGAGAAACATGATGATTTTTGAGCTTTTATCAACATCCGTAGGCGGTCATCGCGATCGCCCCACCCTCGCCCCAGTCCCCAGAGAAAATTGAAAGGAAAGCTCGGGGGTGCAATATTTGCCTAAGTGCCTAAGCATTTGTACTTGCTTACGCCTAAATCGCGAGGAAATCACTGTTTTTTTACACAAACTTTAGAAATTAGTCCTTGATCCCCCTGTGCAAGGGGGGCGGATGTGTAGTAGCTTTTACGAAAGTTTTTTGAGCTCAAGGCGCAGGACTGCTGTCATCCTCCTGGGGTTATAGTGTCCTGCCCACCCACATATCGGGGCTAGTGCTAAGGCTTCTGTTTCCGCTGCCATCACCTCCACCCAAGGTCAATGGCAGTCACTGAGCGATCGCCACCCAGGTTGTTCCAGGACGCGGCTGACCGGCCACCCCAATCCCCACTCACTGATGCCAGTGACCCGTTCCGTCGGCGCTTATCTCCCTTGGGAGTCAGCCAACGGCACAGACATTTGGCGCGCATATCCCTATGGGATCCCATTGAGTGGCGTGTGATTCTGACCGATTTTTTGACCACTATCACAAGGGGAACTGGAAATGATCCACTTACTTTGGTTTGTACCGGCTGTACTAGCCATAGGCTACGTCCTAGGCTCGCTGCCCACCGGCTATTTATTAGGGCGCTTCCTGCGCGGCATTGATCTACGGGACCACGGCTCCGGCTCCACAGGAGCGACCAATGCGCTGCGGGTGCTGGGTAAGAAGCCCGGCTTCTTCGTCCTCGTCATCGACATTTTGAAAGGAGTCGCCGCCGTCTTGATCGCCCGCTATCTGGGTAACGGCAGCCTAGACGCAGGTCAATTGGGCTGGCTCCCTTGGATTGAAGTATTTGCAGGGTTGAGCGCCGTCGTCGGCCACAGCAATCCCATCTGGCTCGGCTTTCGAGGCGGCAAATCCGTCGCCACCGGTCTAGGCATCCTATTTGCCCTGTCCTGGCCCGTCGGTCTCGCCACCTTCGGCGTCTTTATGCTGTGCCTCAGCGTATTTCGGATTGTCTCCCTCAGCTCCATCACCGGAGCGATCGCCGTTTCCGGCCTGATGATTTTGAGCCATCAGCCCCTGGCCTACTGCCTCTTCGCCCTCGCCGCCGGTGGCTACGTCATCTGGCGTCACCGCAGCAATATTCAGCGCCTGTTGACTGGCGTTGAGCCGCGCATCGGCCAGCCCGTTCCCCAAAAATAAGGCAGCCATAAGGATCATTTCCGGGCAAGGATAGCAACCTATCCCTAATCCGATTTCCCAAAACAAAGGCTTGTAAGGCGGTGATGTCCTTACAAGCCTTTCGTGATCTGGAGCGTTTGTTACCTGGAGCGTTTTCTATCTGGAGTTAATGATTCTGGAGCGAAGGATTACTGCTTGCCCAATTCCTGCGATCGCCGCGTCGCCGCCTGGACCGCCTGAATCATCGCCGACCGAAATCCATTCGCCTCCAAGGCCGAAACCCCCGCGATCGTCGTTCCCCCCGGACTACTGACCCGATCCTTCAACAGTGCCGGATGGAGATCCGTCTCCGCCATCAACTGAGCCGTCCCTAACACCGTTTGCAAGGCAAGCTGACTGGCGATCGCCCGGGGCAACCCCGCCGACACCCCACCATCCGCCAACGCCTCCACCATCAACGCCACATAGGCCGGCCCCGAGCCCGACACCCCCGTCACCGCATCCATCAGCGACTCCGGCACCGTCACCACCTCCCCCACCGCCGCAAAAATCTCCCGCGCCAATGCCAACTGCTCCTCATTAACCTGGGAACCCCGGGCGATCGCCGTCATCCCCGCCCCCACCGTCGCCGGCGTATTCGGCATCGCCCGCACCACCGGCACCTGCGCCCCCAACCCCGACTCTAGGGTTGCCAACGCCGTCCCCGCCAAAATCGACAACACCATCGGCGGCTCCGGCAGCGTCTGAAACAAAGTCGCCAACGCCGGGGCAACCTTAGCAAAAATCTGTGGCTTAATCGCCAATAAAACAACAGAAGCTGAGCCAGCAACAGCGGCATTGTCGTCAGTCACGCCAACACCATATTGCTCACTCAGCCAATCGCGACGAAGAGGTGATAAGTCGCTAACGAGGATTTCACTGGACCCATACAGTCCCTTGCTCACCAGGCGTGACAACAGAGCTTCCCCCATCACGCCACCACCGATCAAACCCAGACGAATCGCCACAGCGCTACGCTCCGTTCAGCATCAAAAGCATACTCAAGCAGATTTCATCTTACTCCCAGGATCCTGCGGTTCCCAGGGGAAATCAGCTCAATGGCACCGAACGATTCAAGCGGCAGTCACGGGCGTGAACAGGACTTGCTGGGTGTTACTGAGCCACAGACTGTTGGAAGCGATCGCTCGCCCAAACAGGGGCACCCCCAGCCGGCATTTGTCGGGCTTGGGCCTGGAGGACCTCACGCACCAACCCAGACTGGGTGCTGACCTGCACACAATTCGGTGTAAACAGGAAAATGCTCTCGCCAATCCGCTCCTGGTGACCATCCAGGGCATAGGTTCCACCGGCGATAAAATCGACAGAACGCTGCGCCTGATCCGGATCCATCAGGGTCAAATTTAGGACCACAGACTTGCGTTCCCGCAACGCCTGAATCGCCTGGGGCATTTCTTCAAAGGAGCGGGGCTCCATCACCATCACTTCAGAAAAGCTGCCCGCCGCACCTGGCATACCAATCACATTGCTGCTCCCTACAGACGAACTTCCAGCCTTATTATCGGACGACCGCCCGGCACTCGCACTAGCAGCGGTGCTATTAGCGAGGGCAGAACGGGAGCGACGGGGGCTAGAAGCCGCCGCTTCGGGGGTAGGAGTCACAGCCGTGGGCATCCCCTGGCTATCGCGATACATGTTCTGATAATCGCCGCTACCCACTTCATCGTATTCGTATTCGTACTCAACGGGGTCGCCGAGTCCCACGATATCTTTTAGTTTAGAAAAAATGGCATTCACCTCATTAGTCTCCGTGGGTGACTGATTGACAATACAGGTCGGGTCGAAAAGGTCATTCCGTGCTCCACCAGTTCATCGATGGATTCCCTTGCACCCCGTTTGTCGCCTCCAGTCCAGTGAAATCTTGACAATTTTAGGATCAAGATGATGTTGACCCAAAGTTTACTGCAATATTTTGAGATCCGGTAGTTGCATCATCTACATTTTGGGTCCAATTCCTAGAATTAGACTCTACCAAATCAGCCATCATCAAAGGACTTTGAAGTGTTGAGCCAGCTTCCTAGGATTAAGGGGAAGCCGCCCATTTGGACTGGAACAATACAGTTTTTTAAGAATCAGCCCATCAGGATCTTTAAAGCTAGCGTTGCGCCGAGCTAATTGAACGGGGCTAATTAAACTGGACGTAACTGGACTCAACGGGACCTATAATTCTGCGCCAGCACGGTTAGAAATCCGGACAGTCAATGAATCCTGGGGAATCACCGGGTCTCCCTCTCGCCAAAAATCGTCCGCCCCAGCCGAACAATGGTACTGCCTGCGGCGATCGCCTCCCGATAATCCCCCGACATTCCCATCGACAACTGATCAAATTGAGACCACTCCCCTTTAGCTTGATCCCGAAGGGTTTTGAATAGGATCGCCGCATCCATAAAACAGCTTTGAAGAGTCGACAAAGGCAACCCAAAGGGGGGAATCACCATAATGCCGCGCATGGTCACGTGAGACAGGGTTTTCAGGGCAGGCAGGGCTTCTTTAAGCTCATGGACCTCCCAACCAGACTTGTTAGGATCCGGCAGCAATTTGACCTGCAAACATAAATTAGGCGTCCGCTGGAGTTCCCCCGCAATGCGATCAATGCGTTTAGCCAGCTTCAAACTGTCCACAGAGTGGATCCAGTCAAAATGGGCGATCGCCTTTTGCGCCTTATTGGACTGAAGCGCCCCGATAAAATGCCACACGATGTCAGAGCAATCGGCCAGGGCCTCCTGTTTAGGGAGTGCTTCCTGGATTCGACTTTCCCCAAAATGACGGAGCCCCGCATCGTAGGCCATCCGCATCCGCGCCGCCGGCACTGTCTTGGTCACCGCCATCAACGTGACCGATGTCGGAATATCCTGGCGCAACGCCTCAATGCGATCGCCCACCAACGGCTCAAACTCAGCATCCGTCATAGGAAGTGCCCCTCCGTCTCCAATCCGCCCTCCAGTCCGCCCTCCAATCCGCCCGTTCATCAGCCGAAGCGGCGCTACTGAAAGGTCCGGCGATAGACCTTCTGAATTTCTTTGTAATCCTCAGTGCGCCCGCTCCGACGCAGGGTGCGCATTTGAATTTCCACCAGGCTCCGTGCATCGTCCCGGCTCAAGGCCTCCACCGCCATTCCCGTGGCTCCCTGCTCCACCAGGAAAAACAATCGCTGGGCATACAGGGTGGTAAATAATTCCCGATTACTGCCTAGGGAACAAATGGAGACCAACAGCCCGAAGGTAGGGTGATTAAAATAATTTTCCGAACTCATTCCTGGAATTTCTCTGAAGGGACTGGGCGCAAGGTCGCTGTACTTGTGGATAGTGCCAAGGCTGTCTGATAGCCCAGGGTAAAGCCAAACGCTCATGCCGGTCCTTAGACGCCCCATATTTTATAGGAGACTCTCCATCTTATTCAATTTCGGCGGATCATCGGCAGATCAATCGCCAAAAATTCTAGCTGTCTTTTCAAGAGGATGGTTCTGCCGTTGAGGGATAGAAATGCTTTGGGATCGGCAAAATCAGGGCGATCGCCGTAGCCATGGCGTAATCTCCATCGTGGGTCATGCTCAACCGCCACACTCCCTGCCCATCGGGATCCAAAACCCGCAACCGTGCTAAGGCTCGCCCCTCCAACGCCGGTCTAGGCTCCCCCGAGGGCAAGCGACAGACCGCCACATCGGTATAGCCCACCCCCGTCCAGCCCGTGCCCAATGCTTTGACGATCGCCTCCTTCGCCGCCCATCGTCCCGCAAAGCGCTTTAAGGTTTCCTGCGGGATCAGTTGGGGATCCCAGGATTTGGGATCAAGGGTCGAAGGGGGCGATCGCCGCCAGCAGTCCTGTTGTTCGGTCGGGGTATAAATGCGATCAGCAAACCGCTGTCCAAACCGTTCCAAACTGTCCTGGATGCGGGAAATTTTGACGAGATCGGTACCCAATAAAAGTTCCACAGATTAAGCGGGATAACGGCAATGTATGCGGGATCAGGAATGCAGGATTAAGGCTGAGATTGACGCCAAATGGCACTGAGCTGAGCGGCGGCCTTGGTTAAAGACTCATACCACTCCCGCTCGGGATCACTATCGGCAACAATCCCCGCCCCAACCTGGCCAATAATCTGCGATCGCCCCCCGGTCTCATCCGCCGGCACCAGCAAGGTCCGAATCGCGATATTCAGATCCAATTGCCCTCGGTAATCCAGATATCCGAAGGAGCCATAAAACAAACTGCGGCGCACCGGTTCCAACGCCTCAATAATTTCCATACAGCGCACCTTGGGACAGCCGGTGATGGTCCCCCCCGGAAATAGGGCGCGAATCGCGTCGATGGGATCGTACTGGGGATCCAACTCCCCCACCACATTGCTGACCAAGTGCATCACATGGCTATAGCGCTCGATGGTAAAAAACTCATCCACCGCCACCGAGCCCCAAGTACACACCCGCCCCAAATCATTGCGCTCCAGGTCCACCAACATGGCATGTTCCGCCCGCTCCTTGGGATCCGTCGACAAATCCTCAGCAAAATCCTGATCGGCTTGGGGCGTTTGTCCACGGGGACGGGTGCCGGCAATGGGGCGACTGCTGATTTGCCAATGCCCCGTCTGTCCTTGGGCGGTATCGGCGGGGATCACGCTCAACAGTCGCTCCGGGGAACAGCTCACCACATCCCCCCAGGGCGATCGCCAATAGCTGGCGAAGGGGGACGGATTAATCGCCTGTAAGGTGCGGTAGAGGGACCAACTATCACTGGGGGCCGGGGTAGAAAAACGCAAAGACAGATTCGCCTGAAAAATATCCCCGGCACGGATATATTCCTTGGCTTGGCGGACCGCAGCGGTGTAATCGGCCTGGGTGGAGTGGAAATGTAGGCGATCGCGCTCCAATAACATCCGCAGGGTTTCCTGGGCATCCACGGGCTCGGGCACCACCGGCGGGGGCGACGGCTTCGCCAAGCGCTGTTCCAAGGTGGGTAAATCCTGGGGATCAGTGACCGCCAACCAAAGCTGCTGGGTCTGATGATCCAACACGGCAAATTGGTCCGGCTCATACCAATACATCACCGGAAAGGGCAGGGGATCGGCGTTTTGGATGGGCAAGGATTCGATCTCCCACGCCAAGTCATAGCCCAACCAGCCCAACCAGCCCCCCTGAAACGGCAAGGAGCGATCGCCCAATCCCGGCTGCTCGTCCAACCGATCTCGCCCCCGCTGCTGAGATCGATAAAAATCCTTGAGCCCGGCTAATGCATTCCCCAGGGGCGGCGTCCATAGGCGGGGGCGACCGTTTACCTGGCGAGGGGGCCCGGCACAAATGGAATATCGAGAAAGCTGCTGGGCCCCATCACAAAATTGATGGGTCGGATAGGGACTTTCCAAAAGGGTCGCGATCGCCCGCCAATCTCCGGTCTCCCAGGGATGAACCGGATCCCCAATAAACAACGCCGCAAAAATATCCTGACCGGTCCGATGGTTCAGGGGTAACCGTCGCCAATGCCAAGGTTGAGCCACCGCCAGGGGCGATCGCGATCCCGGCTGCGATCCAACATCTCCCCTCCCCGAAACATCGCTAGGGTGATCGCGGGGCAAATCCAAACAGGGGGCATCAAGACGGGTCACAGGGCGGCAAATAGAGCAATTTTTTTTGATTAACCCCCTGATTATCCATCCAAAGCCCCCAAAAACTGCAAAGACAATCTGCAAAGACGCCCCAAACCTGGCAGCATAACGGAAACGGCGACGGAGGGGATCCAGGATGCGAGCAGTGCTATGTGGCTATTACGGCATGGGAAATGGCGGCGACGAGGCACTCTTGGCGACACTGCTGCAGCTACTCCCCCCATCCGTAACCCCCCTGGTCCTATCCGGGGATCCTGACCAAACCCGACGGCGCTATGGGGTCCAGGCGATCGCCCGCAAATCCGCCTTTTCCCTCCTCCAAACCCTGCCCCAATCCGATGCCTTTATTTGGGGCGGCGGCAGTCTCATGCAGGATGCCACCAGCGCCGTAAATCCCCTGTACTACGGCGGTTTGATGGGTCTGGCCCAGGGCATGGGATTGAAAACGATCGCCTGGGCCCAGGGCATTGGTCCCCTCAAGCGATCGCCCACCCGCTGGATCACCCGTCGCGCCTTCCAGGGATGCGACGCCATCAGTGTTCGAGATGGCAAATCGGGCAAATGGCTCAACCGCCAACACATCAATCAATTTATTCTTGCTCCTGATCCCGTCTGGGCCCTAGAAGCCGCCCCCAGCACCGACACCAGCGCCCTACCCGACCCCCGCATCGCCGTCGTCCTGCGGGATCATGCCACCCTCACCCCCGAACGCCTCACCGCGATCGCCCAGGGACTGCGCCATCTGCAACTGGCCACCCAAGCGTCTATTTTGCTGATCCCCTTCCAGCCCGTCGTTGATCGCCCCATCGCCGACCGCATCGCCCAATCCCTATCCGGCTCCTATCGCATCCTCCAAGTGGAAAACCCCGCCCATCTAAAAGGCATTTTCCAACAGGTCCACTGGACCCTCGCCATGCGCCTCCACGGCCTGATCATGGCCGCCGCCGAAGGATCCCGCTGCTTTGCCCTCAGCTACGATCCCAAAGTCCTCGTCCTCGCCGAAGAACTGGGGCTCCCCGTCTGGGATCTAACCGGCGATCGCCCCGACCTAGCCATGCCAGAGACCGCCGAAGCCCTAGGACAACGGTGGCTAGAGGATTTCCTAGGCAGCACCGGCCTCTCCGCCGCCACCCGCCAATCCTATTGCGATCGCGCCCTGATGCACCGGGATATCCTGCACCAGGTTCTTAATTCTTAGCTCGCCCCTAAACAGCGCTAACGGGCTCCTCAACCTCTTGCAAATCCCGACCAAAGGGCAAGATTGCGATAACGATTAACTTGAAATGCTGTTTCGCGAAGGGCAGCCCCACAATAGTCAGGGCCAAAATCGCCCCATGGATCAGGTGCGAGAGGGCAATCCCCCAGCCAAAAAACAGCACCCAAATCACATTAAAAATTACGCGCAGGGGACTATCCGCATTCTCCCGGGTCACCACCTCCGTCCCAAAGGGAAACATCGTTGCGACCCCCAACTTGATGGACTGGACCCCAAAGGGAATCCCCACAATGGTCAGGCACAAGCTCAGTCCGCCGAGGATATACCCCAAGCCCGTCACAAACCCGCCAAAAATCAGCCAAATAATATTGCCCAGTAGCGTCATCACTCGTCTCCCCAGGAATTCCTACGGGCCATCCTAGCGAAATTCTCTAGAAGAAAGGCGACGACAGGCAGGAGAGCGTTTACGTGGACTCCGCCAACTCCGCCAACTGCGCCTGCTGATCTTGGGTAATACAGGACTGAATAATCGTCTCAATATCCCCTTCCAGGGATCCCGCCAGCCCAAAATTTTGCCCCAGCCGGTGGTCCGTCACCCGATTGTCCTTGTAGTTGTACGTGCGAATTTTCTCTGATCGCGACCCCGTTCCCACCTGCGATCGCCGGGCGGAACTGACTGCTTCCTGCTGCTCCCGCAATTTCATCTCGTATAACTTCGCCCGTAGGATCTGCATCGCCCGCTCTCGGTTTTGCAACTGCGATCGCTCCTCGGTGCAAAAAATCCGAATCCCCGTCGGCTTATGCATCAAGTCAACGGCAGTCTCCACCTTGTTGACGTTCTGCCCCCCGGCACCACCCGATCGCGCCGTGGTCATCTCAATATCTTTAGGGTCAATCTCGATCTCCACATCGTCCACCTCCGGCATAATTGCCACCGTCGCCGTCGAGGTATGGACCCGTCCCCCCGCCTCCGTAGCCGGGACCCGCTGCACCCGATGCACGCCCGCCTCATACTTCAGCTTGCTATAGACGTTATCCCCCTGCACCTCCAGGATCGCCTCCTTGAAGCCCCCCATATCCGCCGCTGACTCGCTCAACAGCTTTACCCGCCAACCCTGGCCTTCCGAATAGCGGCTATACATCCGCACCAAATCCCCCGCCCAAATGCCCGCCTCATCGCCACCGGTCCCGGCGCGCACCTCCAACATGATGTTTTTCTCATCATTGGGATCCCGCGGCAGCAATAAAATCTTCAGCTTGCTTTCCAGCTCAACCAGCTTTTCCTCAAGCTCATCCACCTCCAGCGCCGCCATCTCCCGCAGCTCTTCGTCCCCCTGGGACTCCCTCAACACCTCTTTCGCGCCAACCAATTCTTCCGTTGCCTGCCGCCACGCCTCAAAGGTCATCACCGTCTCTTCCAAGGACGCCCGCGCCTTTGCCACCCGCTGGAACTCCGTTGGGTCAGACGCCACATCCGGATCCGCCATCTGACGGGTCAACTGATGGAACGTTTGCTCAACGGACTTCAATTTGTCCAGTAAATAAGACTCAGCCATAGGTCACATCAGGCGCGATCGCCCCAGAAAAAACAAACAGACAAGGGAAAGCCGACGCGAAATCCAGCTTAGCCCTTCTCGTCTTCAGTCTGGGTAGACATGCCGTACTTACGCAGGAAGCGCTCCACCCGACCCTCAGTATCAATAATCTTCTGGGTACCGGTATAGAAAGGGTGATTACCGGACCACACATCCACGTGTAGCTCAGGCTTAGTCGACCCAACGGTCATCACAACTTCACCGTTGCAATACACCTTGGCTTCCGGGTACCACTCGGGATGAATATTTTCCTTAGGCATCGTTTGATCCTCTTGCTATGAGTTATTGACTGAACTGGCGTATTTCAGTGGTCTTGAATCTCGAGCTTCACCTTGAAACTCCCACCGAAACCCAAAACAGAGCAGACCCGATCCAGACATGGTCCTAAACCACCGTCCCAATCCAGCCTGCCCATCGAAAACAGCGTTTGAAAATTAACGCTTGGAGAACTGAGGCGCTTTCCGTGCCTTGCGCAGACCGTACTTCTTCCGCTCCTTCGCCCGGGGATCACGGGTCAAATAGCCCTCAACCTTCAAAGGCTTACGGTTATCGGGATCCACTTCGCAGAGTGCACGAGCCACCCCCAAACGGATCGCATCCGCCTGACCGGTCAAACCGCCCCCATGGGCATTCACCAGCACGTCATACTCACCCTCCAAGCCCAGGGTCTCCAGGGGAGCCTTAGCGGCGTTGAGATAGGCGGGGTTGTACTGGAGGTAATTCTCACCCTCGCGGCCATTTACGACCAATTTTCCAGAGCCAGGAACGAGGCGAACCCGAGCCACAGAAGACTTACGACGGCCGGTGCCGAGATACATTGCGCGACCTGAATCAGCCATTATTTATTACCTCCAGGGATGGTTTGCAGGGATAGGGTTTCCGGTTGCTGAGCCCCATGGGGATGGTCAGGACCCGCATACACTTTCAGCTTGGTGAACAGACGACGCCCCAAGGAATTCTTAGGCAACATGCCCTTCACAGCCTTCTCAATAATCCGCTCAGGGATTCGGGCTTGCAGTTGCTCAAAGCTTTCCACCTTCATCCCGCCGGGGCGACCGGAGTGACGGCGATAGAACTTGCGGCTGGCCTTCTGACCGGTCACCGCAATCTTTTCCGCATTGATCACCACGACAAAATCGCCGGTGTCCATGTGGGGGGTGTATTCGGGCTTATTCTTACCGCGCAAAATGCAGGCAACCTCGGAGGCGAGACGGCCCAGACGCTGACCTTCAGCATCAACGACATACCATCGGCGATCGATGGAATCTACAGCAGGAACGTGGGTTTTAGTCATAGCGATCGCTAAATGATCTCGTAGATCTCGTACTAGGGGTGGAAAAAACTAGACGGTCAATCAGGGACAAGGGCAATTAAAAAGGTCCGAAGACAGCCCTAAGACGCTGATGAAACCAGAAACTGGGGCAAGGCGTTTGCGCTAATGCGTTCGGGGAACGGGGACTCCGGATAACCCACCCTGAGTAAGCACAACCCACGGGCCGGAGCGGCATATTTAACGCGATCGCGCCATTCCTGCTGCCAAATTTCCGTAAAACTTTCTGGCGATTGAATGCGGCGTCCCACCTGGACAAGCTGCCCGACTAAAAGGCGGATCATCCCGTATAGGAAACCACTCGCCTGGACTTCAATGTCCACAATTTCGCCTCGACGTTGACACTGAGCCTCATGCACATCCACCCACGAATGGGGGCGACCCGAGCCCGACCGATGAAACGCCGCCAAATGATGACGTCCCACCAAAGGGTTCAAAGCCTGCTGCATCAACTCAACATCCAGAGACTCCTGGTAATAATGCCAGGTATACGGCGCAAGGAACAAATTCGGCTTCGAATCCGTGTACAGGGTATATCGATATCGCCGTGACAGAGCCGAAAACCGAGCGTGCCAATCATCGGTCACCGCCGTCGACGCCAGAATCACCACATCATCCGCCAACCGCGAGTTCAAAACACTCGCCCAACGATGGGCTGGAATGGGGCCTATTGCATCAAAATGTCCCACCATCGCTGCGGCATGAACCCCGGCATCAGTTCGTCCCGCGCCGTGGAGCACCGTCGGACGACCTAAGACAGATTCAATGGCATCTTCAATATCTCCCTGGACACTGCGGTCACTGGGCTGGCGCTGCCAACCATGGAACCGCGTTCCCACATACTGAATCATCAATGCGACGCGCTGGGATGACACCATAGGACACTCTAGCTCCGCCGCCGCTAACCCAGTCGTTACACCAACTCAATGATGGCCATCTCTGCATTGTCACCACGACGGGGCACGGTGCGCAGAATACGGGTATAACCACCATTGCGATCGCCATAGCGAGCGGGAGCCTCGGCAAACAGGGCATGAACCAACTGCTTGTCGTACATATATCCCATCGCCCGGCGACGAGCGGCCAAGGAACCTTCCTTAGCCAAAGTAATCATCCGCTCAGCCTCAGACCGCACCGCTTTCGCCCGTGCTTTCGTAGTCTTGAGCTGACCGTTTTGAATCAGTTGAGTAGTAAGAGCCCGTAACAAGGCTTTCCGCTGATCAGCGGGCTTGCCTAGTTTCGGGACGCGACGACTATGGCGCATGGTTCCTAGGAATACTTTGATAGCAATAGACAGACGTGCATAATACCAAAAAACGTAGGGCTGATCACCCCCAATGGATCATCAGCCCCTAACAAGACTCTTATTGTTAAGCCTTAGCCGCTTTTTCCTGGGGAAGGGTGATACCCAAACGCCGTTGCAGCGCCTCAATCACCTCTTCCGCCGACTTCTGACCGAAGTTCTTAATTTCGAGCAGATCTTCCTGGGTAAACTCCAGCAAATCCGCCACCGTATTGATTTGAGCCCGCTTCAGGCAGTTATAGGCCCGCACCGACAGTTGCAACTCCTCAATGGGAATCTGGCTGCTGGGATCCTGATTCTCCTTCTGCTCACTGGGGGCAGCATCCAAGGTGAAATCCTTCAGGGGGCTGAACAAATCCACCAGCGTATCCGCCGCATCGCTCAACGCCTGCTGGGGAGAAATCACCCCATTGGTCCACACCTCCAGGGTCAGCCGATCCTCCTCAATCTTCTCGCCAATGCTGGCCTTCTCCACAAAATAATTCACCTTGTGGACCGGCATAAACACCGAGTCAATTTGCAGAAAATCGATCGCCGACGACTCATCCTGTCCCCGCTCGATCGCCCGATAACCATGGCCGCGCTCAATGCGGAACTCCATCTCCAGGGTCGCCCCCTCGGACAAAGTCGCAATGTACTGGGTCGGATCTACTGCGTCTACCTCAGCGGGCAGATCAAACAAATCCGCCGTCACCACCGCCGGGCCTTTTACGAGCAAGCGACCAATCTGAGGCTCATCCGCATGGCTACGCAGCACCAGCTCCTTCATATTCAACAGAATATCCAGAACGTCCTCTCGGACCCCCGGCACCGTCGCAAACTCATGGCTGACCCCCGCGATCCGCACCGCGGTCACCGCCGTTCCCTCCAAGTTAGCGAGCAGCACCCGGCGCAACGCGTTGCCCACAGTCGTCCCTTGACCCCGCACCAGCGGACTCAGAACAAACTTACTGTACTGATTACGACTGCTCTCAGTGCTGGACTCAACACACTCAATCTGAAACTGCGGCACGACATAGCCTCCCAGCTTGTGCTAACCAATCAACAGGACCTCACCAATACCCTCCTAACCTAGGCGGCATTGATCCGAATCCAGACCAAACAACAGAATTGCTAAAGCGATCGACGCCTTCAACCTGCGTCCTCCCCAACGGTCCCAAAGCAAAACAAGCTTAATCACCAGTGGACTAAACTCGCTTCACCCAGGGCACCCCCCGACAAGACATTAGAAACGCAATTCCCCGACCCTCGTCGGAATGGGCAGCGACCCATCCCCCTCACCATCGCCTTAAACGCGACGACGCTTGGGAGGACGGCAGCCATTGTGGGGAATCGGGGTCACATCCCGAATCAGGGTGATCTCCAACCCCGCTCCCTGCAAAGCCCGAATCGCCGTTTCACGACCGGACCCAGGGCCCGTCACCATCACTTCGGTTTGACGCATACCCTGCTCAACGGCGCGGCGGGCGGCAGACTCAGCGGCAGTTTGAGCCGCAAAGGGAGTACCTTTCTTAGCCCCTTTAAAGCCACTGGAACCAGCCGACGCCCAAGAGACCACGTCCCCCTTCAGGTCGGTGATCGTAATAATGGTGTTGTTAAAGGTGGATTGAATATGCGCGACGCCGCTAGGGACATGACGCTTTTGCTTACGGGATCCGGAACGCTTAACAGGTTGCTTAGCCATGGCTGACAGGAGGTTTACAGGTTGGAATAGGGGTTGGAATGTGGAATAGCCTCAGGCTGAGCCCCGGCAAAGGACCAGTCCCACAGGCAGAAAAATGGTGAGATGACCGGCAGCTTACTTCTTCTTACCGGCAACGGTCCGGCGAGCCCCACGGCGGGTACGAGCATTCGTCCGGGTCCGCTGCCCCCGAACCGGCAGCCCAGCCCGATGGCGACGACCACGGTAGGTGCCGATGTCCATCAAACGCTTGATGTTCATGGCTTCCCAACGGCGCAGATCCCCTTCGATTTCGTAGTTCTGCTCCACTTCCGCCCGCAGCGCAGCTACGTCAGCGTCTGCCAAGTCGCGAACCCGGATGTCAGGGTTAACACCGGCTGCAGCCAATACTTTCTGCGATCGCGATAGACCGATTCCATAAATGTAGGTCAAGCCAATCTCGATGCGCTTCTCGCGGGGTAAATCCACGCCAGCAATTCGTGCCACTTTTCTAAATCTCCCTCGTGCAGTAATGATGATGTGATGGGGGCGGGCTGCCACAGGGCACGCAGCGGCAATGCCATTGCCATATATGCACGTACCAGCCCTTTATGTTACCCTGCCTCCCTCAACCCGTCAATCAAATCAAAGATTAGCCGGACAAGGAGTAACAGGGATTGGAAGCAAAGTCCTACCGCTTATTTTTCAGGCGGTAGGTGATGCGTCCCTTGGTCAAGTCATAGGGGGTGAGCTCCACCTTGACGCGATCGCCGGGCAAAATTTTGATGTAATTCCGGCGAATTTTGCCTGAGATATGGGCAAGGACATTGAATCCGTTATCGAGGTCAACGCGAAACATCGCGTTAGGAAGGGATTCTGTAACCGTCCCCTCCATTTCAATCAGGTCTTGCTTAGACAAGGTGGAGTCTCCTAGCGAATTGCTTCAGAACAACAAAGTATGGGCTCAGTATGGGCTCAAGGTATGGGCTCAAGGATGAACTCAAAAAGATTCGAACTCAAACTCAAAACTGAGTCCCATCCACAGTAAAAGCCCGTTCCCGACAGCGAGGCCGGGCGCGGGCTATGGCTTGAGTTATTCCCTAGACACTCGACAGCGGACGAATGGCGGTCTTCAGTAGATCGCTCACCGCCTCCAGGGACGCATCCCCATTGACGACCGTCAGTTGAGGGCGATCGCCATAGAAATTCAGAATCGGGGCCGTCGACTCGTGGAACACCTCCAACCGTCGCCGAATCACCGCCTCCGTATCATCGGACCGTCCCTGATCGCGGCCGCGGCTGAGCAAACGCTCCACCAACGTCGCGTCTGGAACCTCCAGGCTCAGGATGCGATCAAACCCCTGCCCCATCTCGGTCAGCATGGCGTCCAACTGTTCCGCCTGGGCAACCGTACGCGGAAAACCATCTAGGATCCAACCGTTTGCGGCATCGGGCTGACTCAGACGCTCCTGGATCATGTCCAAGATCAGAGAATCAGGAACCAAATCCCCCTTATCCATAAAGGACTTGGCCTTCACCCCAAGCTCCGTCTGATTCTTAACCGCAGCCCGCAAAATATCCCCCGTCGAAATATGGGGAATGCTGAGCCACTTCGACAGAATCACTGCCTGGGTTCCTTTGCCCGCTCCCGGTGGTCCTAGAAAAATTAAACGCATTACTGCTTCACCATGCCTTCATAGCGCTGAGAGATCACATAAGTTTGAATCTGCTTGGCGGTGTCGATCGCCACCCCCACCAGAATCAAGAAAGAAGTCGCCCCCAGTCCTTGGAAGGTTCTGACATTAGTGGCGCTCTCCACCGCAGTGGGAACGATCGCCACCAATCCCAGGAATACCGCCCCTAAGAACGTGAGTCGATTCAAAACCTGTTGAATACGGTCACTGGTCGCCTGTCCAGGTCGGACCCCGGGAATACTGGCCCCCATCTTTTTCAAGTTCTGGGACATATCCACCGGGTTGACGATCAAAGACGCATAGAAATAGCTAAAGAAAAGAATGAGCGCCAGGTACACCAAGGCGTAGAGCCAAGGGGTCACCCCGGTCGGACTCAAGTAGGTCGCCACCTGGGCCAGCACCGGATTATTGGTGAACTGGGCCAACGACGCGGGCAATACCAACACCGCCGTCGCGAAAATGATGGGCATCACGCCCCCCTGGTTCAGTCGCAGGGGCAAGTAGCTGCTGCGCTCCTGGTACACCCGGCGTCCCACCTGACGGCGAGCAGACACGATGGGAATCCGTCGCGCCCCTTCCTGGACAAACACAATCCCGACAATGGTGGCCAAGAATGCCAGCACCAGCAAAATAATGCCGCCCACCACCTCGCGATCGCCACTTTGGGCCAGCTCAAGGGTTTGCCCGACCGAGCGCGGGAACGTGGACACAATATTGATAAAGATCAACAGCGACGCGCCATTACCAACGCCCCGCTCCGTGATCAATTCACCGAGCCACATCACCATCATGGAACCGGCTGTCAAAGCCAACACCGTCTCCACAATGAACACCGGTCCCGGCGTGATGGCAGCCCCCAAGCTAGAGACCCACAGGGAAATCCCCACACTTTGAATCACCGCCCATCCCAGGGCCACATAACGGGTAATCTGCGACAACTTCCGTCGCCCGGCTTCCCCTTCATTCTTCTGCAGATCCTCCAGGGAAGGCAGCGCCGCCGTCAGCAGCTGGATGATGATAGAGGCATTAATAAACGGCAAAATACCCAGGGCAAAAATACCCAGGGCCGAGAGCCCCCCGCCAGAAAAGATATCGAGGAATCCAACAATTCCCCCTAATCCACTGGAAGAAATTCGCTCAGAAAAAATTGCCCGATCAATGCCGGGAATGGGCAAATAAATGCCTAACCGCACCAGAACCAATAAGCCAATCGTCAGAAGAAGACGACCGCGCAGTCCAGCGGCTTGGGCCATCTGTGCGAACGTTTCTTGAGCAGATGGGCTTCTATCGCGACTGACCACCATCTCGGCTTACCTAAAGAATCCGTTAAAACTCAATCGTACCAGCTTGATCCCAATAGCATTCCCGCAGGAACATTACTTAGAGCGCTAATGCGAGCGTTACTTAGAACGCACCCACTTATCGGGGCCGTACTTGACCAAAGTGCAGGTGCCCCCCGCCGCTTCGATCTTCGCCTGGGCAGATTTACTGAAAGCAGCCGCTTCAACGGTCAAAGCAACCGATAGTTCACCATCGCCCAACACCTTCAGAGGTGCTTGGCCCGTGGTCAGAACCCCTTCGTCCACCAAGAACTGAAGATTCACCGTCGTGCCAGCGGGCAATGCCGCCAAATCGGACACATTAATCAGGGTGAAATTCTTCGGATTGATTACCGTAAAGTGCTTTAACTTCGGCACCCGGCGGTACAGGGGCATTTGTCCCCCTTCGAAACCCGGGCGAGTTCCCCGACCGGAGCGGGACTTCTGACCCCGCATGCCAAACCCACAGCTTGCCCCTTGACCGGCGGCAATACCACGGCCCACCCGACGGCGGCGGCGTTTAGACCCCTCTTGGGGCTTTGCATCTCCCAATCTCATGGCAAGACTCCTGAACCTTCAGCTTGATACTGGTCGCTAACGTTAAATGCGCTGTTAAACGCACTGTTTTATCGGCTTTATCCCAAAGCGATCGCCCTAACTGGCGACTTACTTGGAATACAACTTTTCAATGGGAACACCCCGATCCGCCGCCACATCGCCCAAGGTCCGGAGGGAGCCCAGAGCATTCAAAGCAGCGCGGGCGTTATTCAAAGGATTATCCGATCCCAATTGCTTCGCCAGAATGTTCTTCACCCCAGCCAACTCCAACACGGTACGCACAGCGCCACCGGCAATTACACCGGTACCGGGAGATGCGGGACGCATCATCACCGCTGCACCACCGCCCCGACCCTGGGACGGGTGAGGAATGGAATTATTAGTGGTCAAAGGAACCGTCACCAGGCTCTTCTTGCCATCGGCAACGCCCTTCTTCACGGCACCAATCACGTCAGCGGCCTTACCGACCCCAACGCCGACCTGTCCCTTCTCATCGCCCACCACCACGATCGCCCGGAAGCTAAGTTTCTTACCCCCCTTGACCACCTTGGTGACCCGGCGGATTTGGACAACCCGTTCCTGCCACTCCGAATCCTTTTCGCGATTGCGATCTTTCTTACGACGATTCGCCATTGTTTTTATCCCTGTGTTTGATTCCTGTGGTAAATCCCTAGAACTCCAGGCCAGCCTCACGGGCAGCGTCAGCCAACGCCTTGACCCGACCGTGGTAGAGATTGCCACCGCGATCAAAAACGACCTGGGAAATGCCTTTACCCTTCAGACGCTCCGCCACCAGTTGTCCAACGGCAGCCGATGCCGCTTGGTCACGGCCAGTCTCCAGCTTCTCACGGATATCCGGATCCAGGGTGGAAGCTGCGGCGAGGGTATGCTGAGCCGCATCGTCGACCGCCTGCACATAAATATGCTGGTGCGATCGAAACACACACAACCGAGGACGATCCGCCGTCCCCGCAATCTTGCGCCGCACCCGACGATGGCGTCGCTGCGTTAATGACTTACGACCTTGCTTCATTACTTCTTACCTGTCTTACCAGCTTTACGTCTGACGTGCTCGCCCTGGTAGCGAATACCCTTACCCTTAAAGGGCTCCGGGGGACGTATCGCACGGATACGGGCGGCGGTATTACCCACCAACTCCTTATCAATGCCGCTGACCGTGACGTTCGTGTTGCCTTCAACGGCGAACTGAATGCCGTCGGGGGCGGGGATATCCACCGGGTGGCTATAGCCCACACTCAGGTTCAAGGTCGTCCCCTTCACCTGGGCCCGATAACCCACCCCTTGGATTTCCAGCTTGCGCTCAAACCCCTTCGAAACCCCTTCCACCATGTTGGCGAACAGGGACCGGCACAGCCCATGGCGCTGGCGCGCCACCCGGGAATCATCAATGCGCTTCACATTGACTTCACTGCCGTCCTGCTCAAACGTGGCCTCGGGGGGAAATTCCCGCTTTAGCTCTCCCTTCGGTCCCTTCACCGTCACGTTTTGACCGTTTAAGGTCACCGTAACGCCGCCGGGAATCGGTACTGGCTGTTTACCAATCCGTGACATGACTAATAGATCCTCCTAAATCTACAGTGGTTGAAAGCCTGTTAAAAGCTCGCTGAAAGCCCTAGAAGTCCTACCAGACGTAGCACAGAACTTCGCCGCCCACGCCCTGTTTCCGAGCGTCGCGATCGCACATAATGCCGCTGGACGTGGAAATGATGGCGATACCAATGCCCCCGAGCACGCGGGGCAAATCCCGGCGGTTCGAATACACCCGCAAACCGGGCTTACTCACCCGCTTCACGGTGGTAATAATCGGCCGGCGCTGCTTGCCCTTGTACTTCAACCCAATGGTCAAAGCCCGATTGATGCCCTCACCGGACTCCTCAACGGTGCCGACATAACCTTCTGCTTCCAACACCGCGGCAATGCTGCGGGTCATTTTCGTCGCCGGCACCTGGGTGGTCTGGTGTCGCGCCATACTCGCATTACGGATGCGAGTCAGCATATCTGCGATGGGATCGTTAACTGCCATGGTGAGCTCCTTGCAACGCTGCCATTATTTCTCCCGGAAGGGCATACCAAATGCCTTTAGCAAGGCGCGGCCTTCCTCGTCTGTGTTTGCGGTCGTAATGATTGAAATATCCATCCCGCGAATCTGATCGATGCTGTCGTATTCCACTTCGGGAAAAATCAACTGCTCTTTCAAACCCAGGGAATAATTGCCCCGACCGTCGAAGCTGTTGGGACTGATGCCGCGGAAATCGCGAATGCGAGGCAGCGACAGGTTCACCAGCCGGTCCAGGAAGTCGTACATCCGGTCAGCCCGGAGGGTCACCTTCAGACCCACGGGCATGCCTTCGCGCAACTTGAAACCCGCGATCGCCTTTTTCGCGCGGGTCACCACCGGCTGTTGTCCGGTAATGGTCGCCAACTCCTTCAGGGAGGATTCCAAAGCCTTTGCGTTTTGGGACGCCTCGCCCAAACCACGGTTCACCGTGATTTTGGTGAGCTTGGGCACTTGGTGGAGGTTCGTATACTGAAACTCTTCCGTGAGCTTCGGTAGAACCGTCTCTTGGTAGTAGGTTTTGAGTCGTGATGCCATAGCTATTCTCTGGGGCATCCCAAGGGCTGGAAACGGACCAATCAGGGCAGTCGCCTGTATCCTGACCGCCGCCCACACACCCGTGGGAGCTTAGTCAATAATCTCGCCTGTTTTCTTCAACTTGCGAACCTTGCGACCGTTCTCATCCAAGACATAGCTGACCCGACTGGCCACCTTCTCCGCCTTGGAGTAGAGCATGACGTTGGAGCTGTGGATGGGAAACTCCGTGGTCTCAATGCGACCGGACTCCCCTTCCTGGGTGGGCTTGATGTGCTTCGTCTTGCGATTCACACCTTCCACGACCACGGCGCTCTTCTTAGGGAAGATGGCAAGAATCTCGCCAACTTTGCCCTTATCGCGACCGGTGATCACCTGGACCGTATCGCCCTTCTTCACATGCATTTTGTGGCGAAGGGGATTGCCATTTTTGTTGAGCTTGGTGCCTTTCTTCATTAGAGAACCTCCGGCGCAAGCGAAACAATCTTCAGGTAATTCTTATCGCGCAGCTCCCGAGCCACGGGGCCGAATACCCGGGTGCCCCGAGGGTTGCCTTCCGGATTGATCAACACCGCAGCGTTGTCATCAAACCGAATGCTCATCCCACTGGAACGGCGGATATTCTTCTTGGTGCGCACGATAACGGCACGAACCACGTCGGAGCGCTTCACTGCCATGTTGGGCAGGGCGTCCTTGACAACACCGATGATCACATCACCGACCCGGCCATAGCGGCGATTACCGCCACCGACGACGCGGATACACATGATTTTGCGGGCACCGCTGTTATCCGCAACGTTTAAATAACTCTCCTGTTGAATCATGGCTCGTTACCTCGGAGACATTTCTAGGATGTCGGCGATCGCCCAACGCTTGGTCCGGCTCATGGGGCGGGTTTCGCGAATTCTTACGCGATCACCCACCTTGCACTGGTCCTCTGCGTCATGGGCCTTATAGCGCCGCGTACGGACCACAATCTTGCCGTACTTCGGGTGAGCAGCCCGGTTTTCCACCGCCACCACCACCGTTTTTTGCATTTTGTCGCTGACGACCACGCCAACGCGCTCTTTAACTGCCATGGGGCATTACTCCTCTGTAGAACTGGGCTCTGTAGAACTGGGCTCTGAAGCACTAGTCTCAGTAGAGCTAGCCTCTGCAGAACTGGGCTCTGAATCGGAAGCACTAGCAGCGGGCGATGCACTCTGCTTACGTTGGTGCTCCACCGTCAACAACTGGGACAGCTCATGCTTAAGATGCTTGAACTCGTGGGGCTTCACCTCTTGGCGAATTGAGCGCTTCATCCGCAACTCAAACAACGCCTGTTTAACGGCAACCACCCGATCCGACAATTCCGCATCGCTGAGCTGACGGACATCCTCAACCTTAGGAAGGGCCATGCTATGCATCCTCCTTGCGAACGAATTGGGTCTTCACGGGCATCTTGAAGGACGCCAAACGAATCGCTTCGCGGGCCACCTCTTCAGACACGCCGTTCATTTCGTACAGCATGCGACCGGGCTTGATCACGGCAACCCAGAACTCAGGGGAACCCTTACCGGAACCCATCCGGGTTTCTGCTGCCCGCATGGTGACCGGCTTATCGGGGAAAATCCGAATCCAGATTTTTCCGCCCCGGCGGATATAACGGGTCATGGCTCGACGTCCGGCCTCAATTTGGCGAGACGTAATCCAACCACATTCCGTCGCTTGCAATCCGAAGTCGCCGAAATTCAGCTTGTTCCCTCGGGTTGCCATTCCCCGCATGCGACCCCGGTGGTGCCTGCGGAATTTAGTACGCTTTGGACTTAGCATTTAAGGTCTACCCCTCGTTGGAACGGTCTTCAAACTGCTGACGACGACGCGGTTGGCGACGACGGGGGGGAGCAGTGTTGGGCTTGGAAAGATTTTCCTGCCCCGGAATGATTTCACCCTTGAATACCCAGATTTTGATGCCCAGGATTCCGTAGATGGTTTTGGCGGTGCGATAGGCGTAGTCGATGTCCGCCCGCAGGGTATGCAGGGGAACGCGACCTTCGCGGGTCCACTCGCTCCGGGCAATCTCAGCCCCGTTTAACCGGCCGCTGATTTGCACCTTGATGCCCTCAATGCCGGCCCGCTGGGCCCGTTGAATGGCGTTGCGCACCACCCGACGGAAGGAAACCCGGCGCTCCAACTGTTGAGCGATGTACTCAGCAATCAGAACGGCATCGGCGTCGACGCGGGCCACTTCCACCACATTGATGCGGATTTGGCGATCGCGACTCCCCAGCAAATCCTGGAGACCGGCGCGCAGGCTTTCAATGCCGCTACCACCGCGACCCACAACAACACCGGGGCGAGCGGTATGCACTTCCAGATCAATCTGGTCGGCTTTCCGCTCAATGCGCACCTGGGAGATGCCAGCGCTGTTGAGGTTCTTATCCACGTAGGCGCGGATTTTGTGATCTTCCTGAAGAAGCTCCGGATAACGGGTTCCTTCGGCAAACCAGCGAGAGCGGTGCTCCTGGGTAATACCGAGGCGGAAACCTACCGGATTAATTTTCTGTCCCATGTTTTAAGTCCGTGTGTTTATCAGTTCCAGTACTTCTTACTCGCCTAGGCAGCCGAAGCCTCAGCCACTGCCACCGTGATGTGACAGGTCGGCTTGCGGATCTGATACGCACGGCCTTGGGCACGGGGACGGAACCGCTTCAGGGAAGGCCCCTGGTCCGCAAACGCGGTGCTGACCACCAACGTCCGGGGATCCAAACCTTCGTTATGTTCTGCGTTGGCCACGGCGGACCGCAGCACCTTCAGAACCGGTTCGCAGGCGCGGTAGGGCATAAACTCCAGAATCACCAGAGCCTCTGCATAACTCCGTCCGCGAATTTGATTCAGCACCCGACGCACCTTCCGAGGGGACATGCGAATGTAGCGCGCTGTTGCTTTAATTTCAGACATAGCTAATGCTCCTTACGCCTACTTCCGGCCCTTCTTATCTCTGATGTGACCGCGGAAGGTACGGGTGGGAGCGAACTCTCCCAACTTGTGGCCCACCATCTGCTCACTCACGTACACCGGCACATGCTGGCGACCGTTGTGAACGGCGATCGTGTGGCCTACCATCTGCGGCAGGATTGTCGAGGCACGAGACCAAGTTTTAATGACCTGCTTGTCGCCTTTCGCATTCATTGCCTCGACTTTCTTCAGCAAACTGTCTGCGACAAACGGTCCTTTTTTCAGTGAACGAGCCATAAGCGTTTAGTTACACCTAGGGAAGAACAAGATTAAATCGGGCAATTTCGACCCGCGTAAGCCCAACGATTAAGGACCGAGCCTTAAGCGTTACGTCCACCCCGTCCGCGCTTGGACGTCTTACGACGACGGCGCACAATCAGGGAACTGCTGGCTTTCTTACGCTTGCGGGTCTTATAACCCAACGTTGGCTTACCCCAGGGGGTAACCGGACCGCTGCGACCAATGGGCGCGCGACCCTCACCACCACCGTGCGGGTGGTCCACCGGGTTCATGACGCTACCACGGACCTTGGGACGACGCCCCTTCCAACGGCTGCGACCCGCTTTACCCAAACTCAGGTTGCGAATCTCAGCGTTACCGACGTTACCGATGGTCGCAAAACACTCTTTGCGAACCATCCGCACCTCAGTCGAAGGCATCTTCAAGGTGACGTAGTCGCCTTCCTTCGCGACCACCTGTGCACCGGCACCGGCGGACCGAACGATTTGGCCCCCTTTCTTGGCCGTCAGCTCCACATTGTGGACGACGGTACCCAAGGGAACCTCGGACAACGGCATGGCATTACCCACTTCAATGGGAATACCGGAGCCTGCCTGGACCAGGTCATCGACCTGGAGCCCAGCGGGTGCCAAGATGTAGCGCTTCTCGCCATCCTGGTATTCCACCAGGGCGATGCGCGCATTCCGGTTGGGGTCGTACTCAATGGAGATGACCTTGGCGGGAATATTGAGTTTGTTCCGGTGGAAGTCGATTTGACGATACCGGCGCTTGTGGCCACCACCCCGACGGCGGCTGGTGATTACACCACGGTTGTTGCGACCTTTTTTACGGTGGTGCCCCTTAGTCAGGGACTTTTCTGGCTTACCGCGAGTAATTTCCGCGAAGTCAGAAACCGTCGCCTGTCGGGTACTTGGCGTATATGGCCGATAAGAACGAATGCCCATAATTAGCTATCCTTGCAAACCTAAACTTCGGGGAATAACTCGATGGAACTGCCCTCAGCCAAGGTGACGACGGCACGCTTGTAATGGGCACGGTGACCGATGAATTGACCAACCCGGCGCTTTTTCTGGGGCGGGTTAAAGGAATTCACCTTGATGACTTTGACGTCAAACAGTTGCTCGATCGCCGCTTTGATGTCGGTCTTGGTGGCCTTGGGGGCTACCTCGAACACATACTTATTGAATTCCAGTTGTTGGGTCGCCTTCTCGGTGATGATGGGGCGGCGGATAATATCCGCTAACTGGCGGGCATCTAAGCGAGTTTTGGTTTTAAGCGACACCGTATACCTCCTGGATCTTCGCGATCGCACTAGCCGTGGCAACAACCTGATCCGCGTGGAGCAAATCGTACACGTTGAGCTGGTCGGCAATGAGAACCTTCAGGTTCGGAACATTCCGAGAGGACAGATAAATCTTCTCGTCACGCTCCCCGAGCACCAACAACACTTTGGAGTCCGCGCTGACGCCCCACCGCTCCAGAGCCGCCAACAAAACTTTGGTCTTCGGCTTCTCCAACTCAGTGGCGAAATCTTCGACCACCACCAATTCCTCAGACCGGCTTTGGAACGCCGTTGCCAGGGCAATCTTGCGCTCCTTCTTGTTCATCTTGATGGAGTAATCCCGAGGCTGAGGCCCAAAGATGACACCACCACCCCGCCAGAGGGGAGACCGGATCGAACCCGCACGGGCGCGACCAGTACCCTTCTGACGCCAGGGCTTACGGCCACCACCGCGCACTTCAGACCGAGTCTTCGCTTTCGCGGTGCCTTGGCGAGCGTTGGCCAATTGACGAACCAGTGCCCGGTGAACCACGTGACTCGCGGTTTCTTCGCGGGCAACTTTTAAATTGAATTCAGCCTTTCCGGCGTCTCCGCCATCCCAGCTTTTAACGATGCAGTTAACCATGTTCCACTCCATTAGCGGCGGGTCTGCCGTCGGGGCACAACCCTAACCGTTGGGCTCTATCCTTTACGACCAACCAGATTTGCGGGCACGATGCTCAACAAGTTGCCGCTCTTGCCAGGGACTGCGCCCTTAATCAGCAACAGGTTTTTCTCAGCATCCACGCGAACCACCTGTAGCTTGCGAATGGTTTTCCGCACAGCACCCATATGACCCGCCATCCGCTTACCGGGGTAGACCCGACCGGGGGTGGTACCGGCACCGATGGAACCGGGAGCACGGTGGTTCTTAGAACCGTGGGACATCGGTCCCCGTTGGAAGTTGTGGCGCTTTTGGTAACCGGCGAAACCGCGACCAATGCTAATACCAGCAACGTCTACCACCTGACCTTCCTCAAAGATGTCGGCAGTGATGGCTTGACCCAACTCATAGGTGGAAACATCGTCGAGGCGATATTCCCGCAAATGACGCAGAAGATTGCCGCCGGACTTCGCGAGGTGACCCCGTTCCGCCTTCGATAGCTTTTTCTCAGCCACTTCGTCGAAGCCAATTTGAACGGAGGTATAACCATCCGTCTCTTTGGTTTTGAGTTGGGTGACGGTGCAGGGACCCGCTTGGACGACCGTGACGGGAATGGCCCGACCCGTGTCATCAAAAACTTGGGTCATGCCCAATTTAGTTCCGAGAATGCCAAGAGACATGGAACTCTCTCCTTGTTTGCGTTTGAAGTTAAGGCGTTGCGGTCTGAGTTGTCAGCCTGAATTGCCAGACAAACAGACAACGCCTGAGGGATTCCCGTTCACTTGCAGCAAACCACTCAATGCTGACTGCGCCCTCCCGCTCGGGGAGAGTGCGAACCCGCTAGGGCCAGCATGTTTTGCGATCGCTATAGCAAGCTGTTGGAAAGCTTGGTCGCTGTAACTTTGCTAGGTATCTAGAAATACAGCTTTTGCGCCCAGACTTAAGCAATGATCCTGTTGTGCAAGGGGTTGCCTTCAAGAGATCTGCTCAGTATCTGTCATCGGAATCCATGTCTCGTACCATTAGCTGGCAGCGATTCCGAATTTCGGCGACGATTTACAATAGTAGAGACAGATTGACCAAATGTCCAATTTATTTTGATCTATTTTTTGGGGATCTCTAGGAAGCCTTTGACGGGAGACTGAGCGATCGCCTCAAGCCCAGTCCCCACAAGGATCAGCAGCACTTTCGGTAAGTGTCTCAACAGTCCCCGAGCGACTAGCCTTTAACAATCAAACTAAAGTCCCCAAGGATATTGGCTTGGTTGCGCAGCAGACCTAAGAGATTCAAGCGATTTTTCTGAATGGCGGGGTCATCCGCCATCACCATCACGCTATGCTCACCGTCGAAGAAGTCGGTGACGATGGGGGCAAGGGATTGCAGCGCTTCGACGACCTTGTCGTAGTTTTGACTGGCGCGGGCGTCTTGAACCATTGGCACTAGGGATTGCAGGCGATCGCACAGGGCATTTTCCGAGGGCTGTTCAAATTTCGCGGGATCTACGCAGGTACTGGGATCAAGCACATCCCCCGCCAAATCTCCTTTCTTTGCCAATTTCGCTGCCCGGTTGATCGTTGCGTAAATTTCCTGCAAGCGCCCATCCCCCCGCAGGGTCTGTAGGAACTGCGCGCGAACCAGGGTATCCAGGGGATTTTGCAATGCCCGCTGGAGACTGTCGCGATCGCCCTCCAAATCGCCTAGGACGCTATTCACCAGGTCATAGTCAATATTTTGCTCTTCTTGCAATAGGGTTTGGAAACGCTGCCCAAAGAAGTTTTTCACCTGGTCCACCGCGTCACCATTTTCGGGAGCATCGCCAATGGCTGCCTCGGTCAATTCCGCCAGGTCCAGATTGTATTCCGCATCCCACAGGATATTGACGATCGCATTGGCCGCCCGACGCAATGCAAAGGGATCGGAGGAACCGCTCGGGATAATGCCGATGCCAAAGAGGGCGGTCAGGGTATCCAGGCGATCGCTCAGGGCTGCAATCCGACCAGCTTCACTTTGGGGCAGGGCATCGCCCGCGCCCTTCGGTAAATAATGTTCTCCAATGGCGATCGCCACTGCTTCTTCTTCACCACCCGCGCGAGCATATTTTTCACCCATGATCCCCTGGAGTTCCGGGAATTCCTTGACCATTTGGGTCACCAGGTCCGCCTTGGCGAGCTTGACGGCGCGCAGAGCAATGGTTTTGTTGTCGCCAGTGATATTGAGGCGATCGCACAGCAATTCCGCCAACGCCACCATGCGATCGACCTTCTTTGCCATGGAGCCCAACTTATCCTGGAAGGTAACCTTTTCCAGTTCCGCCAAATAGGTTTCCAGGGACTGTTTGAGGTCCGCATCGTAGAAGAATTGACCATCGTTTAGGCGCGCCCGAATCACCCGACCATTACCGGCAGCGATGATATCCGACTTGGCGGGATCACCATTGGAAATAGCCACAAAATTAGGCAGCAGTTTGGCGGGATTATCCTTTTCCGCCACCGCAAAATACCGCTGGTGGGTCACCATCACCGTGATAATCACCTCCGGCGGCAGCTCCAAAAACTCATCGTCGAACTTGCCGATCACCGCCGTGGGGAATTCCGTCAGATCGCGCACTTCCGCCAGCAGGTCCCCATCAATTTCAATGGTGCCGCCCAATTCAGCTTCCGCCGCCTTAATTTGCTCGACAATTAAGCCCTCACGCTCCTGGGGAGACACCAATACCGATGCCGATCGCAGCCCGTCCACATAATTCGTCGCCGTAGAAAAAGAAATCGGCTCCGGATGTAGAACTCGATGCCCCTGGGAATGGCGATCGCTCGTCACCGTCAATTCTTCACGACCATCAGCCGCCGCTCGCACCGTCAGAGCCACCGGCACCACCTGGTCCTCCAACAGCGCCACCAACCAGCGAATCGGGCGAGGGAATCGCAACTCCCCATCCCGCCAACGCATAAACCGCTTGCCTTCCAAATCCAAAACCCACTGGGGCGCCAACTCCTGCAACAGCTCCGCCGTCGTCCGCCCCGCCAAAAAATGCTTCAGAAAAACAAATTCTCCCTTCTCCGTCGGACGTACCTCTAGGGCATCTGGCGTCGCCCCATATTTTTTGGCAAACCCGATCGCCGCCTTCGTGGGTTCCCCATCCCGAAACGCCGCCTTTGCCGGTGGTCCCTTAATCTCCTCGTCCTTATCCGGCTGCCGCTCCGGCAACCCCTCAATCAACACCGCCAACCGTCGAGGCGTCCCGAAATACTGAATCGACTCCACCGCCAAATTCGCTTCCTTAAGACTCTCAGGAATCAACGTTTTCCACTGGGCGATCGCCTGAGCGACAAAACTAGCGGGGAGTTCTTCGGTACCGACTTCAAACAAAAATGCGGGCATGGGCTAGGGAGGGGGGCTAGGGCAAATCCAAGCCACCAGATTTTTCAAAAACGACGTTAATCAGTTTAAAGGAGTTTCGGAACGCCCCATCCCAAAAGCACCAGAATGAACAATTCTGCTCACTCGTTGCCTGATCCCAGAACATTACCACCGCGCATCATTAACCGTGCTGGCGTTTTGGAATTCTTCGGCAGAAGAGCTCGAGAGTTGTAACGTGTTGCACTTTAGTAACTAAATTTCCAGCATCCGTGCGGCCGCTCAGTATAACCAAGCATGCTTCCAACGGATTAATGCCATCTGGATCAACAATCACCTCGCTTTCACCCTGAAAATAGCAGAAGGCCATTTCGTAGTCCTTCTCTTCTGTTAACTTGTTTACAGACCTAAGATAGGCATTCAAGTGCTCACATACTGAAGCCGCATTTTGCACCTGAGCAGCCTTGACTATAGGTTCAACAACGGCATCGCTCATCGATCTACCTCACCAAAATTGAATCATGTACAGATTCTAGCAAAGCAAACTAGAAAGAGAGGATCCAGAGCAATATAGACTTCTCACTCAATCATTCCTGCCAATGCTGAGGTTCATTGAGGGCATCCGCGCAAATTACCTTGCCCGATCGCAATTCCGCAGCCCCAGGTTTAATTTCTCGCAGCATCCAGGCGTCTGCATCTTTTTCGGGGACGGGATAGGTGGGCTCAAATCCCTGTTGTCCCGCTGGGGAAAAGCCATGCCGGGGATAGTAGCTGGGATAGCCCAACAGAAAAGCTAACTCGACTCCCAATGCCGTTAATTGTTGGACAGCCCCTTCAATCAGTTGTCCACCAATGCCCTGTTTTTGATAAGTGGGATGGACGCAGAGGGGAGCCAGCATGGTGATGGATTCTGAGCGATCGCCCCCGTCCAACCAAGCGTTGGAAAACAAGATATATCCCACAATCTCTTCACCGCGATCGCCTTGAAGGGTCGCCACCAGCGATACAACCGGCTGGGCAGTGGGATCCTTGATCAGGTCATTCACCAAATCGACAATGATGGTCCCCTCCTCCGGAAAGGCAGCCAGGATGACCTGAGCGATCGCCCCATAATCCGCCGACTCAGCCGCTCGAATCGTTACGCTTTGAGCCATGGTCCTAATTTCCCCAACTCTCTCTTAGATAATCGCCCACGCCGCCAAACCAGCAATTAATACCCCTAACGCGATCGCCCAAAACCAGGTTTCACTGTAGCGGCGCTCCTCCGGCGGTAACGGGGGTTCTGGCGGCTTCTCGCTCCTGACGCTTTTCGATTTGTTGGGGTTCCGCGCAATGGGAACCTGGGTGCGATCGCCCTCGTCTAAGGAAGACAAATCTGGAATTTCGCTCATCCAATCCTTCGGGCGCGAGAGCTGCGGCGCTTCCAAAATTTCCAACAATCGCCGCGCCTGTTTCCGCACCGTGAAATCAGGATGCTGACAAATCTTCCGGCACAGTTCCAGCGCACTCTCTCGCAATCCCAACGCCTCGTAAGCGGTGACCAACCACACCGAGATTTCACCGCCCAACGGAGACACCGGATTTTGCATCACT